>JAGROX010000107.1:3394-24733 GCA_020440025.1 Verrucomicrobiia bacterium
TGGAAAAGGATTTCTCCCGGCCCGGTGTCGATCTGACAGGGTTGGGTCGCCGACCTGACCCTGTTGAATGGGCCAAGGCTTTGTGATCCTACTGTTGGGATCACATTTTGAAGCGCTCGCCGAGATAAAGTTCTCGGCTGACCGGGTCATTGATGAGGAAATCCCGGGTGCCTTCACGGAGGACTTTTCCTTCAAAAATGAGGTAAGCGCGATCAACGATTTCGAGGGTTTCTCGGACATTGTGGTCGGTGATGAGAATCGCCAGGCCGGCTTTGCGCAGGCTGCGGACGATGTTTTGAATTTCACTCACGGCGATGGGATCCACGCCGGAAAAGGGTTCATCGAGCATGAGGAGGCTCGGCTGTGTCACCAGAGATCGGGCAATGGTGAGGCGACGTTTTTCTCCGCCCGAACAGGTCAGGGCGACGTTGTCTGCAATGTGCTCGATCCCGAAACTCTTCAGCAGTTGTTGGGTCCGGTCTTCCCGTTCCTCCTTGCTCAGTTTCAGGGTCTCCATGACCGCCATGAGGTTTTCCCTCACCGTCATTTTTCGAAAAATAGACTCTTCCTGCGGCAGATATCCCATGCCGAGTCGCGCCCGTTTGAACATGGGCTCTCCGGTCACGTCGGCACCGTCGAAGACCACTTGGCCGCCGTTCGGGGGGACGAGTCCGACGATCATGTAGAAGGTCGTCGTCTTTCCCGCTCCATTGGGGCCGAGGAGTCCCACGATTTCGCCGGGACGCACGTTGATGTCCACTCCGTTGACTACGGCACGTCCGTCGTAGACTTTGACGAGGTCCCGCGTCTGGAGCAGCATCTCCTCCTCGCTGTGATAGGCGAGGCTGGGATCGCTGGTCGCCTGCCGCTGTTCCGGAGTCGAGGGCTGGGGTGACTGCGGAGCGTTCAGGTCGGCTGAAGAAGGTGGCATACCAAAGGTGAAAGCGGGTGCAGGCAGGTAGCGACGTGGTTAACTCGGCGTCAATTGATCAGCGGGAGCCTCGATTCGTGATGGAATCCAATCCGCCGGAAAGGGGCGTCGTTGTGGTCGCTGGGCCGCCTCCCTTGAGAGGGATCTCAATCTTGGTGCGCCCCGTGCCGCCTTTCAGCTGATGGTTTCCATCGGCGCGGAGAATGATGACGGCATCGGGTGAACTCGGGTTCACGAAGCCGGATCCACTTTGCAGCGTCGGAGGGCCACCGGTCAGGACGATGTCTCCCGTGGCGGCGTCGTAGTCGGCTTTTCGGGCTTTGGCGATTTGCACTTTGCCGTCCGCTCCGATTTTCTCGATCTCCACCATGCCCCCGGTGGCAATGGCGCGCTTGAAAGGAGGCGCGTTTTCGTCTGCCCCAGCGGCGGCGTTCGCGGCGGGAGAGCCGTCGAGATTGGTCTCGTCATTCATCCAGACCTCGAGATTGTCGCCCGTCATGGTGAATCGCGGCTCAGTCACGATGACATTGCCGGAAAAAGTAATGAGACGCTTCTCATTGTCCATCACCGAAGAATCCGCCTCGATTTCCATCATCTCGGAGCTGGATCCTTTTTGCTTTTCGTAGCGCGGCGTCAATGGGACCGGTGCGGGAATCCCCGAAGGATCACTGATGCCGGGGGGAGCAGGCGCCGGAGTGACTTGGGCGACCATCTGAGGTGCCGGGGCAGCGGCAGGTTGGGTCGGAAGCGCGACTGGTTGAGCCGCGACAGGCGCGGCCGGTCGGGCGCTTGCGGCGGGTTCGGGGATGAGAGGTTGGGCAGTCTGGGGAGGCGTCGTGGTGTCCGTGATCGTCGTCTCCGGGCGTTCGCCTTCTCGAATCTTCGCCATCGTCTGTTGAGCCGAGCGGATGAGATCTTCGGTGCTCTTGTTTTCCAATTCATCACCGACTCGGGAACGGACCGCATTGGTGACGGTGCTGACGCGCTCGTCTTCCTTCATGGACTCCGGGAGGCGTTCAGTGAGGCTCTCGATGGCTTGGGTCCTGGATTCCGTGCTCCGAGGCGTTGAGGAGGCGCGGTTTCCACGAATCTGGGTTTGGGCCAGAGACTCGCCGACGGATGCCACCAGAGTGGTCAGTCCGATCGCAAGCGCGAGGGCAGTGTGTGAACGGTTTGGATGGGGCTTCATGGGGTCCTTTCTCGTGGTAGTTGGGGATTTCAGGAAAATTGTTGGATGCGATCAGTGGGTCAGGGAGTGCTGGAGGGAGGGGCACTCGGGCTGCTTGGCGACACAAACTGATCGACTTGGTAGATGAGGGTCTTCACATTGCCATCCATGTGACCGACGCGAGTGATACTGTCGAAAAACATCCGATCTCCCCGCATCTCAAACTGCTTCTGGACAATCTTGGCCGGAGTCGTGCTGCGGAGCGTTTTTGCCTTCATATCGTAGATGGCTCGATCGGTAAGGATGCGTGAATCGGCTTCTCCGGCATTGTAGACTACGATCTCAAGCATCTCCATCTCCAGATGCTCATCGTCTGCCCGGCGCATGTAGTCGGCATGAATCACCGAACCCAGAGCGTCTCCAGAGTAGCTGGGAATTTTGACTCCTTCAAAGACGCGACCGATGGGGAACAGTGCCGCCATGTTGGAACCTTCATCCTCGGCTCCTTCACTTTCCGGAGTGTCGGATTCCTCGGACTCGGCCGAGCTGATTTTCTTTTGTTTGCTATCGGGAGAGGGAGACGTTGAATCGGAGGCCGCCGGAGGACTATCCGGGGCGATTTCTGCGACCGGGGCAGGAGTGGACGTCGGTTTTGGGGCGGGATCAGGAACAGTGGCCGGAACCGGAACCGGCTCGGGACGTCGAATGGCCGGTTTGTCGGTGGCGTCCTGGGCCTGAGATTTCAGGCGCAACGATCCCGTCGTCGCGATGCCTGCGAGGAGGGCAATCGCGAGGCCTAATGGCAGGGAGCGATGAAAGGACGACATGATGACTTCTAGCTTGGAGGCTTGTCGGGGAGTTTCGTTCAGTTTTCGTGGATGACGGCATGAACCCGTCGGAGTTGCGTCAGCACCGCCCCGAGTTTTTCCAACGGGACTTGATTGGGCCCATCGCTGAGCGCTTTCTCGGGATTCGGGTGGGTTTCCATAAAAATGCCATCGCAACCGGTAGCCATCGCGGCTCGGGCCAGGATCGGGGCGAGTTTGCCGTCACCACCGCTGCTGTCTCCGAGACCTCCCGGACGCTGCACTGAGTGGGTCGCGTCGAATACCACCCGGTATCCCAGCTCCCGCATCCAGTAGAGCGACCGCATGTCGGCCACCAAATTATTATACCCGAAGCTCACACCTCTTTCAGTAAAAAAGAAATTCAAGTTACCGAAAGCTTTTAGCTTCTCGGCTATGTTAGTAACGTCCCATGGCGCCAAAAATTGGCCTTTTTTCACATTTACCACTCGATCGGTCTTCGCAGCGGCCTCAATCAGGTCGGTTTGGCGGCAAAGAAAGGCCGGGATTTGCAGGACATCGATGAATTCTCCGGCGATGGTCGCTTCCTCCGGCGAGTGAACGTCAGTCGTCACCGGCACGCCGAGTTCCCGCCCGATATCGGCGAGGAGGGCGCATCCTTCCCGGCAATCCATCCCGCGAAAGGAGCTGACTGAACTGCGATTGGCCTTGTCGTAGCTGGCTTTGAAAACAAACTGAGCCCCGGCGGCATCGGCGATCTCCTTGATCTTGCCCGCGATGTCCCGAACGAACGCCTCAGACTCGATCACGCAGGGCCCCAGAAAGAAGATGGGCTCCTTTCCCCCCATCGAGTAGGGACCGATGGCAATCTCGGGAATGATGGGCAGATTCGGGTCGAAAGACATGGGTTGATCTTAGAGCGCAACCGAGTCGGTGCAAGTGCCCGTGGCGCTGACCGTTCTGGATCAAGCGGGGTTGTTTGCCCCTTTTCTCAAAATCTGAGAAGAATCAGCCCCCTGCCGCCGAAGCGGTCAACCGACCGCTCATTTCGCGAAGGGCCGCCAAGACGGCGGCGGGAGTCGCGGGAGCGGGAAGGAAGACTTCGATGTGGCGATTCACCGGGGTGCCGAAGGCACGGATCGCTTCGCGGGTGGCCTCGCGGGCGGCGCTGGCCAGAAAAACGGCGCTCTCGGCACCGCTGGCGGCGGCGAACTCGGAGGGTTGGTTCGGGCTCGGAACGAGGTCGATTTCGAGCTGCAAGGGGGCGTCTCCAAATCCGGGAATGGCGTAAGAGCGGGCCGAGTCCTGGCAGAGCGCCCCTTCGGTATTCCAAGCAACGGTTTCGTGAAGCATCCAGCCGAGCCCCAGTTGCAAGGCACGAGCAATCTGGGCTCGGTCGTGTGACGCTCCCACCGCGGAACTACCCTGATGCATGATGTCGGCGCGCAGCACCTGAACTTCGCCGGTGAAGGCGTCTAGTTGGACTTCCACCACCGCAACGCCATAGACAAATCCAGAGAAGGGCCAACCGGCACCGATCTCGCGATCCCACCACAGGTTGGGAGTTCGATGATACCCGATCGCGGTCATGTTGGTCCGGCGTCGCCAAGCGGCATCGACCAGTTCGCCAAAAGTCAGAGTGGTGGTGGTCTGGGCACCGGTGCCGACTTTTCCATCGGCAAAGCGAATGGTCTCGGCATCGATCTCATTGGCCCCCGATGCGGCGAGCATCTGGGCGGCGATGGGCCGAAGACGAGATTTCAATGCGGCGCTGGCATCGGCCACGGCGCGGCGCATCAACCCGACGGTGTCACTGCCGATCCGGGCGCACATGTGTGGAGTGCAATGCAGATCCCCGCATCGAACCACCACCTGGGATGGATGAACGCCAAACTGGGCCGCGGCCTCTTCTGCCACTCGCTGCGAGAGTCCATCTCCGGCGTCGATGCATCCGAGCCTCACGCAGACGGAACCGTCCACCAGCAACTGGACGAGAACCATTGCCTGGTTGCGCTCAGCTCGCGGATCGCCCACTCCAAATTTTGCGGGCACCACGGCGATGCCGCGCTTGTAGCACGGATTGATTGCGTTGGCCTTGATGATGGCATCTCGACGAATGGCGAAATCGGAGCGATTCAGCAGATCGGACCAAAGACGTTGCAGGGGATCACAGTCAACCGGCTGGCCGTAGGGGGTGGAGTGTCGGTTGTCGGTCTCCCGATAAAGATTGGTTTCGCGGACTTTCTCGGTGGGAAGGCCAAGTCGGTGCGCGACCTGGGAGAGTATTTCCTCCATCACCATGGCACCTTGCGCGGCTCCCTCGGCAGGCAGGGAAGAGCCGGTCACGTGATTAGTTCGGCAGAGTCGACCCGTGACTCGAAAATCCGCCACAAAGTAGGCTCCATCGCCATGAAGCATGGCCTGATCCAGTGCGGTGTCGGAGTCGCCACGTCGGTGACCACCATCGAGGGTCAGGGTGATATCCGCTCCGAGCACCAGACCTTCATCATTGTATCCCACTTCGAACTCGGCTTTGAGCGCGTGCCTTTTGGCGGTGATGGCCAAGTCGTGGGTGCGTGAAAGCTCCAGTCTGATGGGGCGCCCGGTTCGCTTGGCAGCGATGGCGGCCAGCGTGGCAACGTAGGCGGCTTCAGACTGACGTCCTCCGGATAGGCCTTCGATTCGGGCCGGAACGACCTCGATGTGACTCTCTGGAACCTTGACGGCAGAGGCGATGGCCGCCCGAACGCGGGATGGCAATTCGGCCGGGGTCTGGATGATGAGCGAATGGTCCTCTGTCGGTGTCGCCCGAGCCCACAAAGGTTCTCCGGCAAAGGGGAGTTGGCTGCCGATGTCCAGGGTTCCCTCAAAGGTATGCGGCGATTTTCCAATCGCGGTGCCGGGATCGCCCCGGGTGATGCTGGTCGCCTCCCCATGAAAGTGCTGCAATGCCAGCGCGTGCTCCAGATTGGTGGTGGCAGGGGAAACGTGGTAGCGCACTTCCACCAGTGCGGCGGCGGCATCGGCGTGTTCCCTGGTGTCGGCGACCACGATTCCCACTGGCTGACCGAGGTAGCTGACTTCGTGATCGGCGAGAAGTGGCTCGTCGGCGCGCAAGGGGCGAAAGCGATTCTTGTCTCCAAGATCTTCTGCGAGCAACACCAAGGCAACGCCGGGCAGTTTTCTGGCTTCGGCGGCATTCTTGGAGGTGATCGAACCCGCCGCGTGGGGGGAGGTCACGAGTCTCGCAACCAACTCCACCTGGTGGCCATGAATACCGCGCCCGACAGCAGACATCCCACCAAAGGCAGGTGATGCGGAGAGTGGTGTGGTCGGTAGCGTGTCGTTGGAAGCCAAAGGAAGAAAAACGAAAATTAGACGCGAGCGAGGTCAGTGTCGATCACCGTTTCAGACCGCACTCGGGGGCTGAAAGAGGGGGCGCTTTGGCTGAATCACCTCGCTGATGGCACCGAGTTCGACGGGGGATCCATCACCCTTTGGGTGCTGATAGAAGAATTTCTGCAGGAGAGTGATCACCAGTTGACGGCGGTATTCGAACTCGCTCTCGTTCATCCCGGGGGTGGGCGATTTGGCTCCGGGCGCAGACTGAATTTCCCGGCTGAGGGTGGGAAGAACGCCAAAAATGGTGTCCTCCGTCCAAGGTTTTCCGATCAGGGCCGCCTCGGTGTCACGGGTTCGGAACGGACGGTCCGCGACTCCTGAGTAGGCGATCCAAGCGTGGGTGATGTGTCCTTTGGTGTCCAATTCCACGGCAAAGGCAGCCGTGACGGCACCGGTGCCCAGTTCCCGTCTTGGAGCGGCTTTGTAGGTCTCACAGATACGAACCTGGCATCCTCGCGATTTGAGGACGTCGGCGGTGAACCGGGGAAGAATGATGTCGGCAATCACTTCCGAAGGCCGCAGATTGGTTTTGCCGTTGCCCTCGAAAAAGCGAGCCACGGGAATGTCGCGTTCCCCTTCGAGAGAAATGACTCGAACCTGGGCATCGAGAGCAATCAGGATTGGGGCGATCTCTCCATCCTGGCGTCCTGACCCCAGAATGCCTCCGAGGGTGATACGATTGCGGATCGAGCGGTTGCCGAAACGCCGTAATATCTTGCCGAGTGCCGGATACGGTTGACCGAGGATTTCATTGATGGAAGTCAGCGGAGCCGCCGCACCGATATCCCAATGGTCCTCGTGATCATAGAGCGCTCTGAGATCGCCGACGCCATCGGTGGAAATCAGACAATCCCAGTCGTTTTCCGCACGCCCTTGAAGAAGGTCGGCTGAGCCCCCAACGATGATCGCTTTGGGAAACTGGGCCAGCAATTTCGCCAGGTCGACAATGGTCTGTGGACGATAGAACCGCCGCTTTTCCGCGTCGACATAGCTGAAGTCCTCGGGTTCTGGAACGTCGCCCGCCAGCAGCGCCGAGAATTCGTCTCCAAAAATATCGACTCGACCTTGCTCGAATGCGTCGGCGTTCCCCTGCATTTCGCTGCCTTGCTTGGCTTCATGGCGCCGCTTCTGACTCTCGCCAAACAACGAGGTCGCAATGTCACGCATCGCCTCATAGTAGGCCGTTCGCGACAGGCAGCCGTCCAATTGATCATTGATCTGACCTGCCAATTCCAAATCGGCTCGATAATATCCCTCAAAGAGGGCGGTGATCAGTCGGGCTCGACCTGCCCAGGTACATTCGACTTCGGGGTGGGCATTGACTCTTTCCAAAGCAGGGTGGGTGTCGCCGCCAGAGGCGCGGTCCACCAATCCCTCGGCCGACCAGAGGCGCCTCCCCGCCACGGTGGGGAGTAGGGTCAGGGCCGCATCGATGGATCTCAGTGCCGGTCGTCCGTGCCCGTCGGAGTCGAGCAAGATCAGAGGCGCGCCGCCCAACCAAGGGTCAGGGTTCCGGAATCGATCATCTCTGCCGAAGCCGCAGTCGTGAAGATGGGCGGCCAGGGTGCGATTCACTGGTTCGCCGTCAACGTGATAAGTTTCGCCGTCGAGTTCGAAAGTAAATCGGCTCTGCATGGGGGAAAGAACGGAAAGAGAAGGGGGGGGAGGAAATGGTGGCGAGGAAACGAAAAACCTTCAAGCCTTTCGCTGCAGCGACACCCAAGCCGGTAGTCTAGCACGCGCCCGGCGGGTTTGCTTCTCAAAAGCGACCGTTCCAATCAGCGCAGCTGTAGCGCTCCCGCTTTAATTGATCGGCGTATGCAAGGTTCTCCGGAGAAGGGGCGGAAATGCTTTCAATTCGGTCGCCACGACCTGTCAACAAGCTGGCAAATGTCGAAGTCCATTCGTGATCCATGGTTCGAAGGGCCGGAGGCAGCCTCACGCTACCTTGATGCAGGAGGCCTGCTCGTGAGCGCCTTTGGGCTCCGCCAGCGAGCTTCTCCCCGCTCGCCGTGTCGATGACATCCCATGCCACGGGCTCCGCGAAACAAAAGCCGGGAGAGTCCGAGTGGTCTGTGGTGGCAAGGGAGGGCGCGGCGATGGCCTGCGGCAAGCCGTGATCACGAAGCGCCAAGGCAAGTGCCTCGTGAATCTGTCGGTAACGGTCTCCGGCGCTCGTTGCCGAGGCGAGGAATCGGCGCGGCACGGAGAGTGAGAAGGTCAGATCCTCGCCGTGTTCGACAACGCCGCCGCCCGTCCAGCGACGAGTCAGTGGTTCTTGTCGACCCGAGATCGTAGAAGTCGGCGTGAAAAATCCGAGGGTGATCTCCGGTTTTTGCCAAGCATAGAAGCGCAGAACGGGCTGATCGGCGCATAGCAGCAAGGCTTCATCCATGGCCATGTTTTCAGTTCCGTCGCGAAATTCTCGATCCCTCCACAATTGCAAGCTTGTCTCTTGGGGCAGAAACGAGTGCCAAGGGGAACGTTCGCCATCTTGGAAGGATGTCATTGGATCAGATGAAAGGAAGAAAATGAAAAAGTTTTAGAAAACCGTTTGATTTATGAAAATTATCAATAATATTATATTTACAAAGACTGAGTGTTTCCAACAACCACAAGGCTTGGTTTCTCGATCTTCATGAATTTGTGTTGAGGGGTTACAGGGCGACGTCGAAATCGGAGAGTGTCCGTTTCGGCGTCGCCCTTTTTTTTCAAAATTCCTTGGCCGACTCCGAGGTGGAGGGTCAGTCTTTTTCGAGAACCCCGGCGCCATCTGCTTTCAGGATCAATCGTTGGGGCAGCGGGTAGGCTTTCCGTTTTTGCATGTCAAATGCCCACGCTCGGATGGTCAGAGGCCGTTCAGGGGGTAGGGCGTTCAAAGCGAGTCGCTCTCGCCATCGCATCCAAGTTCCCGGATCTCGCTCAAGCAGTTCCCACATCGCGGAGAACTGGAGGTCAATTCGATATCGAGTCGGCAGAAGCGTTCCATCGATGGCTCCGGTTCCCACGATCATCGGCCCGGGAGATTCGGCGCTTTCGGCGGTCAACAGGACGACGTCGGCAGGACGGGACGGTTCTCGAAAAATCGCGAGGCCTTTCAGTAGCCATCCATCAAAGTCATCGGAGGTCACCCGTTCCGCCGATTCCAAGAGTCCCTTGGAAACCGGGAGAGGTTTCTCGGAAACGGTGAACTGATCCAGGGCCAGTGTTTTCACCAATGGCGGATCGAGATAGCCCAGTCGGTTTAGAATCGGGGCATAGCGCTTCACCTCGGGATAGGAGTAGGCCAGAATACGCGAAGGTTCCGGTTCGAAGTGCTCGATGAACATCACGTGAGCCTGACCCTGAAGCCGAGAAATGTGCCAGATCTCCATCAACCGTGCTCCGTAGAGCCAAGGCTGACATTGGAGTGCGATCAACCCACCCAAGATGGCCGTGCCACCGGTTGCCAGACGGCGATTCCAGATCGGCGATTTCTCCGATCGGCGTTGTTTTTCCCAGCACAAGAGAACGACCGCGAGATAGGTGAATGGCAGATACAGACTGATGCTCAAGAATCGAGGCACCGAAGCGCGGGCACCGGCAAGGATGGCGGAACGTCCGACACTTGCTCCCAGTGCGATGGCGATCACGGCACCTCCGAGCGCCAGCCAGGGAAGCACTCGCGCCCAGTTCTTGGGATTCGTTTTCGCCTGCCAAAGTGCCCAGATCCCGCAGGCGGTGTAGGCCAATAGGCTGATAAGCCCAGCCAGTTTCGAAGGAGGCAAAGGATCGCCCGAAAATTGTCTCACCATCGGCCCTCCGAGGATGCCGAGGAAGAACTCCCACATGCGCCCGCTTTCGGCGACGGCTTCCTTCCAGTAGGCCATCAGGGGTGTCGCTTCTCCACGCTGCTGGCTGTAGGAATATTCGGTCGCCACCGTGTAGTCGGCCCCGAAGTAGCAGCCGATGATCACCCCTGCGGTGATCACCCAGGCGATGAGGAAGGACCACTTTCCCGAAGCTTCAGGACAGGATTTTGGCAGCATCAGCATCAGGCAGAAAACGGCGGGCCAGATGAAGAGACCGTGGGAAAAACTGTGCGTTCCCACGATGGCGAGACCGGCGGCGAGAGCAAAGCGTTTCGCCCAGTGCCAGTTCGGTTGCGTCGTCGCCACCAGCGCCCAGATGAGGCAACTCATCGGCAGCAGAAACGCGGTCTGGATGGGCCAGAGCCAGTTGTCATATTGCAACGGCGAAAAGATCCATAGATTCGCGAGAAAGGCGAGGCCGCCCGTCCACAGAGTTTGCCCCAGGGTTCGGCGGGCCAAGACCCAGATTCCCAATCCGGCGGCAAACCCAAAGCACCAACTGGCGGCGATTTCCCAACGCAGGTCACCATCTGCCACCGACGCGACGAACAGGCTGATGAGTCGGGGAAACACCATGCGATGGTCGATGTGCGGCGCATAGAGGTCCCGAAAGGTCACGGTTCCCGCATCCCATTTCTGCAACAGTTCCGCCCGTTCCCAGCCGTCCCAGACTGGAATGTTCACCGCATGCTGCGCCACCAGAGCGATCAGCATCCAGGCAGGGGAAAAAATCACCAGGAAGCGCAGGCATGCCTGCCAGGAGAAGGCCGAACTCGTCAGTCTCTTGATGATCGATTGTGAGCTGACGGGCATGGCGGAGAGAGCGGACAGTTGGTGAGCTGTGTGAGGATGCGGGGGCGGAGAGAACCCCTTACCACAAGATGCCGTGGGAGTGAACGGCTAAGTCACCCCGCGGCGACCTCGGCCGGATCGAAGATGAAAAAACGCGCCGATCATGACGAACGCGACAGCTGCTCCGATGGGGAAGCTGATCCAGAGACGACCACCTTCTAGCTGAAAACCGAGCCAGGGATGGGGGAATTCGTGGGCGAGAACTGGCTCGCAGATAAACCCGCGTCGCGTAAATCCGGAACTCCAGGAAAAGTAGACGATGGCTTTGCCGACACCGGATGTAAGGGCCACACCGACGGCTGAGCTTCGATGAGAAGAGGAGAGACTGAAAACTTTTGGACCGACGGCCACCACGCCGAGACTGTATCGGTAACTAATTGGCCACCAAAGGGCCGCCACCAAGATGGCGAAGGCCCAAATCGCGATGGCGAGGCGACGGGTGCTCACTCGGGAGTCTTCGTTCCCGCTGCGGCGGCATTGGCGGCGGGTTCCGGCTTCTGAAAAATCATGAAGTGTTGACTGGGAAGGAAGTCACGGGTTTCAAGGTGCTTCAAACCGACGGCTTCCATTTCCCGAACAGCTTGGCGTTCGGTCATTTTGTGGAGGGGCTTGATGGCAACGGTGGGATCTTCTCCGCGATACTCGAGGAGGATGACTCGTCCGCCGACTTTCAGTCCACGGACGATGGACTCCATCATCTCCCTGGGGTGGGAGAACTCATGGTAGGCGTCGACCATGAGTACTGCATCGACCTGACCTTCAGGAAGTTTGGTGTCGTCGATCTGTCCGAGGATGGTTTCGACATTGCCATGTTTGAGTTCCTTCTTCCGATTTTCAATGAAATCGAGCATCTCCTGCTGGATGTCGACGGCGAGCGCTTTGCCATCGGGCACGACAGGTGCGATGCGGAAAGTGAAGTAACCGGAGCCTGCCCCGATATCGGCGACGACGTCGGTGGGCTTGAGTTCCATGTTCTTGATCACCTCGGCCGGGGTTTCCTCGCGCTCGCGTTCCGGTCTTTCCAGCCAGCGAACCGCTCCATGTCCGACGACCTGTGCCATCTCGCGTCCCATGTAGACTTTTCCAGTGCCATCCCGAGAGGCGATCTTTTGGGAGTAGTGTGAGGGAGCTTGCTTGGACGCGCTGTCCCCATCCTTTTCTTGGGCGAAAAGGATGCCGGACGCGATCGGGCCGCAGAGTGTGGTGATGAGAAGGATTGAGAAAAGGGGCTTCATTTGATCGAAAGGCTAGGGAATGAGACGGAGGAGAACAATGAGGAAAGATGGCGCAATCACTCCTCCGGGACCTTGAGTTTCCTCAGCTTCGCGTGAACCTGAGCGACTTGCCCCATGTAGTGATCCATGCGGTATTTGCCGGCAGCGAGGATGATGTGTTCAGCGCTTTTTTCGGGTTGACCGATGGCTTCGTAGTAAAGACCGAGATAGAGATGGGCATAGCAAAGCCGGTTTCGCAGCTCGGCTTCGGAGGGGTTTCCGACCTGAGTGGCCGCGATGACCGCTTCGGGCGTGCCGTGGCCGGCGTAGAGCGCCCAGATTTCTGTCATGGGGACGCGGGAGTCGGCCTTGATGTTGATGAACTCGGCCCGGGCCTTTTCCTCGCTACCGCCTGGGGCGCGGGCGGCACAGATGAAATGAAAGACGGCATTTTCCACATCCTGGGAATTCACGGTCTGATGCCGCTCGAACTGGGCTTTCCCTTTTTCAAAGTCGTCAGCGTAGTAGTAGCAGATGCCGCGCTGCCAGTGATGAGGGTCCTCCTCGGGATAAATCGCGAGGTAGGCGTCGAAATCGGCAATCGATTCCTTGATCTCTGCTTCGAAAAAATGATCGATGCCTCGCCTCTGAAACGCGGCGGCCCGATAGCGCAGCAGGGGAGAATCTTCGGGAAGTTTGTCTGTCAGGCTGATCACCTGATCATAGTTCTCCTCGGAAATGGCGACCTGAAGGGCCTCACGATCGACGGAGGGCGGGTCCGCAGCGACAAGACTTGCGAGGGAAATGAGAAATACGCCGGATACGGCGAGGAGGGAGGGAAGAAAACGGGGGATCATGGACAAGAGGCCCGAGACGCCGGGCAAGGGGACCGTGCCACAAAAGCAGAAAAAGGAAAAGCCCGGCTCGCGAACGAGCCGGGCTATCCTTTGACCACTCAACGATGTCTGAACAACCCTTGGGAGACGTTATCCTAGACAAATTCTACAAATTCTCAGCCGTTGTTGGCGAGGTCGTGGTGTTGCGCATACTTGGAGGTCGGAACGACCAAGTCTTGGCCAGGACGAATGCTGGTGGCGCTGCCCAGTTTATTGAGGCGCTGAATCTCTTTTTCCGAGGTGAAGAAATCGCGGGCCAGAGAGTAGAGCGTGTCTCCCTTGAGGACGGTGTAGACGCCGTAGGTCTCTTCGGCCTTGAGTAGTTGGTTGATTTCCTCCGAGGCGGCAACGCTGCCGCTGCTGTTGCTTCCGCCGCCATTCTTTGAGGGAATCTTCAGCTTCTGACCGCCGTTGATGAAATCGCTCTTCATGTTGTTGGCGAGTTTCAAATCGGCAACTGAGACGCCATGCTCGCGGGCGATTTTCGTGAGCGTGTCACCCAACTTGACAGTGTAGGTGGCGGCAGGAGAAGTCGGAGTCGCAGGTTTTGCCGATGAAGGCTTCGGTTTCTCGGTATTCTTGGGCGCATCTGCCTTCACGATCGCTGGCTCCGCCTTTTTCGGCTGGGGAACGATCAGCTCGTCGCCGATATAGATCTGCTGACCTTCACGGAGGTTGTTGGCTTCCATCAACTCGGCGCGAGGAATGTTCAGCTTGCGGGAGATTTCGCTGATGGTGTCGTTTTCTCCGATCACGTATTTTTCCACCTCAGGAGTCGCGGCGGGAGCAACAGGTGCCTTTGTCGGCTCGGCATCCGGGGCTGGCGTGACAGGGGGAGCGGGAGGCGTCGGTGCCGGAGTCTGCTGAACGACAGGGGCGGAAGTCTTGGTGGGGGAAGGCTCGGCGACACGGGCGCTGAGTTCATTCAGGGCTTTTTCGAGCATCTTCACCTTGCTCTCCATGGAGGCAATGCGGCCTTGAAGGACGTTGTAATCCAAATTCGGATCCGTGCCAGCAGCCTGAAGGGTGGAACCGGCGAGGGCAACCGCGGTCAATGTGACGAGAAAGCGTTTCATGGGAGAAATTTATAATTTTTAGATCCTTTATACAAGCGAAAATTTAATGATCCTTAAGGTTTTTCTATGAAAATCATCGAAAACCCGAATTTACATTATTGGTTTTGCTGTTTGACGGCCAAAATTTCGCTGATATTCAGGCGAAATAAAAATTTTACCATTCATCACCAACCTGACGCCTTTGGTTAGGGGGGTGATGTTGTAACTCGCATCAAATAATGATGTTGCCGTTTTAGGGGAGCGGGAGAAACCGCGCACAGACCGGGGCGTCGACCGAGATTCCGTGTCCGGTATCGGTCAATTCGCCGGTTTTGGGGTCGATCGCAAAGACACTGATGGTGTTTGAGGCTTGGCCAGCGGCGAGGAGAAAGCGGCCTGAGGGATCGATGCCAAAATTTCGAGGGGTCTCGCCTCGAATGGGCTCAACTTCGACGAAAGTGAGTTGTCCGGTGGCTTCATCGACCTGGTAGACGGTGATAGTGTCGTGTCCACGATTGGACCCGAAGACAAACTTGCCGCTGGGATGAGCCTGAATTTCGGCGGTGGAAAGGCCTTCCCGGTTGCGATCCGCGTCCGGAATGGTGGAGATGCTCTGAATTTCCGTCAGCGTTCCTTTCTCTGAATCATAGCGAAAGCCGGTGACACTGAGAGAGAGTTCGTTGATGACCCAGGCAAACTTGCCGCTGGGATGAAAGGCAAAGTGACGCGGTCCAGAGCCCGGGGTGATCTGGGTTTCGCCGTGAGGGGTCAAGGTGGCGGCTTCGGCGTCCAGCGAGTAAGTCTTGATCTTATCGATCCCGAGATCGGCGACAAAAGCAAAGCGTCCGTCAGGTGACGTATTGGCCGAGTGAGCGTGGGGCTCTTTCTGGCGACGGGGATTGATGCTGGAGCCCTCGTGTTGAATGAAACTGCTGGCGGGTTTCAAGGAACCGTCTTCAGCGACCGCGAGAGATGCGCAACTGCCGCCGCCGTAGTTGGCCACGATGACGACTTTACCTGAGGGATCGACCGACAGATGGCACGGACCCGCTCCGCCGGAACTTTCAGCGTTGAGCTCGGTCAGCTTCCCTGTCGTCTGATCGATGGAAAAGGCGGTGACGGCGCCGCCAGGTTTTCCGCCCTCCGTGGCGACCTCGGAGACGGAGTAGAGGAATCGATGATTGGGATGAATGGCGACGAAGGAGGGATTGGTCACCTTGCCTGCGAGTTCGGGAGCCGAGAGTTCGCCGGTCTTTGGATTGAGGCGGGAGACATAGATGCCTTCGCTCTTCGATTTCCCTTTGGTGTAGGTGCCAAAATAGACGAGAGGGCCGTCGGCTGCGGTGCTCGTGGCGATGGTTGCGGCGGCGACGATCAAAGAGAGGAGTGAGGTTTTCATTTCGGAAACGATGGATGTGAGGCGAGTGAAATGGTAATCGAGGGAGAGGCGGACGCGATGTGAATTTCAGAAAATGAAACGATTGCGTTGGCAACTTGTGAGTCCGCGAAGAGGTTGATGCCGTCCGTTGAAACTCAATTTCATGAAAGAACTGCTCATCATTCGCCACGCCAAGTCTGACTGGGGAGATCCCGGTCTCGATGATCACGATCGTTCGCTGAATGATCGAGGACTGCGGGATGCCCCTCGCATGGGAAAAGCCCTCGCGGAACGGGGCATCTCTCCTGATGCGATCATTTCCAGTACGGCACTGCGGGCATTTACCACCGCAAAATTGATGGCAAAGGAACTGGGATTTCCTGAAACAGAGATTCGACGGGAGAGTGCGCTCTATCTGCCGCGACCGGATCAGGTGCTGCGAGTGATTCAGCAGATCGATGAGGCCCACGACTGTGCCATCCTCTTCGGGCACAATCCCGGCTTTCACGAAACGGCGTGGGAGCTGACCCATCCGGGCTCCAATGAAACGGTGGATCAGTTTCCGACTTGTGCGGTCGCGAGATTTCGGCTGCCAATCGATTTTTGGGGGAACGCGGCGTTTCGCGAAGGAGAACTGGTGGAGTTTCTCACTCCCAAAACCCTTTGAAGCGACCCCGATCAGACGTCAGGCACCGAATTCACGATCAGAGCGACGAGGCGTGACCACGGCCACGGGCGGTCTTCGAGAAAGAAGGACTGACAGACCTCCAGTTCGATGCCGCCGAATCGCTCGTTCGGGTAGACCCGCCGAAGCAGGGTCGTGATGCCATCGTCTGCTCCCCGGTAGGGTTCGTTGGCGCGGATGTCGAGATCGGGCGCGGCCAGCCGAAGCCTCGCGATCCAATCGCTGGCGATGTCAGATTCGCGATTGCGCGCGGGATCGAAAAGAATGCCGATGTCCACGTCTCTGACCTGTCCGTTCAGGGATCGGGTGAAGCTGTGGAGGGAAAGATGAAGGGCAAAACCGCGTTCGGCGATGTCGACGTCGATGCGTCGGTGAAGTTCGCCCAGCCAGGGGACGAAGTGGGTTTCGTGAAGGCGATGCTTTTCGCTTTCTGAAAAGTTTTCGGAGAATTCGCTCCAGCGTTCGGGATTCTCTGGCGAGCGATTCAGTTCGATCAGGAGGCGAGAGACGTCGGCACGCAGCAGAGGCGCACCAAGTTTCTCGGCAATGGCTTCGGCCAAGGGCAGGGCACCAGGATCCCACCCGCGATGCGAAGCGAGAGCCGACTTGGCGGCATCGCTCGAAAAACGATCCTGAAACTCGTCCGGAATCGCGTTGCTGGCATGTTCACAGGAGAGGACGGGCATCAGAGGGCAGGCAGGCGAGTGGAAAGAGGACGATTGGTGAGGAGGCATTCTCGCATCTGTCTCATCTGGGTCTGAAGGCAATCATGGGAAATGGGCGTGGGAAGTTCCAGGAGCCTTTCGGAAAGGGAACCTTCGGTCAGGATCGCATCGATCTCCCGCTTCCAATTGCTCTCGGGAGCGGTCTGAAAATTCGTCTCGAGCGCTTCGGTGATGGTGGCGGGTCGGTTCAGGCCCAAGGCTTTCAACAGGGGCGCACCTGTGATCATGGCATGACGCCCTGCTCGGATCGATGCCTCGAACAACGCGGCCAGTGCAGAGGTGGAAACATTTTCCTGATCGCCCAATGCCACCGAGTTCTCGCCATACCAGTTCCGCAGGAGAAAGACGATCGCTTCGATAATGGCCAGATCGCGACGTGGACATTCCTGGGCATCGCCGACGCGAATCTCGATGGCGTGGCGATCGAATCGGGCGATGGCCCCGCGGGCATTTGTCCATTCGGGTTCCAGCAGTTCATCTGGATTCCAGGGAGCCAGATCGTGGGCGATGACGTCGAAGACTTTCTCCCGATACTCGGACTCGCTTCGGTAGACCTCGGGAATCACGCCGCCCGTGATCGAAGGAATGCGGGCACAGTTTCCTTGGTAGGTTCTCAATCGGGTATCGAGCAGGCCGGAGATTTTGCCATCGATGAATGGCGAGCTCGCGGCGAGCGCGGGGATCAGCGGCAGCACCAGGCGAATTGCCGAGTGAAGACGACGAAACGACTCGTCATCGTCGAAGGGGAGATTCAGATGAAAGGACTGGAGGTTGGACCATCCGTGCCCGCGACAACCGAAGATATGATCAAAGGCGTCATAGATTTCGCGATCATCGTGAGTCCAGAGATGCGTTTCCCGCTCGGGATCGAACCAGGGATGCATGCCGCCCCCCAAGAGTCCGGCACCGAAAGCGGACAATTGGCGGTCGGCTTCTTGCATGGATTGGTGAAAACGTTCGCTCCATCCGTCCAGAGAACTGGTCGGTTCGCTGGTCTTGAGTTCGAGCACATGGGAGACGAGTTCGTTCGACCAGGTGATGTCACCGTGATTCACGCTGTTGACGATGTTTCCCTTCTCATCGAGCAGGAGCTGATCGGCGAGGGGACGAACGTCGAGTGTTTCGCGATCAACGATCATGAGTTCGATCTCGATGCCAAAAAGCGAGAAAGGGGCAGGCATGTTCTTGAAATCGTTCGGGGAAGAAAAGAAATGACCTCAGCGACCGCGTGACTCGATGCGACGAATGAAGGAATCGATCACCGCATTGTAGAGTTCATCCTTGAGTAAGAGATCCTCGACCCCGGTTTCGATGGACGGGTTGTCATTGATTTCGATAACGATGGGGCAGCCATCGATATCCTTGAGATCGACGCCGTAGAATCCATCGCCGATCAGATTGGCGGCGCGGACGGCGGTCTCCACAATGGCGCTAGGGGCTTCCTCCACCGGCAGAGTGTCGGATTTTCCCGAGATGGTCTGTCGGGCATTGGTGCTGGTTTTATAGATCTGCCAATGACCACGCGCCATGTAGTAGCGGCAGGCATAGAGCGGTTTCCCATCCAGCACCCCGATGCGCCAGTCGAAGTCAGTGGGTAGAAATTCCTGGGCGATGAGCAGGTCGGTGGACTCGAACAGTTGGCGGGATTTCTCGGCGAACTCCTCGTTGGTCCGGACTTTGACAACGCCTCGGGAGAAAGACGAATCCGGTTGTTTCAAGACAAGGGGAAGGCCGAGTGCCGTCACGGTTTCGCTCTCGTTGCCCGCCCCGCGATAGAGGATTCGGGTGCGGGGCGTGGGAATGTGATGGCGGGTAAACAGCTCGGCCATGAACACCTTGTTGGAGCAGCGCAGAATCGAGACCAGATCATCGATCGAGGGAATGCCTTCGTCGACGGCTCGGCGGGCAAATCGAAAGGTGAAATTTTCTACCGACGTGGTCGCACGGATGAAAAGGGCATCGTATTCGGCGAGCCAACCGATGTCGTCAGGATGAATCAACTCGGCCGAGACCTTGCGCCGGGCCGCCGCCTTGATGAAGCGTTTCAGCGCGGCTTCATCGGATGGGGGAAAGGGTTCCTGAGGATCGACCAGAATGGCCAGCGAGTAGCGGGCCGAGGCCGGAGGGACGGCTTCAGCCGGGCGGCGCAACCAGCGCTCGGCGGCAACGCGAACGAAATCGGCATGGGATTCCGGGATTTCCCGAGCCGGAATGGGCCCCAGAGATTTCAGCCGCCACTGGCCGGTGCTGCCTCTCCCAAAAGTCGCGCGGAGGAGGGGAGCCGGGTAGAGGTTGTAGAGGGCGCGGGCGAGCCGGTCGTGGCGCTTGGCGAGGTTTCGGGCAAAGTAGATCGACAGCGTGAAGTCGTCACTTTGAAGGTCGGCGAGGGAGTGCTGAATCTGTTGAGAGAGCTCGGCAGACACCATGGGGGCGCGTCCATGGAGATGGCGTAGCGTCGCGACACTCGGCAGCGGGCGATGATCGCGGGCCTCCGCGAGGAGAGAGACATAGTAGCCGGCGCTCTGATAGGAGTAGTCGCGGGACAGGTTGAAAACCCGGGCGCGTTTCAGTTTCTGCACCTCCGGATCGGTCAGGTAGTCGCGCGGTGTGATCAGCTGAACGCCATCCGGCAGGGCGAGAGCCCAGTCAGCGGGACGATCCACAACGAGAAAAGTGCGGCTCATGGCTGGCGGTGCTTGGGTGACTCAGGTTCTAGGACTAATCACCAGCAGGTTGGCATCGTAGGTCAGCACGCCCAGCAGGATGGCGTTGATCAGTCGGTCGATGTGTACCTCGTAGCGGTGCGGGTCTTCAAAAGGACTGTGGGGCCAGGGATCGTGAACCATGACGCGTTTCTCGGCGGGATCGTAGGCGGACAGGACCACGAAATGACCGTCCGGGGCACCGCCGAGATCATCGGGCTCGCCGGTTTCGGGATCGGTCCGCGGATCTCGATAAAGAAAAGTGGCGGAAAGGCCGGTCAGCACCGGCTGTTTGTCCCGCAGATGACGACGGATGAGGTCGCGCGTCAGGGGTTCCATCCGCAGATCGCCCCCGAGAGTGAGAAAGGTGTGAAGGGCTTTCAGTTCCTCCCGCTCCTTGGGCTTTCGGCGTCGATCATGGGAGGCCGCCAATTTCGCGAGGAGGGCTTCGCGTTTGGTTGGAAACCAGGAGGGGTCCAGCACCCGCACATTGCAGGAATAGAGGCGCGCCTTGAACCCCCGGCGCAACGCATCGATGCCCAGCATCACCGCCAGAGTGCCGCCACCGGAAACGGAGGGAACCGTCCGGATCAGCTCATCCAGCGGAATGTCGAGCCCGAGCCATTGGTAGACCCCGCGCAGGCAGGTCGGACCGCAGGAGGTCTCGGTGGGTTGGGGTTCTACGACGAGGGACGTCTGCAAGGAGGGGCGATGAAGGCGGGAAATGCCTTGATGGAATATCGTGTGGCCGGCGCGACTGAACAGGGGAATTTTTGCCGGAGACCGGAAATCTTCGGGAAGCCTCCCGACTTGTCAGCGGCGTGGATTCGTGGATCATGGATGTGATCCCATTGCCCCGATGAAACCATACCCGACACTTCCATCCACCTTGTTATGCTGCGCGCTCTGTCTCGCCAGTTTCTCCCTGTATGCCACTGCCCAGGAATGGCCAGAGGGCTTGAGAATGGAGGGACGGGTTGCCTTCACCGAAGGACCCGCCTGGCACGCCGCGAGTGAGAGTGTGTTTTTCACCGACATCGAAAACAACCGCATCATGCGGCGGATGAAAGACGGCACCTTTCAAATCTATCGGTCCGTGTCAGGCAAAGCCAATGGCCTGGCCTTTGACAATGACGGTCGATTGCACGCCTGCGAGGGCGGCGACAAGCGGGTCACCCGAACCGAGCTGGACGGCACCATTACCGTGTTGACGGATCGCTTCGAGGGACATCGCTACAATTCCCCCAATGACTTGGCCCTGGCACCGGATGGTTCGATCTACTTCACCGATCCGCGCTACGGAGATCGGATCGGGATGGAGATTCTCGATGCCGACGGCAAAGGAATCGAGGGTGTCTATCGCATCGCTCCCGGTGGGGCCGTCACTCAAGTGATTACTCACGAAGTTGACCGTCCCAATGGTGTGGCCGTGTCGTCCGATGGAAAACGCATCTTCGTGGCGGACAACGTGAACAACGGTCCCAATGACGGTGTCGGGGGAAATCGAAAGCTGTGGCGTATCGATCTGAATGCCGATGGATCGATCGTTCGCGAAAGTCGGAAATTGCTTTTCGATTGGGGCACTGATCGAGGCCCCGATGGCATCACTCTGGGCCCCGACGGCAACGTTTATGCCTCGGCAGGCCTGAATTTCCCCAGCCTTCCTGCCGAGAC
>JAGROX010000107.1:24866-26862 GCA_020440025.1 Verrucomicrobiia bacterium
ATCACGGCGGGCCACAAACTGTGGAGTCTGATCATACCCTGATAGGTCCGCCACCCAACAGGGTTGCATTAGAAAATCAGTCGCCCTTTGCAATGGCCTCCGGTAGCCTGATGCGGTATCACTCATCCCATGACAAAGATTGGTAAGCTATTTTTCACCCTGATTGTCCTCGTAGTAGCGGCCTTCGGGATCTATCGCTGGATGAATCACGCGCCTGTGCCGCAAGGAGGCGGGGGAGTCGATTCGTCTCATTCCGATGCCACGGTGTCCACAGGCGGTGCCAGCGGGGCGGATGAGTTCGACTTCCTCGTGCCCGGACCGGCTCCGAAGCTCTCACCGGCGCAGACCTATCAACCGGCGGACAACACCGTCGTCATCAATCTGTCCGAATACGCGGGCTACGCGGGGCTCATCCTTGCCAACAACGGCTTGGAACCGAATGATGAGTCTTGGTTCACCAAGAACGGCGGCTTCAAACTGAAGATCACGCTCAGTGAGGAGGACAGCTGGGACGACCTGCAGCAGGGCCGGATCGCGGCGACCGCGACCACTGTCGATGTGCTCGCCAACTACGGTCGGCAATGGCAGACGGTCGTTCCCATGCAAATCGCCTGGTCGCGTGGCGCGGACGGGATCATCGTCAGCAAGGACATTCGCCGCATCAATGATCTGAAAGGCAAACGGGTGGCGACGGCTCCGTTTTCCGAGGCCGAATTCTTCATTCGCTATCTCGCCAATGAATCCGGCACCCCGGTGGAACGGCTCGATGGACTCGATGCCGCGCCCAAGGCCGACGCGATCAATCTCGTCTTTCTTGAGGATGCCTTCGAGGCCGGGGACGCCTTTCTCGCTGATCTGGAGAGTGGCGCGGGCAAGCTGGCGGGCTGCGTGACATGGGCACCCAAGACCACGGAGATCGTCGAGAGTTCCCAGGGCAAGGCGCGCCAACTCGTCGACAATCGCAACCTGCTCATCGTGGCGGACATCCTGCTCTTTAACAAAGCCTTCGCCGGGGCGCATCCCGAGATGGTGGAGAAAATCGTGGAAGGCACCCTGATCAAGAACCAGGAAATCCGGAACAACCCGGACGCGCACGCCGCGGCGCTCGCGAAGGCCTTTGCCGGCTATGAGTGGACGGAGGAAGATGCCAAGGATGAACTTTCCCGGGTTCACTTGAGCAACCTTCCCGAGAACCTCGCCTTCTTCAATGGGGCCATCGACGAAGCCGGCTCGTTCGCGTCAGTCTATCAGTCGGCCAATCTTGCCTATGGAGCGGAATTGCTGCCGCGCCCGGTGGCATCGAGCTTTTTCGCCGATCTCAGCGCCTTGAAAGCGATCGAGCAGGGTGGGCAACTCAGTGGACAGGTCGCTTCGATTCAGCCGGTCAAGACCACGGAGCAGGTGTCGTTGGAAAATGATCCGCTGCTGACCCGCGACATCCGCTTCTTTTTCCTGCCAAATGATCATCGGCTCGACATGGCGAATGGGGAAAATGACAAGTTGCTCATCGATGTGCATCGGCTGCTGGGCGTGAGCCCCGGATCCATCGTGCTGCTGCGCGGTCACGTGGATGACGGACGCAAGGCGGAGTTTCTCCAGCAGGGCGGGCAGGCACTGGTGCAGAAGATGGCCCTCAAGGCGATCGAACTTTCCTCCAAGCGAGCCGAGGAAGTGAGGACGCAACTCCTGACGAGGTTCCCTGAATTGGACCCCAGCCGTGTTGAGATGGTGGGCCGCGGTTGGGAGGAACCCGGAGGGCCCGATCCCGAACTGAATCGCCGGGTCGAAGTTCAGTGGTTCACGCTCGAATAGGATTTGGCGGATCGAGACGATTGCATTTCCCATCACTCATGACTGGCATTCAGCGGCTCAAGGCCTTTCTCCGCAGTCCGCATCAGGCCTGGCTGGCGCTGTTGACGGTGGGCATCGGAGTGGCCACTGCCAGCGTGCCGGGAATGATCATCGCGGCGGCGGCCTACGCTCTCGGATGGATCTT
>JAGROX010000107.1:26912-34468 GCA_020440025.1 Verrucomicrobiia bacterium
AGCTGGGCATGGAAACGGTGGAAACTGCCGAAGCGTTTCAAAAGCGACGGGCGGAGGTCTATGCGCAGTTGTCAGAAGCCGGGAAGCAGGACTATGACTCGGTCGCGGCGGCGATCGAAGAGATCCTCGCCCGCTCGGGTGGTGACTCCAGCCTTCACGCTGGGCGGATGGGGCAACTGGCCTGGACCTATCTGAGACTCCTGCTGACCCGCGAGACCCTGACCGCGTTTTGTGCTCAGGAAGGATCGCCATCGATAGCGACCCAGATCGATACGGTGAAGGCGGAGATCGTCGAGATGGAAACACAGACTCGCCAAGCCGAGGACGATGGGCATCTGACCGATGCGGGCGGTTTGGAGCGACTCACGAACTCCAAGCGAAGCCGACTGGAGACGCTGGAGCAGCGTTACGAGCATGTTCGGAAAGCGGAGTATGACCTGACTTTGACCCATTCCGAGATCGAGCGCATTTACGACGCGGTTCGATTGATACAGGCCGATCTGGTCACGCGTCGCGATCCTGATTCGCTCGGCGCGGAGATCGATCGCACCACCTCCGAGTTTTATCGCACCCGGGACTGGTTGCGGGATCTCGATTTCGATCAGACGCCGGCTGACATTTCCGACGAAGTCACGGCAGCCGCGCCGCTCCGAGTGGCCGAGTAAATCAGCGGGAGGGCCCGAAGAGAAAGCGTCCGATTCCCTTCACGACCTCGCCGAGCCCGCCGCCATCGCGATCCCGTGAATCACGAGAGGGGTAGTTGTCGCGCGACCGACCGTCGTCACGCTGGGTGAAAATGTCGAGAATTCCCCCGCGACCGTGACCCTTGCAGTCGAATCGGGGCCAGAGATCCCGCGGCAATCCCATACGATAGGGTTGCAGTGATCCACGACCGGCGATGCCTCCGCAGGCGCGGCACAAGGTCACCTCCTGCTGGTTGGCGGGAACCGGCATCGCCACCGAAGGAAAGCCCGAGGCTTCGGCCTGTTTCATGATGCCCACCCAGATGGGCAGGGCGAGCGAGCCTCCGTAGCCACTACTCATGATCTTCTTGGGCTGATCCAGTCCGACCCAGACACCGGTGGTGACCTTGTCGGTGAAGCCAACGAACCAGGCATCGCGATAGTCGTTGGTGGTGCCGGTCTTTCCGTAGCACGGTTTGGTGTATCCCAGTTGCGACACGCTCGATCCGGTCCCGTTTTTCATGACCTCGCCGAGAATATCCGTGGTCAGCCAGCAGACAGACTCGGGAAAGATCTCCCGCCCCTGAATCTGAGCCTGAAAAAGGACCTCACCTTCGGTGTTCTGGATCCTTTCGATGAGATAGGGAGCCCGGTTGACGCCTCCGGCGGGAAAAGTGGAGAACGCACTCGTCAGCGTCATTGGAGTGGTTTCAAAGGCTCCCAGATACGACACCGGCGATTCCGGGATCTCACCCATCTTCATGGCGCGAGCTAGACCGCGCACGTTGTCGAGTCCGGCGATATCACCGACCCGAACCGACATGGTGTTTCGCGATCGGATCAAGCCAATGGCGGCTGGCTGGTTGCCAAGAAATTGGCCGTCACTGTTTCCCGGGCTCCAGGTCTTGCCGCCGTCCACTGGGTAGTTGATCGCATCATCGCTCACCCAAGTGCCCGGCATCAAGCCACCGCGATCAAAGGCCACCGCGTAGACGAAAGGCTTGAAGGTGGAACCGCATTGCCGCTTTGCCTGGAGCGCCCGATTGAATTGACTTTCCTCGAAGCTGCGTCCGCCCACCATGGCGAGAATGGCCCCGGTTCGGTTTTCCAAGGAAACGACCGCGCCCTGAACGTAGTTCCCTTTGTTTCCGGCCTGTGAACGTTTGGGGTGGGGAAAACCGGAGCCGCTTTCGACTTTGGTGAGATGGGCATCGAGACTGTGCTCGGCGGCGGTCTGCATTTCCTGATCGATGGTCGTCGTGATTTGGAGACCACCGAGCGCGATGTCTTCCTCAGTCAAGAGATCGCCCAGCAGATCATGAATCGTTTGCAGCACATAACCGCCGACGGCACCGCGGTCGCCGGCGGGGCGCAGGGCGATGGGTTCGGCTTTGGCAGCATCGGCTTCCGCCTCGGTGATCACGGATTCGGCGAGAAGGCGATTCAGCACTTCGTCGCGAACGGTCTTGGCGGAGTCGAGACTGCGAAAGGGATTCAGCACGCTGGGACCACGAATCACGCCCGCCAACATGGCACTCTCACCGAGAGTCAGGTCGGCCGTGGATTTCATGAAGTATCCCTGGGAAGCCCGCTCGATGCCGTAGAATCCGGAGCCGAAATAGATGCGGTTCAGGTAATGCTCGAGGATCTCGTCCTTTGACAGCGTCCATTCGAGCCGCTTCGCCAGGGCCATCTCCTGAATCTTTCTCGCCAGCGTTTTCTGCTTCAGGCCCCAGGTATTGCGGGCGAGTTGCATGGTGAGAGTTGAGGCGCCCTGCTCGAATCCTCCCGCTTTGAAATTTCGCAACGCAGCTCGGATCAAACCGGTGTAGTCGATGCCTCCGTGCTGGTAGAATCGACTGTCCTCGCGAGCCAGCAAGGCGGCGATGAACTGCGGCGAAACCTGATCGATGGAAATGACGAGCCGATTTTCTCCATGGCCCGAGACATGTCCGAGCGGCTGTCCCTTGCGATCAAAGACCAGGGTGCGCTGAGGCAGCTTTTCCAGTTGAGCGGCGGGAAACGTGAAGGCCTTGATCTGAAAATAGACGAGGATGGCAAAGACGAGCGCCGCGCCGACGAGGCCCATCCACATGACCGGGGCGACGAGATAGCGCCGCCATCGTGACCGCTTCTTTCCGGGGAGAAAGAAGGGGCGGATGGCTCCGAGGAGTGAGGTCAGGAATTTCATTTCAGGGATGACGACACCATCCCTCAATTCGCCATCGGACGAAAGGTCTGTTCCTGTGCACGATAGACGGCGTCCGCCTTGATGGAATCACCGGAGCGAGGCGCCGAACCGCAACTGGCGAGTCCTACGGCAGTCGCGACGAAGAGAATGATTTTGCAAAGAGAACGAATGGTCATGGCGGTGAATCAGTCGGCGATTTTCACTTTGTCGCGCAGTTTTTCGATCGTGGCCGGCCCGATTCCCTTCACCTTGTCGAGATCCTCGATTGTTTCGTAGGGGCGTCCCTTGATGATGGCCTTGGCCGTGTCGGGTCCGACGCCGGGGAGTGTTTCGAGTTTTTCCGCGCTGGCACGATTCAGATCGAGCGGGCCGGAGGCGATTTGTTTCTTGATCAAGACCGCCGCGATGGCGATGGCGAAAGCAGCGACCAGAGCGATGAAAATCCAACGGCCACGCCGATCGGAGGATTCCATTTCCTCCAGGCGGCGTTCCAGGTTTTGTCGGCGAGATGAGCGAGACATGACGCTATCTGATTGGACGAGATTGGCCGGGGCGCAAGCATTTTACCACGCTCAGTCGGGCATTCGCGCCGCGCGCCTGATCGAAATCCCGGCCGCGACGACGGCGATGAGGACACAGATCAAGGCGAAGGGTCTAGTGACGAGCGGTGCCCAGCTTCCGCCCGAGGCCATGAGACCGGCAGAGAGATTCTCCTCCGCCAGGGGAGCGAGGACGAAGCCGATAACAAAAGGTGCCAGCGGCAGGCGAAGTCGATTCATGATGAATCCAAAAATTCCGAATCCAATCATGACCCAGACATCGAACATCCGATTGGCCAGCGCGTAGGATCCCACGATGCAGAACACGATGACCGGCGGAGCCAACCAGGCGAGGGGAACTCGGCTGAGACGAACCAACCCGCGAGCGGTGAGGATCATCATCACAAACATCACCCCGTTGGCGACGAAAAAGCTGCCGCTAATCATGTGAACGGTCTCGGGATGGTTTTTGAAAAGTAGCGGCCCCGGTTGGAGGCCATGAATGACGAAAGCGCCGAGCAGCACGGCATCGATGACGCTGCCCGGAATGCCGAGGGCGATCAGGGGAATCAGGGCGCCGCCAACCGTGGCGTTGTTGGCGGCTTCCGAGGCCACGATGCCTTCATCACAGCCGGTGCCGAATTTCTCGGGCTTGTCGGAAACGGATCGAGCCGCTCCGTAGGCGACCGTCGAGCCGACATTGGCGCCGATCCCGGGAAGGATGCCGATCAGGGTGCCGATGACCGATGATCGGATCAAGTTGACGCTCTGTTTCAGCCAATCTCGAAGCGGGAGCCAGATGCGATCCGATTTTCCAGAGGGCGTCTCGATTCCCTTCTCCGCGGGGCGCAATGAATCCTGGATGATTTGGTTGAAGGCGAAGAGTCCGATCAACACCGGTAGCAGCTTGAAACCGTCGCTCATCTCCACCAGTCCGAAGGTCAGCCGAGGCTCTCCTGTCGCCGGATGCAGTCCCGGCATGACGGCGAGGCAACCGATGAGGGCCGCGAAAAGCCCGCGCCAGAGACCGCCGCGTTCCCGCTCGCTGATGGCGGCGATGGACACCAGCGCGACCAACACCAGGGCGAAAAGATCGAAGGGTGCCAGTTTCGTGGACCACGTGGCGGCGGGGCGGGCGAGTAGTACGAGAAATCCCCAAGAAATGACGCCGCCGATCAGAGACGCGCCGATACCGAGTCCGAGCGCGCGTCCTGGTCTGCCTCCCGAAGCCATAGGGTAGCCGTCGAGCGTGGTGATGACCGACGCCGGCGTGCCCGGCATTTTCAGCAAAGTCGCGGTGATGAGTCCGCCACTGACCGAACCCACATACATCGCCACCAACAGCGCCAGCGCCGCATCGCCATTCATGGAAAAGGTGAGAGGCAGGGTGAGGGCGATGAGCATCGCGCCGGTCAGCCCCGGGATCGCCCCGACGACAATTCCCAACAAAGTCCCGAGCGCAATCAGGCCGAGGATTTCAGGCGTGAACAACTCGGGATTCATGGCATGGAGATTCCGAACACCGTTTCAAATACCCAGGGAAGTCCGTAGGCCATGAGGCCGGCGAATCCGACAAAAGCAATCCCTTCCCGCCAACTCGGCTGTCTCGGCATCATCAGCAAATTGCCAATTCCCGTCAGAAAAAAGAAGGTGAAGAAAGCGAAAAGTGACGAGTCAGAAACCGCCAAAAGCCCGGCGTAGAAAATGGTCGCGAAGACCAAGGTGACTGTGCGTCGAATCAACAGGGTACGGTCGCGGACTTGACCCTGTTGAATGAGCTTTCTAGGCGCTGGGCGAGCGAAGAGAACGCCGATGCCGACCAGTCCCGACAAAATGGCGAGCGCCAGCGGGACATCGGGCAAGCCGGGGATGTCTCGCGGCGCGATGGCAGCGATGACTGCCTCCCGTTGGGCGAGTTCGTCAGTCAGTTCAGGCCCGGAAAGAAAAAGCGGTTCGATCTGCTGTTCGCTGGCGAATTTCTGAAACTCGGGCGTTTCCATGACCTGCTTCAGGGCGTCGCCGATGAGCGTCAGCCGCTCTGCCGGAGTGTCTTTCGGGGCCCACCAGCATTGAAGATTGCTGGCGATGACCTCGATGCCTTGCTCGCGAGCTGTAGGCACCTCTGGCAGGGCGGGATCGCGGATTTCGGAGAGGATCGCCAAGGCTCGCAAACCGCCGTCGCGATAGGAGAGAAACTCGGCGACAGAGAAAGCGGTCGCCTCGACGTGGCCGCCTTTCAGGGAATGAAATCGGGCTGCGCCGCCGCCGCTTTGAACGTAGCGAAATCTCGCTCCCGCTCGGGCGTCTTCCAGTTGCATGGCCCAAAAATGGGCCGGTGCTCCGATGTTGGTGGCGAAGGTGAGGGTTCCGGGAATCTCGGCGGCGGCAGCGAGGAGATCTTCGATTCCCTGAAAGCGTGAATCCTCGGCCACGGCAATCACGCCGCCATTGCGACCGGTAGCGGCAATGGGTTCGAAGTCCCGCCATCCCCAGGTCGCGGCTCCCGAATAACTCGCGGTGATGATGCCTTCGTGAAGGAAAAGCAGGGTGTCGCCGTCGGGACTGGCGTTTAGCGCTCGACGACTGCCGATGGTGCCCCCGGCGCCGGGAACATTGAGAATCACCAGCGGCTGCGGCAGCAGTTGGTGATCCGCGATGGCGCGCTGAAGGACGCGGGCAATGGTGTCGCTGTTTCCTCCGGCACCGAAAGGAACGATCACCTGAATCGGCCGAGTCGAGTAGGCCCCGGCGTCATCTGCGATCGCGTCAGCTGGGATGAGGCATGACAGCCACGCCCCGCAGAGGATGGCGATCGTGACGGCTCTCATGAAATTCCAGACCCGATCGGAGCTGATTCGGTAGTGGCTTTCTGCGATTTGATTTTCAGATCATTGATCAGAACGAGATAAACGATCAGCGCGATGAATCCGACGAGGCCGGAGACAGTCGAGAGAATTCCGCAGATGGAAGTGATGAGTTCGCCTCCGCCAACGAAGATCTGAAGGCTGAGCAAATTTGAAACCAACGCCAGAACGGCACTGGTCATTCCGACCGGCTTTCCACATTGACCGACCGTTTCATCGCCTCTGGCTTGGAAAACCGATTTCCAGGATGCCGAAATTCGTGAGACCACCACAAAGAGCCAGATGAAGGCAACGGGAAAGGGCACCAGCCACCAGGCGCGGTAGGGACTGAGTTTGCGATGTTCCTCGGGAACGGCTTTCAGGTTTCTCTGGAAGATCACCGCGAAAATTGCCCAGAATCCTCCCCAGAAAATGAACCCAAACACGGCCATGCAGGTGATCATGCCGGGAGGGATCGATTGGAGGAGTTCCTGGGTATCAAGATTCATGGTTTGCAGAGGGTGGGGAGGGGATTCTCAGGGGCAGAGCTCGGCGTTTCGAGATTCCCGTTCTTCGTGCCAGGTCAAGTACTCGGCGGCAATGTCTTCGAGTTCGCCGATGGAGCCCACTGTCGAGAATCTGGATCGGAGCAGTTTGCCGCTCGGAAGTCCTCGAGAATAGGCCATGAGACGGGATCGCATCGATTGCAGGGTGTATTTCTCGGGGCCGTAGCGGCCCCAATCGATCGCCATGCGGACGTGGCGAAACATCAGGGCCCAGCGCTCTTCGACGGTAACGGGTTCGGGATGAGTGCCGTGTTTCAGGTAGTGCTTGGCTTCGCGAAACACCCAGGGATGCTGCATGGCGGCGCGACCGATCATGACACCACTCACTCCCGTGGCGGCCTTGCGAACCTCGACGTCGACCCCGCTGGCCAAGTCACCGTTGCCGATGACGGGAATCGAAACCGCCTCGGCGCATTCACCGATGACTTCCCAATCTGCCTCGCCCGAGTATCCCTGAGCCCGGGTGCGACCATGAACGGCAATGGCTTGTACCCCGCAGTCTTCGAGCAGTCGACAGACGTGGGGCGCATTGACTGAACTCGCGTCCCAGCCAATGCGAATCTTGGCCGTGACGGGCACGCGATGACCTACGCCTTTGACGATGGAGGAGGCGACCTGAGTGAGGACCGGGCAATCGCGGAGCAGATTCGATCCTCCGTTTTTGGAGACCACCTTTTTCACCGGGCAGCCGAAGTTGATGTCGATGAAATCGGGCGCCTTCCAATCGATGATCT
>JAGROX010000444.1:0-138 GCA_020440025.1 Verrucomicrobiia bacterium
CATCGGCAAGGATGCCCCCGAATCGGTTGGAAGAGAGATAGCTGAGGAAGTGGAAACCTTCGACCTGATAGGGCCGCAGACTGACAGTGAGTCCTTCGGGCGTGGAGGGACGGACCTGAAGCTTGAGTTGGCTGGCCT
>JAGROX010000444.1:335-4061 GCA_020440025.1 Verrucomicrobiia bacterium
CCGCGCTCCATCCGCACAAAGTCGCCGCGAGCCGCCACCAGGGATCGAATCTCATCCTTGGAAAGATCGAGACCCTCGACATTGATGACCACCTTGAGATCGAACCAGTCGATCTCCTGATCGACCACTTCAAAAGTGACGGAAGCCTGCACCGGCTCCGCTTCGAGTGTCGCCAAATCCTCGTCGGCATCGACAGCGATCTCGGCAGGCAGGCTCTCGCGCCATTCCGCATAGCGATCGGGGAAGTTTTTCCCCACCCGACAACGCCACGAGTCCGTATTGGCATCCCAGGTCGGCTGCATCGGCAACATCAGGCTCGGCACCCGGTGGAGCAGCGCTCGGTCATAGCGATGGATCACATCCTCGGCTTCGTCCTGACGCTTGAGCACCCGCCAGCCGTCGCGATCGAGTAATTCCTCGCGAGTTCCCTCGGGGTTTGAGGCATAGGCCTGAATCATCATGTGCTCGCTCGCTCCCGAAGTGGCACTGCTCGAAAGACGCAACTCCAGACGAACTGCCAGCACCTCGTCTCGAATCCGTTTTTCCAGATCGGCAGGCAAATCGGCACCGATACGGGTCAGGAAATTAACTCCGGCTTCGCTTTCGATGACGTAGCGTGGCAAGGCATAGCGAGGCTCCACCATGGGCTCACCGTGACGCCAGAAAACCGGCCCCCGGAAAATGGTGTCGTCAGCGAGGAAGAGATTTTCCTCTCCTGGCAACAAGCGCAATTCGTGAGAAACATCCTCCCCTTGACCGGTGACTAGCTGGATCTCATACTCGTCAGAACCCAGGGTGTCGGGCCGACAGACCCAACGCAACGGCTTATCGGAAAACTGAAAGGGTGCTTCATCGAGCGTCACGATGTGGCCGGACGCATCGGGCTGGTGAAGCAGGCGATTGAGCAACCGACGGTTTTCCTCGCGATCCAGCCCGAGACCACCATCCTCAAACTCTTCCTCGACCGAGGCGCGGAGAAATTTGCTCCAAATCAAGTCAGAGGCCGCATCCATTCGCAACCCGCCCTTGGCGTAGCGTTCCTGAAGCCATTCCAGTTCGTCGTCCTCGGAGATGCGGATGAATTTTTCCTCCCCTTGGCGCCGCCACAACAGGCGCGCTTCCCGTCCGCTCAGGCGCAAGCGGAACTCGATCGATTCCACGCCATCATCAGGCGGGCGGCTGTCGAAAGACTCCACGGTGTGCTTCCACTCGCTGATCTCGCGATCCCGCTCCCACTGCTGCATCTTATTCTCGGCCCATTCCCCATCGGTGATGGCCTCGAGGAACTCAGGGAACTCTAAATTCCGTTTGCGGCACGCGTAGGCGATGTAGTTCCAGAACTCGATGATGTTTTCCGGCGGCTCGGGCCAGAGATCGGTCAGCGGATCAAAATTGTCCACGGGCCAACGCGGGTGAATCCGCACCAGATCATGGTCAAAAATCTGCCGCTCCAGCTCGAACCGGCGAAAACGGCGCTCGAGTTTGCTGACCAGCTCGTCCTCCACCCCGGTGAGGGAACGTCCATTTCGATCCTCGAGAATCTCGGTCAGTGTTTTTTCACCCACTTCATTGGGTGCCTCGGGTAATTCACTTCCCCGGGCCACTCGTTCCAACATGGTGGCATAGAGAGCGGCTCGACCGGTTTCTCCGTGGCCTTCGAACTCTCCCGACCACTCATTTCCCTGCAGTTGCAGGGTCGTTCGACAGGACCAGGTGCCATCCTCCACCTTCCCTTGAATCATGAGATGATTTCCGAAAATCTGGACGACCGCCCCGTCATCGTGCAGTCGCTGGCCTTCATTCTTGGCGTCTTCGGAAAATGAATTGAGGAAGTTGAGAGTAGCGCGATCGAGATTCATAGGAGGTTCCAGATACGGTCCCGCCAAGCGACGGGTGCCTTTCCTCCATCCGGTCGACCGACACTGGAGAAAGAAGTTCTCGCAGTCGCCGAAGACAATCAGGGGGAAAAGAGGTTGTAACACCAATGGACGGGGGTGCGCAACCGCCCATTGGAATGGAAGCACGGTTTTTGTCCTCTGATGCAGCCTGATAATTGAGTCTCAATTTTTGTTTTTTTTGATCAAAAACTGAACCATTTCCTTACCAACTCATTATCATTTGAGAAAAGATCAACTCCAGTATCGACAGAAAAGACCATTTTGTTAGACTAAATCATGCATCGACAGCGCTTAGATCGAAGCGGAATCGTAATCTTCCCAGCGGTAATCACCAAATTCGTTCGGAAGCTGACTTTTTACTGGAAACCTAGCGCCCAATGTGTGAAATTCCTAACGTTCCCCTACATCACCTCGTCCGAACCGTATCGAGATGCGTAACTAACTCAACAAGACAAGTCTCTAATGAGAGCTGCTGCTTCCCAGCCAATGGGACGCAAAGCATTCGAGCAATGAGTGAAGGCAACCTCTGAAATTCATCTCCCTTTCTTTACCCCCCCAAACCACACACCACCCCTGGATATGGCAACAAAAAGGAAAACAAAGCCGGTGGCCGTGAAGCAAAAGCGCGTGCGCAATAAGCTTTCGGTCAAGAACATCAAACGCATCGACTCGACCAAGACTCATGGTTGGCAGGTGCACGTCCGACGCGGTGGCGTCCTCAAAACCAAGCTCTTCAGCGATCGCCTCCATGGCGGTAAGAAGAAGGCGCTCGAGGAAGCCAAGGCCCATCGTGACGAACTTCTTGAGAGCATGGCGAAACTCGCCAAGCCCCTCTGGAAAATCAAGCGCACTCCCCGGACCAACACCGGTCACCTTGGAGTATCGCTCACGGAGTACACCAACAAGTCCGGCAAAAAGCGTAAAGTCATCACCGTGACCGCTCGCGAGACTCTGGGCAAAGCGGTGAACCGCAAGTTCTCCGTGGACAAGCTCGGCTACGAGACCGCCGTCAAGAAAGCGGTCGCATGGCGTAACAAGGTGCTTCGCGAACGCGCTAAAGAAGAGAAAGACTGATCCCAGTTTTCGTATTTCAGAAATCTGGTTTTACCAAAACCGGCCGGGTTCGCAAGAGCCCGAGCCGGTTTTTCTTTTCTCCGAATCTAGCAGAGCTCGTTTCTGGCGAGGTTGGCAGGACTGATCTTCACTGCGGATCGCCAACCGGCTCCAGGGGACGAATCTCCCTGGGTGGTTCGGCAGCGGACGGTGGTGGCACGACCGCTGGCAGCTCTCCCACAGCTCCTTTGACGCCTTCCGGCGGCACTGGCAGGGGCGTCGAATCCGGGACAGCCGGCTGTTCCGAGGCTTCCACCTTGGGCGCCCGCTTCAGGGCAATGAGATCTTCCCATTCGTGGAGCGCATACCCCTCGCCGAGCCCTCCGAGACCACCAAGCAGTCGATCACAAGTCTCCCGCCAGCGAACCAGATCCGGCGGCCCTTTTTCTTTCTCCGCCGACTGAGGAAAGACGAGGTAGGTAACCTTCAGGTCACTTTCTGGACGACTGTACACCCCGGCGCGCTCGTTCAAGGCTTTGGCCAATCGTAGTGACGCCTCCCCCGCCTGAAAGGTCGGTCCCGCGTCTCCGGCAATCGCCGGGAAGGCCTTGCCGCCGTAAAAAACCACCACGTAGTCACCAATCATCGGGCCAAAGGGTGTTTCATCGGCCCGACCGAGCATAGAAAGCGGAATCACCACGAACGGATCGGCCTCGGCGATGAGAAAACTCCGTATCTTCATCTCGCCGACCTCAATGGTGAGGCGGTCGATATC
>JAGROX010000445.1 GCA_020440025.1 Verrucomicrobiia bacterium
GCCCTGGTGACCGGTGTTGTTGGTGCCGATCATGAGCACCGTGAGTTTTGGTTTCAGGCCATCGTAGTTGCCATGCTGGAGGCGCCAGAGAATGTGCTCGGTGCGATCTCCGCCGATTCCGAAGTTGGCGGCATTGAGGGGAGCCCAGTATTTGTCCCAGGCCTCCTTGCCCTTTCCATTCCAGCCCGCCGTAATGGAATCGCCGAGGAACACGAGCGGAGCCTCGCCCAGTTTTGAAACCTCGTTGAAGCGTTCATGGGCCTTTTCCGTGCCGGGATGCGGCGCGGGAGTGATCGCCAGATTCTTGGTGGCGTTTTGACCGAGAGACAGCGAAGCCAAAGCCAGGATGGCGACGAAAGGAGCGAAGGATGGGATTTTCATATTTAGGGGAGCCATTTTGCCTGGACTGACCAAGCTCGCAATACCGGAATCGCGCTTTGCGATCGGCAAATCTCAGTCAAACTTCCAGATCTTTACCTCATCGATGGAAGCCGATTTTCCGATGTTGATGCGAATCTCATGTTTCAAGGGATGAGCCATGCCCTCGCTGCTGAACGCGCCGACTTCTTTGCCATCCACGGTGGCGTTCAAGGTATCGCCATTGACGGAAAACCTCAGGGTGTGCCATTCGCCCGGCTTGAGATCGACGGGGAAGGTTTTGGTTTTCGATTTTAGCAGGGCATCCAGTTCAGGAGATTTTTCTCCAGCCTTGCGACGGGCCTGAATCTTTAGATCCATGTTTCCGGTCTTCAGATCCGTGATCGCAAGCTGCCCCGAACTCACTCTCACCGCACAGAGGTGGCCGGCATGAACCGTGTCACAGGCAGGATCGGCAAACTCAACTCCGAGCGATTCACCAGCAGGGAGCTGGAATTTCAATTCGACCGCGCCATCGCGCAGTCCGGCTGGATGAAAGAGGACCAGGGCATGCCCCGCCGAGGGATCGGTCCCGCCATGGAGGGCTCCGTCCTTGAGATCGATCTGCTTTTTGCCCGGAGCTCGCCAGGCGCTGTTGGTTGTCCAGCCGTTGCCGGGCTCTTCTTTGTCGGGAACCGATTCATCGCGTTCGAAGTCATCGGAAAAAATGAGCTGTCCCTGGGGTTCCGCGCGAAGCGAAACCGCAACGGTCAGAACGGCTGTGAGTTGGATGAGGAAACGCATGATCAGAGGAAGCGAGTGAGGTGGCGACGTGTGAGCGAGAGATCAGGATGGGCTCAGGCGATCAGTTCTTTGATCACCCCGGTGCTATCACCATGCCGCTCCGCCTTCACGCCCACGCCGTGCAGCAGGGTGAGCCAGGCGTTGCAAAGCGGGGTGTTTTCCGGGACCACCAGATTTTGCCCCAGCTTGATCCCCGCGCCGCCACCGGTGAGGATGGTGGGGCAATTGGTGAGTTCATGACCGGTGCGAATGTTGCTGCCGTAGGCGAGTGATACGTGATCAAAAAGCCGCGTTCCGTCGGCTTCCTGCGTGGCCTTGAGTTTGTCGATCAATCCGGCGAGCAGCTCACTCTGAATGATGTCGCGACGTTGCGAGGCGGCGAGCTTTTCGCCTTTCGTGGTGATGTAATGACTCATGTCGTGGGGATGCACATCGATTCCCACACTGGTCAGCAGGGTTTCCACCGGCTGGCGATAGGTGAGCACGCGGGTGCTGTCCGTTTGCATCGCCGCGACCATGATGTCGTACATGATCTCGATCTCCTTCTTCCCGGAAAGCTCGGACGAGGGCGCGGGCAGTTTGGTTTCCGGACGTGGCACGCCCATCCACTGTTCGTCCTTGCTGAGACGGGTTTCGATGTCGCGGATCCCCTGAAAATACTCGTCGAGCTTGGCCGAGTCCGTTCTCCCCAAGCCGCGCTGCAGATCCCTGGCGTTGTCGAGCACGGTATCGAGCACGCTCCGCTTCTCGGCGAGCCGGGCTCTCTGCTCTTCGATCGGGGTCGTGTCCTG
>JAGROX010000108.1 GCA_020440025.1 Verrucomicrobiia bacterium
AAATGCATCTGGCCCGGCAGAAGACGGATTTCGTCAGCAACGTCAGCCACGAACTGAAGACGCCCCTGACATCGATTCGCATGTTCTCCGACCTCCTCGGAAACCGACGGGACATGGCGGACGAAAAGCGGCTCGAATACTCAGGCATCATCTCCCGAGAAGCCGCAAGACTCAGCCGCCTCATCAACAATCTTCTCGACTTTTCCCGCATGGAACGCGGCGAGAAACGCTATCGCATGGAGCGATTTGAACTGGGCGAATTCGTGAGGGAGACAGTCAACAACTACCGTCACCAGATCGAGGCCGAGGGTTTTCAGCTCACGGTAGAGAATCATCTCGCGCCAAACGAATCCTGCGAGATCGAGGGCGATCGCGACGCACTCTCCCAGGTGCTGCTCAACCTGTTGTCAAACGCCGAGAAATATGGCGGCGATACCCGCGAAATCACGGTCGAGATCCGACAGGAAAAAGGTGACCAGTTGGAGATCGCTGTACTCGATCGGGGACCGGGAATCGCCCGAAAGCATGCCCATAAAATCTTTGAAAAATTCTACCGCGCCGATGACTCCCTAAGCAGTGGGATTGAAGGCTCTGGCCTCGGCTTAACGCTTGCTCGCCAGATCGCGAGAACTCACAAGGGAGACGTCGAGTTTCGCTCTCGCCTGGGAGGTGGCAGTTGCTTTCTCCTGAGACTCCCCTTGATCTCCTCCGACCCCAGTTAACTGATGAATCAAGACTGCAAGATCCTTGTCGTGGAAGATGACGCCAGCATTCGCTTCGGACTGCTCGAGGTCTTCGAATCGGAGGGCTTCTCCGTCGCCAGTTGTGAACGGGGCGATGAGGCCGAGGCGAAAATCGGCGATGAGCTGCCTGATCTCATCATTCTCGACGTCATGCTGCCCGGAAAAAACGGCTACGAAATTTGCCGCGACCTGAGGACTCGCGGATGCCGGGTGCCCATTCTCATGCTAACCGCCAAAGGCCAGGAGGTCGACAAGGTCGTCGGTCTCGATTCGGGCGCCGATGACTATGTCACCAAACCCTTCGGTGTCCGCGAGTTGGTCGCCCGGGTCCATGCGCTACTCCGTCGCTGCGAGCGGATCGAGGGAGAACCCGAGACCAAAGAGTCACCCAAAGGATTTCAGGTCGGAGAAGCCAGAATCGACGAGCGAACCTGGGAAATAACCCGGGCGGACGGGGAGAGTGATCGACTCACCCCGAAAGAGATGGAACTCCTGCGCTACCTGCATCAGCACCGGGGCGAAGTCCTGAGCCGCGACGCCATTCTCGATGCGGTCTGGGGAATCCGCTATTTCGGCACCACTCGAACCCTCGACCAATGCGTCGCTCAGCTTCGCAAAAAGATCGGCGACGCCGGTACCTCACCAAAATTCCTCAAAACAGTCCACGGTGTCGGCTATCAACTGAATCAGGTCACCAGCGCCTGAACCACGATCTTCGTTTTTTTCTCGCCTACTCAGGAGACTTGAGAATAGAGTTTTCCGATGTTCTATGATTTTCGTCTCATTGCCTGGCTCTCCGAAAAAGTGGCGCGGGTTTTCGCCGGAAAGATCGTCGAAGGCGATCATCACGAACCCGACGAATCGGACTGGTCCTGGGAGACGGATTTGGAAGAAACCTCACTCCAACTTCCCCCTGAGTTTGTGGCCCGCTTTTTTGCCGTGCTGTCCAAGCTGTTTGATCGGGGATTTGGCCCTCCCCAGATCGAAATCATCGAGAATCTGACCTCGAAGCTTCAGTTTGGCCAAACTCGCCAACTGAATTTCAATCCGGGCCGCAAAGGAAAACCGGTGACGCTGCAGATCCTGCTCTGCCGTCTCAATCCGGAGACATTCACCGTCGGTATTCGATCCACCCCTGCCATGGTGAAAGCCATCGATGGACTCATCGCTCATTTCCAAGCCTCGAATGAGAATGAAGACTGAATCACGATTGCAACCCGCTCGCTTTCACCGTGTTTGATCTCAAGTGAATGCCAATTCCCTCGTGCTGACCGTCTCCGTCGTCGGTCTCATCCTTTTCTCTGCCGACTGGCGGAAACTCGACGCTGCCGATTCGCCACCCATGGACCAACGAATCGTGATCACCGAAGGGAAACCCTTGTGGGAACAATTCTGAAGGCTTCAGACGCCTCGACGCGCCCCGAACAGACGGACGTGGAGGCGATCAGAAAAGCGAAATCCGTTTGCCTGACATTCTCTCACCAACCAGGCGGCGCGATCGTCCAGTTGCGCCACGGTGATTCCCTTCGGCATCAGAAAAACCCGATGGGGAGCCACTTCAGCGAGGTCAACGAGCTCCTTCACTTCCGAGAGATCCTCCTCGGAATCGACCACGAATTTGAAATCGGCCAACCCGGTCCGTGTCAGATTACGCAGCACGTCCTCACGAATGCGCTGCTCTCGTTTCATTCCCGAGTTGGCGAGTTTGGGCGACACATTGAGTTGATCCACCAACTCCAAAAGTTTCCGGCCTGGCAGGCGGGTTCCGTTGGTCTCGATCTCGAAATGACAGGCGTCGCCCAACCGTTGCTGGAGCTCGACCATCAGCGCCACCCAGTCGGATTCATGAAGCAGCGGTTCACCGCCAGTGAAGACAAAATTCGCGCAGCCAGACGCAGCCGCCTGTTCCGCCACCTCCTCGATCGAGCACTCCACGATCTGCTCTTCCTGTCGATACTTGGCATACCCGGACTCCCCTTCCCGATCATGGTGAAAAGGCGTTCCCTCCCAGTTCCAGGTGTAGTCGGTGTCACACCAGCGGCAATGCAGATTGCAGAGAGAACTACGGATAAACACACTGGGCAGGCCGGCATTGCGACCCTCTCCCTGAATCGTAAAAAAGATTTCCGGTTTTCCGTCCGTTAGTCGCGCCAGCTTCATGGGTGTCTATTCTGCGGCTGAATCGTGCTCAAGCCAACGCTTCCAGTTCGCGGGAAAGATTTCTCCGCGCAGCCTCTTCATATCTCCCAAAGAACTCCGCTGTCGAGTAGATCGAGTCACGATCGAGAAAGTGTCTCAACACCTTGGATCTCTCGGGACGATAGATCTCGTCGGGAACATGCGCATACTCCTCTCGAATTGCCCCTGAGTATCGATCATACTCTGCTTCAGATTTCCCCAGGGTCGCGAGGTCGATATCCACCAGCAACGCTTCCACGTTCGATGATGGAGCACCGGTATGCCGAGTGGCCAAAATCAGTCGGGCAACGGCATCGATCCCTTCATCGGGAAAGCCGCAAGCATTCAATCCTTCGACGGCAAACTCAGCACTCTTCACTTCATTGTCCGATCTTCGCGGATCGTAGACGACATCATGAAGCCAAATAGCGAGCTCGAGATCGATCTGGTCACCTTCATCGAAACGTGATTCCGAGTTTTCATATTCTTTCAGGCAGGACCAAACATGCCTGAGGTCGTGGTATCGCCTCCACGGCTCGCCATACCTGGCTCTCAAAGTTTTCCCCCATGCGAGAGCTTTTTCGGAATCCAGATTTGCCCTTTCGGCCAACTCGTTCCATTTCAACGCGAACTTCTTCATCTCTCGTCATTCTCGCCCTCGTTTGCGAATCTTCGAAACTCAAAAAGGTGGGATGACAGACAAATCCACCGCGTTCATGCCTCACCATCTTTTCGATTGGAAATCCTGGCCCGGCATCGCACATTCAGGGCGATGAAAAAGATCCAAACCCTCCTCGCCTTCACCGCTGTTGCGGCCATCTCTGTGTCATCGGTTCAGGCCGATCCTCTCGAAGTCGGTGCCGACGCTCCGAAAGTGACCACCACCGACCAGAACGGCAAAGCCGTCGATCTCGGTAAGGAACTCGCCACAGGCACCACCCTCGTTTACTTCTACCCCAAGGCCGACACTCCCGGCTGCACCAAGCAGGCCTGCAATCTGCGGGATGAGTTCGAGGCAGTGAAAGCCGCCGGCATCAAGGTCTTCGGCGTCAGCGCTGACACCGAGGAAGATCAGAAGAAATTCGAGGAGAAATACCAGCTTCCTTTCACCCTGCTCGCCGACAAGAAAGGCGAAGTCATCAAGGCCTTCGGCGTCCCCACCAAAGGAGCCGGTTTCGCCTCCCGGCAGAGTTTCCTGATCCGCGATGGCAAAGTCATCTGGGTCGACCTCAAAGCCACCCCGACCACGCAGGCCCAGGATGCCATCGCCGCAGCCAAGGCCAGCTGAAGCAAAGTTGATTCCCCTTCAAATCTCAAAGAGCCGTTCCGGAGCCATCCGGAGCGGCTTTTTCATTTTCTTGGCATCACTCTTCCGCCCGCAGATCATAACAGATCAGTCGCGGAGGCGTACCATCCAGGTTGTTGAGTTCATGTTGGGACACATACAGCAGACCGTGATGCAGCACCGGGAGCGACCAGGTGGCACGAGCGAGAAACAACTGCGTCCGATCCACCGACTCGAATCCATCGGGTGAGAGATTGAACATCGCCAATGTGCCCAATTCACCCAGCGCCCAAGTCCGACCATCGGCCTGCAAAAGATTGCCTCGGAAATAGCGGAGCCGATACTCGCGTCCGCCCGGAATTTCGATCGACCATTCGGGATCCTCGCGCCATTTCTCTTTCCCGGTCGCCGCGTCAAAACACGCCAGCCACGCATCCGGTTCGTTCCGTCCCCGGAAACCGTAGAGAAAACCGTCTTTCACCAGAGGTGTGGTAAAATGAATCCCAAACTCCGGCGCTTTCCAGACCTCCTGCCACTTCAGATCCTCGGACAACTCCAGCATCACCCCGCCCTTCTCGTAACAGTCGGACACGTAGACATGATTCTCGCCAACGACCACCGGAGTCGACCCGTTGACCGATTCATATTTGTCTGCCCGCCAGGGATAGGCATCATGGAGAACACCTGTCGCGGGATCGATGCAGAGCAGACCACCGACGGGAGGATCGCTCTCGCCGCCGGCAAAGACCAGCAAACGCGGCTCACCTCGCAGTGTCTTCACCACCGGTGAGGCGTAACTCGATTTCCAAACGTGCTTCGTACCCCACACCAGTTTTCCGCTGTGCTGATCAAAAGCCGCCACACAGAGATCTCCAGCACCGCCGAGATTCACGATGACCTTGCCGTCATAAACGATGGGGCAACTCCCGTGACCAAAGAAATAAGGGGCCACGTCGAACTCGGCATCCAAGTCCCGCTGCCAGAGTTTCGTCCCGGTTTTCAGATCCAGACAGGTCAACATGCTGGTGACTCCCAGGGTATAAACCTTGCCCGCATTCAGCACCGCGCTGGCCCGGGGTCCGTTGTTGAAACCATAGCGATCCCGATACTCCACCGGATAGGCGAACGACCAGAATCGCTGGCCCGTCTCGGGATCAAGGCAATCGATCCGCTCCTCATCGTCGATCCGATCGAAAAACACCAAACGTCCGTCCGCGATGATCGCCGAGGTATAGCCCGTCCCCTTCTCCATCTCCCACACCACCTTGGGACCTCCTTCCGGAAATTTCTTCAGCAGCTTCGTCTCGCCGGTCGTTCCATCATCATTCGGACCGAGAAATCGTGGCCAGTCTTCCGTCACCGCTCCCTCGGGCAAAGGCTTCGGCGCAGCATGAAACTTGAGGCGATCAAATTCCCCGGCAACCGGCGCGACGGTGTCGGCAGGCACTTCGGCAACGGTGGGAGGAGCCGGATCCGGCCATGGCTCGGCCAAAACAAGGGCGGGAGCGCTGAATCCGAGCAGAAGGACGGTCAAACACAACGGCTTCTGAGAGTTGGGCATTTTCATAGGCAATCGAAAGTCGGTCGACAATAGACCATCGATCGCCGAAAAACGAAAAAGAAGAAACCCGCCCCACGCGAACGCGGGGCGGGTTATCGTCAGGAGGAACCGTTACATTGAGAGACTGCCAACCCGAGAGTTCGCAGAATCAGCCATTGAGACACCCGTCATCGGTGTCAGAGTCACAATAAGAGCAAAGATTTCTGCTTTTCCTCATATCGGGAAAACCCTCGCCTCCCGAAAGTTTTGCAGTAGACTGGCGATCCCCGAATTTTCCGGGGTTCGATTCTGGAATCCTCCGAATCTTCCACCTATCACTTCCTTTATTCTCCCGTGGCCCACGCCCTCGAACTCGCCAAAGCCTGCGCTCGTCAAGCCGATGAAATTCAGGCCGAAGACATTCTCGTGATCGATCTCCGAGGCTTGTCCTCGATCACAGACTTCTTCGTCATTTGCACCGGCTCTTCCACTCCTCATCTCAAGGCCATTCGTCGCGAGATTTCGGACAATGTGGAAAAAGAACTCGGCGACAAACCACGCACCGTGGAAGGCGATGCCGAAAGCCAGTGGCTGGTGTTGGATTTCTTCGACGTCATCGTTCACATCTTTCACGAGGACAAACGCAACCTCTACGCCTTGGAAAATCTGTGGAAAGACGCCCCGCGTCTGCCGCTCGACTTTTTGACGGATCCCGAAACGAACGGCGATACCGAAGCCTCCCCGGAAGCGTAGACCGGGAAACCTTTTTCCCCTCTCCGTCCCCCGGCCATGCGCATCGAAGTCATCAACACCGGCACCGAGCTGCTGCTCGGCAAAGTGGTCAACACCCACGTCACCTTCTTCGGCGACGAGCTTTTCAAACTCGGTCTGCGCATCAGCCGCCAGACCACCATTCCCGATGGCGAGGACATTCGCCGCGCCCTAGAAGAATCGTTCCCCAGGAGTGAAGTCATCCTCGTCACCGGAGGTCTCGGCCCGACCAGTGATGACATCACCCGCGAGACCGTTGCCGGTCTCTTGGGACTGGCCCTGCACAAAGACGACGCTGTCTGGGAACACATCCGCAGCTTTTTTCTCCGCCGAGGCAAGGAACCCAATTCCTGGAACGACCGCCAGGCCATGGTTCCCGAGGGGGCCGAAGTCCTGCACAATCCCAACGGCACCGCCCCGGGATTGTTCGTGCCAGCCATCCCCGGAAAAAGTCCTCACCTTTTCCTGATGCCCGGCCCTCCGCGGGAACTCAAACCGATGTTTCGTGAGCAGGTCCTGCCCCGACTGCAAACACTGAGCGAATCCCCCATCCTGCCGTGGCGAAATTTCAAAATCTATGGCGTTGGCGAATCAGCCATCGCCGAGATCATCGAGCCCCGGATTCAGGATGTCGAGAATCTCGAATACGGCTACTGCTGTCGACTCGGTGAAGTCGATGTGCGGCTGATTGGTAGCGAACCCGCCATCGAAACCGCCTCCGCCGTCCTCCGCGAGGAATTCAGCGAAGACATCGTGACCGAGTCCGAAACCAGCCTCGAAGAAATCCTCGTGGAGCGCCTCACCGCAGCGGGTCAGACCGTCGCCACCGCCGAGAGCTGCACCGGCGGACTCATCGCCAGCACCTTGACCGACATTTCCGGTTCTTCGGTCGTGTTTCATCGCGGCTACGTCACCTACGCCGACGAAGCCAAAGCCGAACTCCTCGGCGTGCCAACGGAGCTATTGGACAGGCACGGAGCCGTCAGCGAACCGGTCGCCCGCGCCATGGTCCTCGGCTGTCTCGAACACAGCCAAGCCGATCACGCCATCGCCGTCACCGGCATCGCCGGCCCCACCGGAGGATCTGAAGAAAAACCCGTCGGCACCGTCTTCATCGCCGTCGCCAGCCGTGGCGGCGAGACCATCGTCCGCAAAGAATGCTTCACCAGCGACCGTATCTCCTTCAAGTCCCGCACCACCCGCGCCGCCCTGGATCTGCTCCGCAGGAGGCTTTGCGGTTTCATCTAACCCTGTCAGGTCGACGACCTAACCCTCTTTGGTCGACTGCCTGAGCTTGCCTGGCGTGATGCCAAAGTGGCGACGAAAGACATCGCCCAGATACTCCTGGTGCTTGAATCCGCAACGCTGGGCAATATCCGCGAGAGTGAGATCGGAGGTTTCGATGAGAAGGCGTGCTCGCTGAAGGCGCAATCCAATGAGGTAGTCCCTGACCGTCTGGCCCATGGCGACGCGAAATCGCTGTTGAAACAGGGTGCGTGAAATCCCCACGGCTCGCGCCACGGCATCGTTGGTGGTGGACTCGGCGAGGTGCTCACGGAGATAGCGAACTCCCGCAGCAATCGCGGGATCATCGATGGCGAGGGTGTCACTCGAGCCCCGCACCACCACTCCGGTGGGCGGAACGAGCACGGAACCCGGCGGCGGATTCATCTCCCCCTGCATCATCCCATCGAGCAATCTCGCCGATTCATAGCCGACTCGAAAATGCCCGGCCCGAATGCTGGTCAACGGCGGCGAACTGATTTCGCAAAGCGGTACATCGTTGTCGACTCCCACCACCGCAACTTCCTCGGGCACGGCGATTTCTTCCGCGCGGCAGGCCTCCAACAGGAGCAGACCTCGCTGATCGCTTGCGACAAGAATACCGACCGGCTTGGGCAGTTCCCGCAGCCAGGTTCGCAGGGTGTTCAACGAAGCTTTCGATGCCTCGGCGGCTCCACGCTTTGATTCCAGAATCGCCACTTTGCCGTCACAAGCTTTCTCGAAACCTCGGCGACGCCGCTCGGACCAGTTCTCTCCAGCGATCCCGAAGAAGGCGAAATGTCGAAAATCGCGCTCCCGAAAATGGCGGGCGGCCTCGGCCGCGATGAGAGAATCGTCCACATGAACGAGCGGAAAGCCGCAGTCAGGCACCAGCCCGAGCACATCGACCACCGGGGCGCGCACGGCTCGCAACGCATTTGCCATCTCCTGAGATTGAACCCGGGCGATCACGCCGTCGCCCTCCCAGTCTTGCATCCAGTCTGGCGCCGCTTCCTGCAAGCCACGCGCGGCATGGAACAACTGCCATCGGTCGACCTCGCGAGCGTAGCGTGCAATACCGCGAAGAATCTCCCGACCTGAAGCAAGGGAAGTTTCCACGATCAGAGCAACGCGATGACGATGGGCTGGCATGACAGGATGCAGGAGGGAGAATCGAACGCCGTTTCGCCGTCCGATTTCTACAATCTTACGTCCACATTCTCAAACAACCAGACTTGTCTCCAGTCCTGCTTTTGAGATGATCGCCGTTTTATCACGCGCATCCGTCACCCGATTTCTAAATCTCTCACCTCGCATGGTCGACCACGCCGAACGCCAGTTTCGCTCCATCTTTGGACGCGCCCCCGATGTCCTGGTCCGCGCACCGGGCCGGATCAATTTGATCGGGGAGCACGTTGACTATCTCGGTGGTCTGGTGATGCCGGCAGCAATCGATCGCGCCATCATTGCTGCGGCCGGACCGATCGCAGAACCGGTCGTGCGAGTCTGGACGGAACTCAGCGGTCAAAAGGGTGCGCCAATTTTGATCTCACTCGACGACTTGACGCCGCGCCAGGGCTCGGACTCGTGGCAGAACTATCTCATCGGCGTGCTCGCGGTAATGAGAGACGCCGGGGTGAAGTTGCCGGGGTTCGAGGTGGCCCTGACCGCCGACCTGCCGACCGGAGCCGGACTCAGCAGCAGCGCAGCGTTGGAGACCGCCACCGCCCTGATTGTCGAGGCGCTTACCGAAGTTTCGCAGGAACCGATCAAACGCGCGCTACTTTGCCAGAAAGCGGAGCACGACTATGCCGGGGTTCCCTGCGGCATCATGGACCAACTGGCGGTCGGCGCGTGTGTGGCCGGTCACGCCCTGATGATCGATTGCCGGGATCTGTCACTGACGCCGGTGCCGATTCCCGAGGGCATCGCCATCGTGGTCGCCGACTCCCGGGTGAAGCACGCACTCGGCGACGGAGAGTATCGAAAGCGCCGCGAAGACTGCGAGGCAGCGGCCACGATGCTCGGAGTTCCCGCCCTGCGCGATGCCACCCTCGCTCAAGTGAATGCCGCCGCCGAATCGCTCGGAGATCGTCTTTTCCGCCGTGCCCGCCATGCGGTGACAGAGATCGCACGGGTCACCGAATTTGCCGCCTCGCTTTCCGGTGAGGATTTCTCGTCAGCCGGCCGCCTGATGCGGGCGAGCCACGATTCCCTTCGCGACGACTTCGAAGTGAGCTGCCCGGAACTCGACGCGCTGGTGGAAGCCGCCTACGATTTCGGCCCGGAACGGGGGCTGATCGGTTCGCGGATGACCGGCGGCGGATTTGGGGGTTCGACCGTCAGCCTGGTGCGTGAAGACGCAAAGGACGCCTTCATGGAACATCTTAAGATCGCCTTTTCGAAAAAATTCACTCACCCTGCCTCCTTCTTCACGACCCGCGCCGCCGATGGCGCCCGGATACTCCGCCCGAACTAACTTTTTCCATTCAAGAACCCTCGATTGTTTCCCCATTCTCCCATCATGACCATCCTGACCTTTCTTTTCTTCACTGGCCTTGTCGGTATCATTACCTGGTTCCTCACTCGTAAAGATGATCACGGCACGTCCACGGGCTACTTCCTCGCGGGACGAACGCTCACGGGCGGATTCATTGCCGGATCGCTGTTGCTGACCAATCTCTCGACCGAGCAGCTCGTGGGACTCAATGGCGCTGCCTTCACCGATGGCATTGCCGTGATGGCCTGGGAGGTCATCGCGGGAGCCTCGCTGGTGTTGATGGCTCTCTACTTTTTACCCAAATACCTGCGAAGCGGCATCGCCACGATTCCGGAGTTTCTGGAAAAGCGATTCGATGGCAACACCCGCACCATCACCAGCTTCATTTTCATCCTCGCCTATGCCGGCATCCTGCTGCCGATCATTCTCTACACCGGTGCTACCGGTTTGATGGGGATTCTTGATCTAAAAGGCATCACCGGAATCGAAGACCACACCACCCTGCTCTGGATCACGGTGTGGTTCATCGGCATCGTGGGATCGATCTACGCGATCTTCGGCGGACTGCGAACCGTGGCGGTCTCTGACACCATCAACGGATTTGGCCTACTCGTCGGCGGGATTCTCATCACCGTTTTTGCCCTCGGAGCGGTCAACGAGGACGGCATCTTTGCTGCTCTCAGCACCCTGAAGGAAGCGCATCCCGAAAAATTCAATTCGGTCGGCGGGCCGGAATCCTCGGTCCCCTTTTCCACCCTCTTTACCGGCGTCCTGCTGCTAAACCTTTTTTACTGGACGACCAATCAGCAGATCATTCAACGCACCTTCGGAGCCAGCACCCTCAGGGAAGGTCAAAAAGGCGTTCTCATCGCCGGGGTGTTCAAGGTCCTGGCGCCGATCATCCTGGTCTTGCCGGGCATCATTGCCTTTCATCTCTATGCCGATCGCGAGGGATTCAAGGCCGACCATGCTTACGGCACGCTCGTGAGCCAAGTCCTTCCTCCCGCGCTGACCGGATTCTTCGCCGCCGTGATGGTCGGTGCGATCTTGAGCTCGTTCAACTCGGCGCTGAACTCAACAGCGACCTTGTTTTCGCTCGGGGTCTACCAGCATTTGGTGAAACATGACCAGGCAGATGAGAAAAAGGTCATCAACAATGGAAAACTGGTCGGAGCTTTGGTCGCGATTCTCGCCATGTTCATGGCTCCGTTGCTGGATCAGATGGATAGTATTTTTGGTCATCTTCAAAAGATGAACGGACTGTATTTCATTCCCATTTTCTCGATCGTTCTGGCCGGCTTTCTTTTCAAACGCGCCAGCGCCGTTGGAGCCAACATCGCCCTGATCGCCGGATGCGGAATTCTCTTGGTCGGGAATTTTGTTCCACCATTTTCCGATTTGACCTCGGCACCGCTGGTGAACTTTCATTTCCTCGGAGGCACCTTTCTTCTCCTCATGTTGTTTCAATTCATCATGAGCAAAGTCGCTCCGCTTCCGGAACCTTGGGAACACAAACACTCGGGCGATGTCGACCTGACCCCGTGGCGATGGGCCAAGCCGATTGGCTTCGGCATCGTGATTTTCGTGGTCGTGCTCTACTTTTCGCTCGCCGACTTCTCGGTGCTGAAAGGATGACACGCCTTTCTCATTCAACCCTGTTGACTCGATGACCAGACCCTGTTTGCTCGCTTCTTTGGTTCTCCTCTGCGTCTCTGCGTGTCCACCCGAGATCTTTTCCGCAGAGAAGCCCAACATCGTGATGGTATTCATCGATGACATGGGTTGGTCGGACCTGTCCTGTTTCAATGGCAAAGCCACCGAAACGGAAAACATTGATCGACTCGCCGCCGAGGGAATCCGATTCAACAAGTTCTATGTGATGTCGCCGATCTGTTCGCCTTCGCGAACTGCCCTGACGACGGGACAATATCCACAGCGCTGGCGAATCACGTCCTATCTCAACAACCGAAAAAGCAATCGAGAACGCGGCGTAGCCCAATGGCTCAACCCGAAGGCTCCTGTCCTGGCTCGGGAACTGCAACGCGCCGGCTACGCCACCGGACATTTTGGCAAATGGCACATGGGCGGCCAGCGCGATGTCGCCGATGCACCGCCTATCACCGATTACGGTTTCGATCAGAGCCTGACGAACTTTGAAGGGATGGGGCCCAAGCTGTTGCCACTCACTCTGACGCCGGAGTCGAAGGAACCGGGACGCATCTGGGAGAAGGCGGTCATTCTCGGGGAACCCGTCACCTGGATGCAGCGCTCCGAAATCACGGGCGGATTCGTCTCGGCGGCGCTCGAGTTTATCAACGAAGCTCAGCAGGATGAGAATCCATTTTTCATCAATGTCTGCCCCGACGATGTTCATTCCCCTTTCTTTCCTCCGGTCGACCAATGGGGCGACGGAGGCAAGCGCACGCTCTACTACTCGGTGCTGGATGCGATGGATCGCCAACTCGGCCCGCTGTTCGATCGCATCCGCGACGACCCGGCGCTTCGCGATCAGACTTTGATCGTGCTCTGCTCGGACAATGGCCACGAAGACGGTGCCGGATCATCCGATCCGCTTCGCGGTGCCAAGACGTGGCTTTACGAGGGAGGCATTCGCTCACCGCTGATCGTATGGGGGCCCGGTCTCGTGGAAAAGGGGGCCGCCGGCACGAAGAACGATGAGTCGATCCTCTGCACCCTCGACTTGAACCGTTCTTTCTATGCAATGGCCGGGATCGAACCCGCGAAAGGGGTGACACTGGATGGCGAGAATCTGACGGACACGTTTCTGGGTCACTCCAAGCAAGGGAGGAATGCTCCGATTTTTTGGCGTCGCCCTCCGGATCGACCGGGATTCGGTCACGGCGCCCAGGAAGACAATCCCGATCTCGCGGTGCGTGACGGGAAGTGGAAATTCCTCATCAACTACGATGGCAGCGATCCCCAGCTCTACGATCTGAACGTGGATGCCTCCGAATCCAAGAACCTCGCCAAGGATCACCCAGAGGTCGTGAACCGCCTCTCGAAAGCGATCACCGCATGGAATTCCCCGCTGCCGGTCGATGCCGGCGATCCCGGTTTCAAAGTAGCCAAACCGAGACCATGAACTCGCGCCTGATTCCCTCCGTCTGCATCGACGCCGTTTTCGAAGGTCAGTCCTTTGAGACCGCCTGTGCGGCGGTCGCCAGTGCCGGCATTCCCGCGATTGAGTTTTGGGGTTGGTGGGACAAAGACCTCGATGTCTTGCAAGCGGCGCAACAGGCCAACGACCTCGCGATCTCGGCCTGTTGCACCCGATTCATCAGCCTGGTGGATCCGACACAGCGGAACGCTTACCTGCAAGGGCTCTCCGAATCCATCGACGCAGCCAAACGCTTGGGAACAAAGGTCCTGATTTCGCAGGTGGGAGATTTCCGACCGGGTGTCGCGCGCGAAGAGCAGCATCAGTCTCTGGTAGACGGACTTCGAGAAGCCGCTCCCCTGCTTGAAGCCGCTGACGTGATGTTGGTGATCGAGCCACTCAACGAATTGATCGATCATGCGGGCTACTACCTCGTGCGCAGTGACGAAGCGTTTCAAATCATCGATGAAGTCGCGAGTCCGCAAGTGAAGGTGGTTTTCGACATCTATCATCAACAGATCAGCGAGGGTCAGTTGATCCAGAACATCGTAAACCACATCGATAGAATTGGGCATTTCCACGCGGCAGGAAATCCCGGACGACACGAACTGCAGCGAGGCGAGATCCATTATCCGCAGGTTTTTTCCGCGATCCAGGAAAGCGGGTTCGAAGGTTACGTCGGATTGGAGTATTCGCCTGTCGATTCGGCCCCCGTTCCGGCGCTCCGAGAAGTGGCCCGGATGGCTCGAAGCGTCGCCCTGACCCTTCTCAACAAGACGACGCGAGGAGTTTTCAGAAGGCTACGGCGGAAACCCAAAGCTCAGTTTCACGGCCGCGTATTCCGGATGAATCTCGCCGTCCGCCTGGCGAATAATCAGCGGCGGCTCGCGCCAAGTCCGGTCGTGCATCGTGTCCGGCAAATCGCAACGGCGCATCATCACGAAGACGCCCAACAACGGTGGCTCTTCTTCCCGCAAGACGATGGGACGCTGGCGAACGATAGTGAGCCCGGCTTTTTGCGCTGCGGCGGTGACACGACCCGCTTGTTCTGAGGGCGTCACGGGAAACACGCAGGCAAAAGTGCCGCCGGTCTGCAAATGATCGGCCGCCGTCTGGCAGTAATCGTCAATCGTACCGCGTAGTTCAAAGCGGCAGGCGACTTTTTGCGGGTGATCTCCCACCACTCCCGAGCCGAGCGGGAAATACGGAGGACTCCCGAGAACGAGATCGAACTTTTCCTCGACTCCGATGACCGAGGGATCGCGAAAATCACCTTCTCGGATCTCGAAGCGATCCGCCAATCCATTCCAACGAACCGATTTGCGGGCCAGCGCCACACTCTCCGACTGCGCTTCGACCGTCACCACCCGAGCGCCGGGCAATCGCCACGCCGCCACCATCGCCACCGTCCCGATCCCGCTGCCGAGATCGAGCATCGTTTCCGCCCGGGGACACCATGACGTCCCATACCAAGCCGTGAGAATGTCGTCGGTCGAATACCGGTGCCCTTTCTTCAACTGAAAGATCCGGAAATGACCGCACAGCACATCAAGCGTCTCGTCCTCCCCTATCGTCAGATCAGGATCATTCCCCTGCCCTGGCACCATCGGCCCCGGATTCGCATACCCGCGGAAATGAGATTTTGGGGAAATGTCTTTGGGGCGTCCGGCCATGTCTGTCTCCATTTACTCCGAGCCGATCAGGGTCGCAAGGTGCGATGAGGAGCGATTTATCTTCGGAATCGACGCTGCCCAGTCTGTCGGCTATAAACCTTCGACCTTACCCTGTTGGCTCGATGACCAGACCCTCTTCGATCATCATCATCCTTTCCCTCCTCTGTGCCTCCACGCCTTGGCGCGAGACGTTCTCCGCCGAGCCGTGGCGTCAGGTGGTCGGCAGTTACTGCCTCGATTGCCACGACGCCAACACTCAAAAAGGTGACCTGAATCTTGAGTCTCTTCTCGACACCGAGTTCTCCGATCACTCCGATACTTGGGAGAAAGTCGTGCGCCAGCTCGACGCCCGGCAGATGCCTCCCATCGGAAAGGACCGACCAGATGA
>JAGROX010000109.1:0-1070 GCA_020440025.1 Verrucomicrobiia bacterium
CGTGGCGCTCCTGATCATCGCCCTGCTCTGGTTTTCTCTCACCCTCATCGATTGGCTGCTTCATTGGCATCGACGTGAGCGTGAACAGGCGGCTGCGTTGAAAAAAGTGATCGATGAAATCCAGACCCCGTTGTCGCTGGTTTTTCTGCTGGAAGAACCTCGCAACGCTGACCAAGCCTTAGTCGCCAAATGCGTGAGCGATGCCCTGGTAGACTCCGTGCCGGTCGAGGAGATTGTGGTGACGAAAGCCACAGACAGCTCGGCTGAATTCAATGGGGCCGGCAGCGCGCCGATCAGTCAGTTTCTGGTTCGCTTGTCGAACGGGGTCTACGGCATTCTGATTTCGTCGCGACCCTACATTTCCGAGCCGGGCGCGTTCGCCAGAGGAGCGATTCGAGACAAACGACTTCGCACCGCCGTCGAGGGGCATCAGGCTTGGTTGTCGGTCGATCTCGTCAGTGCCGCGCCAGAGGAACCGGATGCCCGCATTCGAGCCTATGCGACCATCGGCAAACTCTTGAGTTCGATGGCAGGTCCTGACTGTCTCGCGATCTACGCTCCCGAGTTGAGGCGCTGTAATGAGTTCGATCCCGCACTCATCGAACGACTGCGTTCAGGCTTTCCGCTTTCCATTTTCGATGAGCCGACCTTTGAACCCGTAATTGAGATCGAAGAAGACAATCCTCGAATGGTGAGGGCGGTGGAAGAAGCACTGGAACGTTGGCCGGAATTTGCCGCTGCGTTTCACAAGCGTTCCGATCCTGAGGATGATCGTTTTATCGTGAAAGCGGAGTTTGTGGAAGGGGAACACTCCGAGTTCATGTGGGTGGCCGTGACGGGGCTCGAAGGGGGAGCCATCAAGGGAACGCTGATGAATGATCCCCATGAACTTCAGTCGGTTCATCGGGGCAAGACCGTGAGCTTTGAAATCTCCCGGCTGAATGACTGGCTCTATCCCAACGAGCACGGCGATGCCGTCGGTGGCTTCACGCTCAAGGTATTGTCCGAAGATGCAGAGCAACGCCGTCGGAGAAATCGCTCCAATAGGGACGAGGAAGGCGATTGAGTTT
>JAGROX010000109.1:1236-11335 GCA_020440025.1 Verrucomicrobiia bacterium
GCGCTGACCCTCGGCCTGTCGCCACTTGCTCAGGCCCAGAATGGCGGTGCCGCCGTTCTTGATATCGACAAAGTAGCTCAGGAACTTGGCATTGATCAGTCCGTGTTGACAGAGCTTCAACAGATCGAAGCCAATCTCAACAACCAGCTCGCCCAAGTGCGTGGCAATCTGCAGACTCAGATGAACCAACTGGAGGCGCGTGCCGGCCAACAGCCGACCCCCGAAATTCAGGCTCAACTGCTCGAAGCCAACCGCAAACTCAACGCCGATTTCAATCAGGTCCGCGCTCAAGCACAGAATCAACTGGCGGCTGCTCGGATCCAACGCATCAACGAGTTCCGCGACAAACTTCGCCCGATCGCTCTGGATGCGGCCAAGGCGAAAGGACTTCAGGTCGTGTTGACTCTGACTCCTCAGGTCTACGCCAATGATGAGAGCGTCGACATCACCGCGGAAGTCATCAAGGCGGCTGTCGCGGCGGGACTGAAGCAGGAGGCTCCGGCACCTGCCGCTGCTCCGGCAGCCCCGGCAACTCCTGAGGCGAAGCCGTCCGAAGAAGCCGCTCCCAAAGAGGATGCCGCTACTCCGGAGGCTCCGAAGACCGGCGAACAGTGAATTCGGTCATCCACTTGATCTGATTTTAGACTGAAGAGGGTTGGCTCGCTGAGCCAACCCTCTTTGTTTTTTCGGCAGAACAAGCTCCGTTCGCTGGCGCGATTGATGCCCTTGCGCGTGATCCCGGAGTTTGAGATCGTAGACACTGTGATTTCTCTCTTTCATCGCATCGCCATCACCGCAACGGGGCTCACCTATTGGGGACTCGGTTCCGCCATGGCCGAACCGGTGGATTTCAACCGAGACATTCGGCCCATTCTCTCAGACAAGTGCTTTCATTGTCACGGCCCAGACGAGGCGAAAAGAAAGGCTGACCTGCGCCTCGACACTCGCGCGGGCGTCGTTGAGAGCGGAACCATCAAGGCCGGAGATCCCGACGGCAGCGAGTTGCTCATGCGGGTGCTGACGGATGATGCCGATGAGTTGATGCCGCCGCCCGAATCGAAGCTGAAACTGTCTTCGGCGGACAAGGAGATGCTTCGGCGCTGGATTGCTGAGGGCGGAGAGTATCGCGGGCATTGGTCTTTCGAGCCGATTCCTTCAGTGGCCGACAACACGCCGGCGCGTTCCACCCACTCTTCGCGGCGCAATGTGATCGATGATTTTGTTCAGGCTCGATTGGTGGAAGAAAAGTTGGCTCCGTCTCCCGAGGCGGACCGCCGGACGTTGATCCGGAGGGTCACACTGGATCTGACCGGGCTTCCGCCGACAGCCGCTGAGGTGGAGGCTTTCGTCAATGACCCGTCGCCTGAGGCCTACGAGACGGTGGTCGATCGACTCTTGGCTTCCAAACACTATGGCGAACGCATGGCCTTGCCCTGGTTGGATGCGGCCAGATATGCCGATTCCAATGGCTTTCAGCAGGACGGTGATCGCCACCAATACATCTGGCGAGACTGGGTGGTGCGCGCCTTGAACAACAACCTGCCCTTTGACCAGTTCACTCTCTGGCAGTTGGCTGGTGATCTTCTGGAAAATCCCACCGAAGACCAACTCATCGCCACTGGCTTCAATCGCAATCACATGCTCAACGGAGAAGGTGGTGCCATCGCCGAGGAGCAACGGAACAACTACGTTTTCGATCGGGTGGACACCACGGCAACGACCTGGATGGGGCTCACCCTGGCATGTGCTCAGTGTCACGATCACAAATACGACCCGCTGAGCACGGTCGACTACTACCGCTTCTTTGCCTTTTTCAACAATCTCCCCGAAACCGGCAACGTGAACAAACGCCTCGGTCGCGTCCAGATCGCCGAGCCGACCATGAGTCTGGCGTCGGCTGATCAGAAGCAGAGAGAAGCCGAGCTGAATCGTGAAATTTCGGACCGAAACAAGCTGCTGAAAGCGGCAGCCGCGGAGATTGATGCGGCCGCCCGCAAGTGGTGGGACGCCGGTGTGAAACCCGAGACGCTTCCCGAAAAGCTGAAACCTCTCGTGGGTCGTCCGTTTGAAGCCGTGGTGCCGTCGGAGCAGAATCTGGCCAGGGCCCATTTTGCCAAAACTCAATCGGAGCATCCGGATTGGGCGACGGCTCAGAAGGAAAAGGAGAAACTGGAAGCCGACCTCGAAGCCTTGCGCCGGGAGATTCCGGTCATCATGGTGATGAAAGAACAGGACGGTGATCCGCGCCTGACTCATGTGCTTCAGCGCGGTGACTATCTGGCGCCGGGTGAGAAAGTCGAGCCTGGTCCGCCGTCCGCATTTTTTCAGAAGGAAGGCGCGCCTCAAAATCGACTTGGCCTCGCCCAGTGGTTGCTGGCTCCCGAGAATCCACTAACCGCCCGCGTGGTGGTGAATCGCTACTGGCAGACCTTTTTCGGCATTGGCTTGGTGAAGACTGCAGAAGACTTTGGCGTGCAAGGGGAAGCCCCCAGTCATCCAAAACTGCTCGATTGGCTCGCGGCCGAGTTTCGCGAGAGCGGATGGGACGTGAAGAGACTGCATCGGCTCATCGTAACCAGCGGCACCTATCGTCAAAGCTCACGAATTCCTCCGGGAATGGTGGATCGCGATCCCGAGAATCGATTGCTGGCTCGCGGAGCCCGGTTTCGATTGCCATCGATGATCCTTCGGGATCAGGCGTTGGCCTTGAGTGGGCTGTTGGTGCCGAAACTCGGTGGCCAGCCGGTCTATCCCTATCAGCCGCCGGGGCTGTGGGAGGAGTTCAGCTACGACAAATTCGGCTACACCCAGGATCACGGCGAAAAGCTCTATCGTCGCAGCCTCTACCTTTTCTGGCGGCGGACACTTGGGCCGACGAGCCTGTTCGATACCGCCAATCGGCAGACTTGCGTGGTCAAACCCATCCGCACCAACACCCCGATGCATGCGCTATCGACACTGAACGATCCCGCCTACGTCGAAGCCGCGCGAGTCTGGGCGGAGTCCATCGTGAAGCACGGCGGGAGCGATGCCAACCGTCGCGTGGCTTGGGCCTATCGACAGGCAACCGGGCGAGAGGCCAACGAGGAGCAGACGCGAATACTCAGCAGCACCTATCGCAAGGCGCGTGACCATTTCCAGAGCCATGCCGCCGAAGCTGCCGCCCTGCTCGGGGTGGGCGAGTCCCCCCCGGATGCGTCGCTCGACCCGGTGGAAGTCGCCAGCTACACTCAGGTCGGTCAGTTGATTCTGAATCTCGATGAAGTCCTGACTCGGGAGTAGTCTACTTTTTTCGAAAGGCCGGGCCGACAATCGCGAGCGTCACCAGGACCACCATGGCGACGAAGATCCAAGTCATCCATCGCCCCGGTTGCTTGATCTCGGCATTCATGATCACCGGCCCCTGACTCGCCTGAGACAGGGGGAAGCGCCACGTCACCGTGCTGGTGGGGTGGTCGATGTTGGGGGAATTGGCACTTTTCACTTCCGTGGGGAAATGGGTGATGTAGTCGAGGTGATAGTCTGCCAACATCGTGTTGGCAAAAAGACCACCGATGGCCTTGCCGATCGCATTGCCGAGGTCGTCGTCTGCCGCATCCTCGGCAGTCGGAGGCGTCTTGAAACTGGCGTCCGTCAGCTTCACCGTTCGCTTCACCGACAAGCGGCCATCAGGGATCTTCTCGATTTCGAAGTCACCAAAAACCGCGCCGATGTTCCCTTCACCCGAGACAATGGCGGGCTTCAGTTGCTGGAGATCGCGAAACGAAACCGTGAAGTCATAGATGCGTTTCTTGCCGTCGATGTAGGTCTGGTATTCATCGACGGTCGCGCCTTCGATCATCGCAAAGAGCTCTCGAAGTTGGGATTCGATCTCGTCCGGTTGGCTTCCGTCGACAGGGGGGACGCCCAGTTCCGAACTGATGGCGATCGTCGCGTGGATCTTGCCGGATCCGTTGGCATGGATCCAGAGTTCCTCTCGATAATCGAGGCAGGAAGCCAAGAAGAGCAGGGGGATCAGTGAGAAAAAGAGAGCAGCGCGCCGACCGATTTTCATGCCTTTATTGTTAGCGATCAGGTGAGGGAACGCCAACGATTCATTTTGGAGGAAGGCGGGATTTGCCGATCAGGACATCTTCGTCGACAGATGGCGGATGCCTTTTCGACGCCGAACTCTGGTTCTTGTGATTGCCGCCGTGGTGCTGTTGCCACCTCTGGTGTGGTGGGGACTTTATCGCGCTGGCGTGGCACCCGCGCCTGGAGAGCGACTAAATCCGCCCTTCAATCTGTCCGACCGCCTGGTTTCGCTGACCGTGGAAGAGCGAGCAGGAGAAGTGGTGGCGGTTTTTGAAGCGGAGAAGGGAAGCGAGGAAGCTTTGGTTCTTACCGGTGATCAACTGCTTCGCGAGGTGCTTTCGCGCAAACGGACCATGCCTTCCCTGTTTCGAGTCCTCGATATTACCGCCTGGACTGGCGTTTTCTGGGTCGCGTTGGGATTCTTGGGACAGGCCCTGTTCATGGGGCGCATGCTGGTCCAGTGGTGGGCCAGTGAAAAGGTGAAGTCGGCGGTGGTGCCACCCTCCTTCTGGTGGCTCAGCCTCGTCGGGTCATCGATGCTGATGACCTACTTCGTGTGGCGTGTCGAGATCGTGGGCTTCCTCGGTCAATCAACCGGCTGGTTGATCTACATCCGCAATCTTTGGTTCATCTACGGCGGGAAAGCCGAGAAATGAGCACATCTCTTCAACTCGCCACGAAGTCGCGCATCGTCGCTACAATGATGGCCACGCTGACGGCTCCGGCATCGGGATGACCGATGGAGCGCTCTCCCAAGGTCTTTGCTCGACCCATGGTGGCGATCATCGCTTTGCTGGCGTCCTTGCCTGCTTCGGCGGCGGCGGCCACTGCCGTGATCGCATCGATCAGGGAGCTGCCTTTCACTTCCTCCGCTTTCTCGGCGGCGGGCACGAGGGCGTCGACCATGGTCTTGTCGCCCGGCTTGGCGCCACCGCGGGTTTGGACCCCTTCGGTGCCGCTGGTGAAAAACGCCGCTAGTTGTTCGGGTCCGAAAGTGTCAACCCCTCCGACGGCTTTGCCTCCGGTCCGGAAAAGCGTGCCAAAAACCGCCCCCGATGCGCCGCCCATGCTCGACATCATGGCCATGCCCATGGCCATGAAAGGTTTGTCAGCCGTCTCAAAATCCGTCCCTTCGAGTTTCTCTTTCACCGCGTTCATTCCGCGTTCCATCCCGATGCCGTGATCACCATCGCCCAGGGCGCGGTCGGCATCGGTGAGAATGGGCTCGGACTCGATGATTTTGTTGGCGACCGCGATGAGCATGTCGCGGCAGTCATTGGGGGAGAGGGTTTCTTTGGCCATGGGAATGAGAATAGGAGGGGCTGATGAGAAAATCCAGACTTTCGCGGCGATCAGCCACCGTAGTGACCTTCCATCTTGGAATAGCAGAGCGATTGGCAGGGCAGATCCCAGTATTTTTTCAGTTCGTCGTCCAGTTTGGTAATGCTGAAGGAGATGCCGGACATTTCCTGGCAAGTCACCAGCGGGCCGACGATGACGTCGTAGGTCTTGATACCCTTGGTGTTCAGGATTTCGCGAGCTTTGCGCAGGGCGATGAGCAGTTCCATCATGGTGGTGGAGCCCAGGGAGTTGACGAAAAAGAGAATCTCGTCGCCTTCTTTCAGTGCATCGATGTCTTCGTCTTTGTCAAAATCCGCAAAGATCAAATCAAGCATCTGAGGCGTCAGCTCATCAGCAGTCGTCATGGGGATGTCGCCGACACCGGGTTCGCCATGAATGCCCATGCCGAGACCGATCTTGTCTTCGTCGATTTCGAAAGTCGGCTTGCCGGTGGCGGGAATGGAGCCCGGAGACATGGAAACGCCGACCGATCGGGTGTTGAGCACCGCCTTCTTGGCCAGGGCTTCGAGTTCATCGAGTGAGGTCGCGGTCTGAGAGGCCGCGCCGACCAGTTTTACCACCGGAACGAGACCGGCGATGCCGCGACGTTTGTTTTTTTCGGTCGGAGGCGCTGAGCAGACGTCATCCCAGATGAGAACCGTGCGGACTTCGATATCCTCTTCCTCGGCCAGTTCGGCACCGATGTCGAAGTTCATGACATCTCCAGCGTAGTTGCCGTAGAGGTAGAGCACCCCGTTGCCCTTGCTCACTGCTTGGGTGGCTTCGAGAACGATGTCCGGCGGTGGTGCCGCGAAGATGTCACCACAGGCAGCCCCATCGGCGAGATTGCGTCCGACCAGACCGTGATAGATGGGTTCATGGCCGCTGCCGCCACCCACGAGGAGAGCGACCTTGTTGTCGGGAATGTTTTTCAACACCAGTGAACGGGCGCCGACAAAGTCGCATTCACCATTGTAGGCTTCGACGAGGCCTTCGACGAGTTCGTCGGCCACTTTCAGGGGATCGTTGATCAGTTTTTTGTGAGCCATGAGCGTAAAAAAGAGAAGGGGTTCAAGGGAATTCCCGGCGGCGGTTTTGTCAAGGTTATTAGAGGCGGATCAGGGAAAGGGATGGCGAAGGGAATAAGATTCAATCCTTGGGCTTTTCAGGCTCGCCGGATTCCAGAATCAGTTCCGGTCGATAGATGTCGCGGTTGTCGGCCTGGAACTCGGCCTTGAGACGAACTTTGAATTCAGCCAAATCAACGAGGTGCCAGCGAAGAAATTGCCATTTACCGGTGTTGCCGTCGTGCTCGATTCCGATGAGCAGATGATGGGCGTCGTCGAGCACTTTGCCGGTTTCGGCTTTGGGGGTGAAATAGAAGGTTCGCAGACTGGAACCCAGAGAACCGGTTTCGACGAGCTTGGGATCCAAATAAGCCACGCGTCCGCTCGACTGATGCACGATTCGCAGATCGGGATAGCCGGCGCGTTGCAGGTTGCCTTCGGCGGTCCGGGGCAGTTCGCACTCGAGACCAGGCTGCGCGTTGACGAAATGCCGGATGGCTTCCTCGAAATGGGCACTGCACTCGTTGATCCGCCGCTCCTGATTCGTGGGGCTCTCGGGGCGATTCATTCGATCGAGCGTCTGAGCCATGGCCCGGCGGATGCCCGCGATGATTTCCTGATCGACTTTGGCCGCCGCATCCACAGGGAGCACCTGATGTCCGGTTGACGTTTCGATCAGCGAGGCAAAGGAAACATCGGTAAAATTGCTGTCGCTGGTGATGACTGTCTGAATCAGGTCGTCGATGGTGGGCTCGGGCGAATAGACGACCGGTGGCTCATTGACCTGATCACAAGCGGTGGCGATCAGACCGATCAGGCAGAGGAAGGTGGCGCGTTGGGAGGAGAAAATCGACATGCGAAGGCCGCCAAGCTTGCCCCATTGGCTAAGTGATGGTCAAGCCTGCGCGAAATCCATGTTCCGCTTGGTCGGCATCAGACTCGCTCCTGGCGTGAATGATACCGACGATCTGATCTGCGGTCACGGTCGTTCCGCACTTGGTGAGATGGCTGAAGCCGACGGAAAAGTCCACGGCGTCGTCGGCCCGCGATCGGCCTGCCCCGAGTTCGAGACTGGCATGGCCGATCGCATGGGCATCGACCTGGGTGACCCTGCCTGACATTCCTGCCACGATCTCGCGGCGAACCGGGGCGGGATGGACCGCTGAATACCGCTCCAGACACCCGACATCACCGTCCTGAGCTTCGACCAGTTGGACGAACTTTTCCCAAGCGGTGCCGTCGTCCAGCCACCGGGCCAGTTGCTCCCGCGACACGTCGCTGACCCGGGAAGCGAGATCGAGAGTGATCGCGACCAAGTCAGCCGGGCCATCGCCACGCAGCGTATCGATGGCTTCCTGCACCTCCAGCGCATTGCCGACCGTCCGACCCAGCGGCTCGTTCATGGGATTCAACTCCGTGAAAATGGCGACCCCCATCGCTTCGCCGACTTCCCGCATGGCATCGGCCAGCGCCACGGCATCGGTCTCCGTTTTCATGAAGGCACCGGAGCCGTATTTCACATCGAGCACCAGGCGATCCAGGGTTTCGGCCAGTTTTTTGGACATGATGGACGCCACGATGAGCGGGATGCTCGGCACTGTGCCGGAAACGTCCCGGAGGGCATAGAGTTTTTTGTCAGCCGGACAGATGTCGGTCGTCTGGCCCATCATGACGACACCGATGCGTTGAAGCTGGGAGAGGGCATCAGCCTGAGTGACGTTGACATTGAATCCCGGAATCGCCTCCAGCTTATCGAGCGTGCCTCCGGTGATGCCAAGTCCGCGGCCCGAAATCATCGGCACCCAGAGTTCGTCGCAGGCGAGCAGGGGAGCCAGCACCAGCGAGACCTTGTCACCGATACCACCGGTGCTGTGTTTGTCGACAATCGGCGGATGATCCGGCGGGTAGCGAAAAACCTCACCACTCTCCAGCATGGCCCGCGTGAGGGAAGCCGTTTCCTCTGGCGACATGCCGCGAAAATAGATCGCCATGGCCAGCGCGGACATCTGGTAGTCCGGCAGGTCACCAGAGGTGAACGCCGCGATCGCCGCCCGAATCTCATCATCCGTGAGGATGCCGCCCTCGCGTTTCTTCTCGATGAGCGATGGAACGTGCATGGTGACCTCTCTTCAGGGGGCGGTCATCGCCATGGGCAAATATTTCCAGATCATGACGGCACTGACCAAGCCACCGAGAATGATGAATCCAGCGATGGGCAGCGCCATGGCATTGCCGCGTTTGACCAGAAGATTGAAAACAACCACGGCGACGATGAAGTCGGTGAAAAAGACGATCAGGGCGAGAAGCATGGGAAGCATGACTGGAGAAAAATGATTCTTCGATTCAACAGGGTTGAGTCGACAAGTCAACCCTGTTGGGTCAACACCGAGGCACCGACGGGCCACGGGTCGATGCCAAACCAATCCGCCAGCGTAGCGGCGATGGCGGAAAAATTGTTTCGGCTGCCGAGATTGCCTTTCAACCCGGGGGCATGAACCAGCAGGGGCACCTGCTCCCGGGTGTGATCGGTGCCGGACCAGGTCGGGTCATTCCCATGATCGGCGGTGATCATCACGAGATCGAAGTTGCGGATCTGGGGCAGGAAATCACCCAGCCATTGGTCGAAAGTTTCCAAGGCTTTGGCATAGCCTTCCACATCGCGACGATGCCCGTAGAGCATGTCGAAATCGACGAGGTTGGCGAAAATCAGGTGGTCGTTTTCCAGACCTTCCTCGTGCCAGAGTCGCTCGATCGCTGCCATCCCTTCGGCATTGGAATGGGTGGGATGAGACAGCGAGATTCCCGAACCGGCAAAGATGTCCGAGATCTTTCCCACCGACACCACGGGGATCCCGCGATCATTGAGGGCATTGAGAATGGTCGGTGGCGGAATCATTGAAAAGTCGCGGCGATTAGCGGTTCGTTTGAAGTCGCCAACCGTGCCGATGAACGGGCGGGCGATGACGCGACCGATGCGGAGATCGTCGGCGATCTTTCGAGCGAGCCGACAGATCTGGTAAAGTTCCTCCAGCGGAACGATGTCCTCGTGTGCGGCGATCTGGATGACCGAGTCGGCGCTGGTGTAGAGGATGGGATGCCCGGTGCGAAGGTGCTCGGTTCCGAGTTCTTCGAGAATGACGGAGCCGGATTGGGCATAGTTGCCGATGAATTGGAATCCGGTGGCTTCCTCAAGTCGGAGAATGATTTCCGGCGGAAATTTTTCGAACGTGGCAAAGGGCTCGTCTACCGGAGCCCCCGCGATTTCCCAATGTCCCGCCGTGGTGTCCTTGCCGGCGGATTGCTCGCGTAGTGTCGAGAATGCCCAGTCGGACGCCACCACATCGCTGGGAAGGTTCTCTGATGCTGCGGCGAGCGCGCGGGCGCTGGACAGGCCGCATCGATTCAGGTGCGGCAGCGGCGTTTCCGCTCTCTCCGCAAGAATGTGACCGACGGTATCCGCCCCCTCATCGCCGAATGCCGCCGCATCGGGAGCGTGACCGATGCCGACCGAGTCGAGAACAATGAGCAGGGCGCGTTTCATGGAAATCGTTAAGATAACTTAATCGATTTCAATGATGTCGAAAGGCTTTCCTTCGGACGCGATCAGGTTGGAATTT
>JAGROX010000109.1:11397-28944 GCA_020440025.1 Verrucomicrobiia bacterium
TCGCGTTATTGACCGATTCTCGATTCTGAAATTTAGGATTTGCAAAATAAATTGAAATCTCGCAGTATTTTCCTGCGTATCAGTCGCCTGAATCCTGTTCGTTTGTCTACTCCGTCGCCTGCCATGAATCAACACACCTTCAAACACATCTTTTTCTGGCTCTCCGGAGCCGGAGCGGAAACGCTCGATCAATGCCCCAAGTGGGAACAGCGCAAGTATGTCGCTTTTGGTGCCACCGTGCTGGTACCGACGGTGTTCGCGCTGATTGCCTGTGGTTATGCGGTTTCCACACTGACCGATGACTGGCGCATCATCGCGATCGTGTCGATGGCGTGGGCTTTCATCATTCTCACTATCGACCGGGCCCTACTCGCGACCTATCGATCCTTCCAGCGGATGGATCGCAAGCTGGGGCAGTTCAGTCTGCGTCTGGTGGTCGCAGCCCTGATGGGGATCACGATTTCTCATCCACTGACCTTGCTGTTGTTTCAGGATACCGTGACCTCGGTGATCGAAGAAGAGCGCGAGGCGGAAATTGCGGCGGTTCGTGCCGAGTCTACTCAGACAAAAGATGCAGTGGGCGCCAAGATCGTGACCTTGGAGGCTGATATTGCCGCTCAGCGGGCCAAGTGGAACGAGACCTTTGAAGCGACTTTCCTCGTGGAAGATGCCATGGCGGGAGAGCCCGATCCGACTGCGGATCTGGATCCGGAAACTCGTGCCGAGATGGAGGCCAAACTCAAGGAGGAGACCGCGCCCATCATCGCCAAGCTGGATGCGGCCGATGCCCAGTTTAAGGAGCAGACCGCAGCCTACGAGAAATTGCAGGTCGAACTCGATCAGTGGCAGCGTGACTTTGAGCGGGAAGTGAATGGCCAGCGCAGTGGCATTGTCGGACTGGGGCCGCGCGCACGCAGCATTCAGGATGACCAACTGGCGTGGCGCCGTGATGAGGCGAAGCGGATCGGCGAAGTCCTCTCGTTTTTGACCCAGCAGCGCAATGATTTCACTACCGCCAAGAAGGCGATGGAAGATCAGATTACGACCGAATACATCGCCATTGCCGCCGAGAAATCGGAACGCCAGAAAGCGGAGCGTGAGCGCATCGCCGGACTGAAACGTCAAGTGCAGGAAGAACAGGCCACGCAGTTTGTCGGGCAGCAGAATGCCATTCGCGACACCATTGCCTCTCAGATCGATACCCGACTCGTGGAACTGGAGCGACTCCAGGGTGAAGTCGCTCGGCTCGGTGAAGACGAACAGGACCGCGTCAATGCCATCAAGGCGGAACCGCGCCGCGACATTCTCACCCAGACCCTGGCGCTGCACCATCTGTTCGATGCTGGTGAGGAAGGTGGAAAATTTGCCCTCATCGCCTACGGCGTGTTGGCCCTGCTGTTCATGCTGGTGGATACGATTCCGCTGGTGGTGAAGTTCTTTTCCCGTCCGGGACCTTATGATGCGCTGGTCGACTGTGATGAAGTGCGTTTCGAGCGGGAGCGGGAAACTTTCCTGAAGAGCTACCACCGCTACATGGACGAAATGTCGACCGGCCGTCTCATGCACCTGTCGCCGGCCAACAAGCCGCTGGAGCGTTCACTCATCGAGGGCGTGGATCGCTCGCGGGCCGCCAAGGAGTTTTTGGAGCACCTCATCGATCTCGAGCATTCCTTTGAGGAAAAGATCAACGCCGAGCGCGAAGCCCTGGCATTGAAAGCCGAAAACGGCAGCGACAAAAACGTCCGAGCCCGTGCCGCCATGCTCGAAGACATGGCCCAGGCCTTCTACGCCGATCTGCACACCCGGATGACTTCGTTTTTCGATGATCCGGAGGCCGCGAGAGCCGCCGCCGCCGCTTCCATGCGGAGCTGAGGCATCGGACCACAAAAAAGCGTCCTCGGCATTCACCGGGGACGCTCTTTGGAGAGAGATTCAGCCGGTCGTCGCTGATCAGTGGCTGGCCAGATAGGAGGCCGTGCCCTCGTGAGTCGCGCTCATGCCGGGCTCGCCTTTCTTCCAGTTCATCGGGCAGACTTCGCCGTGTTGCTCGAAGTGCTGGAGGGCATCGACCACGCGGATCGCTTCGGCGATGGAACGTCCCAGCGGCAGGTTGTTGACCAGCTGATGCTGAACGACGCCGTCTTTGTCGATGAGGAACAGACCGCGATAGGCGATCAGTTCACCGATGGCGATCAGTTCGCCGTCCTCGTCCATGCCGTATTCACCGGCCAGCACGTCGTAGGCGGTGGAAATCGTCTTGTTGGTGTCCGCCACCAGCGGGTAGGTGACGCCGGCGATGCCGCCTTTGTCTTTCGGCACCTGGAGCCAACCCCAGTGGGAGAACTCGGTGTCCGTGGAGCAACCGACCACGGCCACGTCGCGATCTTCGAACTCGGACAGCGCTTCCTGAAAGGCGTGAAGCTCGGTCGGGCAGACGAAGGTGAAGTCTTTCGGATAGAAAAACAGGATCACATACTTGCTGCCAAGATACTGATCGAGAGAGAATTCTTCGACGATCTGGCCATCGACCACGGCCTGAGCGGTGAAAAGCGGGGCGGGTTTGCCTACGAGTACTGACATGGGAATCGGATAGGGTGTTGGGTGAGTGAGTGAGATTTCAGGTAGAGGAATCGAAAGGTGGCTCAGCCGACCGCCTTGTCAATCCAAACCCCCCACGCTCCGGGGGACGTTCTCCGGGCGAAGCGGAGAATTTTCCGCCGGCGCCCGTTTTTCCCGTTGCCAGTGTTTCGGAAAGTGTTATCATGAACACTATTCAAAAGAATACTTTTTCTGGTTCCCCATGACCGGAAAGACGAGAGAGCAAACCATTGGGAACTGTGCCGCAGTCCGGATCGGCAGCCGGGCTGCGGCCTTCCTGTGGGAGGCGAGTCACTTTCGTCTTCCCAATCCCGCTGAGTTGGCCTAGATCAAGGTTGAATCGCTTCGCTTTGATCGTTCAATATCCGCCGGACCCACTTCAAAAGTTATCGTATGAAAACGGAATCGTGTAGATCAACGAAACTACTGAGTGCGTTCAGGAGAATTTTGGTCGCTGCAAGTTTGACCGCAATTGCGGGGGAGGCGCATTTGCGGGCAAGCGAAATTGAAGGTCACATCGATTCACCACTCCTTGGGGGAAAGCGAAACTTCGGTGAGGAGAGCGAACCAGGGATTAAATGGTTTCTCCATGCCTTGGAAGGCTACCGAGATTCAGGCATATCGGTGAATGGAGAACCTATCGCTGTTGTAAAATACCGAGACGCGCTGGTGATACGGGTTTTCGGAGAGGTAAAGGTTATCGACAACAGAGAATTTGTGGGATTGACAATGTCATTGTTGAAACGGCCGCACCGATTTCGTCTCCATCCAACCCCTCCGACTGTTACTACCTACAATCTTGTTTCGATTGAGAAGACTGGTGATTCTCCGCTTTTTAAAGAGATTTCCGTGGGAAGTCGGGTGGTTTTCCAAGTCGGAAATATGCCGTGTGATCTCATTTTGGACGCTCTCACGATACCATTCGCAGTTGGGGAAAGTCTTGAGAAGTCTTCAGATGACGCGGTAGATCCTCGAGTCCTCCTTCCACATCTCGGAGAACAATACGGGGCTGGACTGCTGTCGAAAGCGGTCAGTTGGCGGTTGGTTGATCGAGGGATGGAATGGCCCGGCGGGAAGGGAGGTGAGGAGGCGGCGATAGAAGTTGCCAAATTACTCAGTCGGCAATGCCTCAATTCCCCCCTTCACTTAATGCACGGCTGGTGTCTTATAGACCTTGGAAAGCTTGCTGATGTTGCGCAATCTAAAGAGATATCAGGTATTCTGCGATCCGTGGAATTGGAGGCTGAAGGCGTGCCAGAGTGGTTGAAAATTAAGAGAGCAAGAGAATTGGCTGAGAAACCGGCTTCCGCTACTGGGGCAAATTAACGCTACTTATTCGAACCTTTCCGTTTCGAAGGCTCACCTTGGATCAGAGGCCCGATGTCCTCAATCGTTTTGAATATAGGTGAACCCATGCCAATTCCTGAGAAATTAGGCCTCCCCGAGTTCAAACGCCGCTTGGTCGCCGGATCGTTTCCGGAGTTCTCGGGTTTGGCCGCGGCCTTGAAGGGGCTGCAGTTTGTGCAGGCGGACCCGATCCGATCGCCGGCCCGGGCGCAGGATTTGATGCTGCGGCAACGGGTGGCGGGCTATCAGGTCGGGGAACTGGAGTGGCGATTCCCCGATTTGGAGGCGGAGGAGGGTTTTCTCTTTGCCTATGGGTTCATGAGGCCGGAGATCTGGCGCGATCTTCGTTGGCGGCCACGCGCCACGGCGCTGACGAAGTTGGAACGCGAGGTTTTGGCCGTCGTGGGAGAGTTGGGTGAGGTACACCCACGTGGCTTGGTCGAAAAATTTGGTCGGCGAACGGTGAAGAATTACTGGGGAGGAAAATCCCAGGCGACAAAGCGAATCTTGGAGGATCTGCATCATCACGGATTTCTGAGGGTGAGTCGGCGGGAGAAGGGCGTGCGGGTGTATCAGGTGCCGGACGACGCAGACGAGGAAGAAACCGACCCGGTGCGGCGATACGCCCGCCTGGCCCTGACCACGGCGCGGGTCTTTGGCCCCACGTCGAAGCGTTTTCTGATCTCCGAGTTGGCAGGTCTGCGACACCTGATTCCGAAGCGTGGCGAGAGGGAGAAAGCTGTCGATGATCTGGTGGCTTCCGGCCAGCTCGCGGAGTTGGCGGTGGAAGGCATCACCTATCTCTGGATCCCTGACCAATGGCAGCAAGGAGAGGTGACCGAGCGGGCACGCCTCCTGGCGCCCTTTGATCCGCTGGTGCGGAATCGTCAGCGTTTCGAGCAAGTCTGGGGCTGGCCCTATCGATTCGAAGCCTACCTGCCGGCGGCTCGGCGCGAGCGTGGCTACTATGCGATGCCCGTGCTCTGGCGGGACGAGGTGATCGGCTGGGCGAATGCAAAGGTAGAGGGAAAACGACTGACGGTAGAGATGGGATACGTCGACAAGCGCCCCCGGGCGAAGGCGTTTCGTCTCGCCATCGAAGCCGAGGTCGAAGCCATGACCACGTTTCTCGGCCTCGAGAGCGGGGCATGGGAATTGAAAGGGTAGGTAGGAGTGATCCCGAGGAGCTGAGCGATTGAAGCCTTGGTCATCCTAAAATGAAACGAAAGAGCACCTTTCGCGACTTCCCAATTTCGTCACTTTCTGCTTCTCAAACCCGTCGCCGTAGACTAAAACACCTCCGAAACGCCGTCTTCGTGGACTGTTGTTTTGAGAGGGATTCTTCCCTGGCAAACCTTCCGTGTGGCATATCAGTGATGAGACTTGGTCTGATGACCCCTCTGTTCGACTTCGAAATATGAAAACCATCTCGCTTCTTATTACTCTTCTCACCGCGATGTCGGCAGTTTCGAGCGCTTCTGATTCCTACGAAGAACATGCTGCCTTCGCGCAGGAGCGTTTGGTTTCCGATATCCCATTTGAGAAGGGCATCATCCTATTGGGACCGGAATACCTCGATGAGTTCTATGTGAGAGACGACAAAGAGGAACATGTGGTGGCTCCGCGGGTAAGAATTGCCCCAGCAGAGAAAGCTCAGAGTCTTGGCGAACTCATCAAGGGCGCTCCGATCGCCCTTCAAACGATTTACGAGGCGACGGTCTTCCGCAAAGAGACGAAGCGGCCTTTCGTGCGTGTGGTCGGTGAACTCAAGGCGCTTGAGCAATCACAATTGCCGCTATTGCCCGGAGATCTTGTCTTCATGAGACAGGCGACTAAAAACGATCAGTCGAAGACGACAGAGTAGGCAAGTCTCACCTGCGTTGCACCAAAAGTCGCGTGATCGATCAACCATCAACACAGACTCGAACTAGTGCTCCCCGGTGAGGCTACCTATATTTTGACGTTGAGCTAGAAAATTTCCGATGAGCGACGGAGCTCCATACACTCGCATTGAGTTAGAGGCTCGGCCTGATACCTTTCCTGACAGAGGTCCACTATATCCGCGCTGCAAAACCCGAGTTCGCTGAGTTGAGCGATTCGGATGTGTCCAGGATCAGGAGGCATATTACGAAAGGACAGCAGACGCTTGCGATAGCAGAACTAGAAAGTGCGACGGGTTGATCGACGCGTTTTGCGAAGATTTTGGTTATCCATTCGGGACGGCCAGACGCGGTCGGCACCACTACTCCATGCCCCTACTGTGGTGGGGACCTTGTCACGGCTTTGGTGAAGCAGTGTCAGTATTGCTTCATGGATTGGCATGATCCAGAGCAACCATACAACCTCAGAACAAAACTTGCCTAGCCTGCCTCGATAGCCAGCACCTCTCTGACAGTGGGCCAAAGGGGAGGGGGTAGAGTTGGAGCGGGCGTGCGCACATTGGCGATTGAACCCTGTTGGGTCGGAGACTTGACCCTGTTGGGTCGGGTTTTGCTGGGGTGAAAATCTCGGCAGAATGGGCCGGGGAGGAGAGTTTCCGTCCCCGGACATGGGGTTTCTGTCCCCTGATGAAGGATTCCCGGGGACGGAAATTCGGGAGGTGACCCGGGAAAGGCTTTTTCTGCCGACAGAAACAGGATTTCGGTCCCAGGAAAGAAAAAATCCGTCTCGGGGAAGTGATTTTCCGCCCCAAGATGATCACTTTTTGCCCTCGGGAAATGGATTCCCGTCCTCAGAAAATCATTTTCTGTCCTCGGAAAATCATTTTCCGACTGTGAAAATAGACAGAAATGCGAAGAAATTAGATATTTTATGGAAATTTCAGACATCAGGAGGCGGTGAGGATTTTTTTGACCGTTTTTGCTGGACGAAATCCCATCGTGTTAGGCAATCTGGCGGGGATGTTAGATTCTAGGATCAATCGTTGCCTGGAGGGGTTCAGCTAAGATGGCTCGCTATGACAGTGGCGTCACTTACGACAGCGGAGTGCGTTGGGACCAGCTGGATGACGGTGATTCAAACCCTCAACCGAAAGGAAATCGTATGGCCAAGGTAAAACTTAATCTGAAATCTCTGACAGACGCTGAAGTCCTGACGCTCGGAAACGGGCACATCGAGGCGATGGACGGTAATCCGAACTTTGTCACCCCGGAACCCGACGCGGCGGAGTTTGCCACCGCGACGGCCACCTATCAGGCGGCGCTGGCGGCTCATGCGAATGCGCAAGCCGCAGCCGAGGCGGCGACGGTCAGCAAAAATGCTGCGCGCGACACCTATGAAGGGGTGATGGGGCAGCGGGCCAGCTATGTGGACCGCGTCAGCGGGGGCGATGACGCAAAGGCGTTGTCTTCTGGATTCGACCTGCGTGACCAGCCGACGCCAATCGGCGATCTGCCGGCCCCGACAGATTTTCTGGCCACGATGGGTGACATGCCGGGCGAGATCGATCTGAGCTGGGACAAGGTGGATGGGGCGAATGCCTACCTGATCGATTGCAAGAAGCACACCGACGAGGATCCTTGGCAGTTGGCGAAGCCGAGCACGGCGAGCAAGACGACGATATCTGGCCTGGAGAGCGGGGTGGAGTATGCTTTTCGGGTGGCAGCGGTGGGCGCGGCGGGGCAGGGCCCGTGGAGCGATGAGAGTGTGAAGCGAGTGCCGTGAGGCATGGCGGGAGGCACTTTGAAATCCCAAGCTCGAAGTCCCAAACCTGCACCGAGGGGAGAAGCCCAATTTTCAAACGGATCGCTGAGGCGCTCTGCCTCTGTGCGGTTGGTGAACGGGGATATTCGATCTTTGAGATGGTTTCGGATTTTGGGCTTGGGGTTTTGAATTTTGGTGAAGAATATCTGACATGGCCAAGGCGGATCAATCGGGCGCGACGATGATGACATCGACAACGGTGGAGGAGGCGCGGTTGATCGAGGAGGCGAGGGGGATCGAGTTTTATCAGGGGGATCTGACCCGGTTGGCGAACCTGCTGCCGAAGGATGACGAGGAGTTGGTGGCTCTGCTGGAGCGGCGGATGGAGGCGTTGCAGGGCCGGGTGTTTTCGCATCTGTGGATGGCGGCGCATTGGGCGGGGCGCCGGGTGCCGGCCCGGTTGTTGGCGAAGGGGGCGGAGCTGATGTCGGAAATGACGTGGATACTCGCGACGGCGGGGCTTTGTGTGGAGCGGGAGGAGGGACCGGCTGGCGAAATCTGTGAGTGTCTGCTGGAGGCGGTGGCGACGGGGCATCAGGACGAGTATCGGGGGGTAGTGTGTCTGATCTGTGCGGCGCGGAGTTGGCGGGATGCCTATGGCGAGGAGGAGCCCTATCCTGAGCAGTTGGGTTTTCTGTCTCGGCAGGTGGTGAGGAAGCTTCACACCACGGATCCGAACGGGAAATCGGCGGCCCAATTGTTGATCAGTATCCTGGCCTGTCTGACCGGGGATGAGGTGCTGATTCGAACGCTGAACGAGCGGTTTTTTGGTTACCGTGAAACGGTGGCGAGAGAATCGATGGAGGATTTTTTCCTGAAATTCGGCGATTTGAAAAACTACGTGCCGGAGCAGCGGCCGGAGCGGGTCCTATCGGGATATCAGGTGAGGCGGGCGGTGGCGAAAGTGGGGCGCAATGAGCCATGCCCCTGCGGGAGCGGGAAGCGCTACAAGAAATGCTGTCTGCGGAAGGATCAGCAAAAGCTGTCCCGTTCCTCGTCGGTGCCGGGAAAGACGCTGGATGATCTGGAAAAAGAAAAAGAAGAGCGGCTGACGATGCAGTCACTGGCGGACATGCAGAGGCACGAGGTGATGCGGCTGGATCCGAAGCGGATCAAGGTGGACATGATCAAGTTGGTGATTCAGCGGCTGGTCGAGTATCACGAGTATGATCATGTGATGACGATCTACGAACAATCGCCCTATCCCGACTGGGAGGGGTGGGAGGATGCGTTTTTGTGGGTTTTTGTGAGGAGCTGTCGCGACAAACGCTACGAGCTGGCGCTGCAGGTGGCGGAGATGTTTCCCGGCATAGAAGAGAAAGGGGCGATCGATCTGGAATTTATCCGGGCGAGGGGAGATCACTCAGCGATTCTGAGGCTGTTGGAAAAGCATTGTGAAGCCATCCTGAAGGCCGAGGATGATGACGAAAAGGGACCGCTCGCCGGGGCTTCGCAGGACGAGGATGGGCGGGAGCAGGAGGGGGAAACGGGGGCTCGTTGGGTGGAGCTGGCGTTTTGTCTGATGGCGTGCGATCTGCCCTTTCTGGAGATCGCCTTTGCCCGTGGAATTCTGCCTCTGGCGCCGCGGGACGAGGTGGATCTTTTGCTGGAAGCTATCGAGGAACGGCGCGAGATGGCGGGGTTGTCCCGGTTTGATGTGTCCGAGGATCTGACTCATTTCGGGGACACGCTGGCGCGGAAGGCGATGCTCGAAATGGCGGCGGCCAAGATTTCGACGCTCTATACGGATCAACTGGCGACCACATCGACGGATTTGGAGCGGCGGACGCAGGATTTGGCCGAGTTGAAACGCTCGCTACAGGAATCGAGTGCCCGGGCGGAGGAGGCTGAAGCGATTGCGCAGGAAAAGGAGGCCGCGCTGGCATCACTGAAGGCGGAGGAATCGGCGGGCGCGGAAGACCGAATCGCGGAGAATGAAAGGGAGATTGCCGAACTGCGTGACCGATTGCGAATGCTGAAATCGGAAGTGAAGCGCAAACATGACCAGCGCAATGAGCTGCGGCGCGAGCTGCGCGATGTGCGACGGGAGGCAATGGCGAAATCGGAGACATCCTCCCGGGATAAGGTCGCGGAGGCGGCACGGGCAGACGAGGAGGAGGAAGCTCTCTTGGCTGCCCCAACGGGCGAGGATGGGGCGATTACCTCCGGGATTCACATGCCGAGAATTCCGATTTTCCCGCCGGATTTTCTGGAGAAAGTGAAACCATTTCCGGCTCACGTGCAATCGGCGGTGTTTCAGTTGGTAGGTCGGTTGGCTTCGGGCGATCCGTCTGCTTTTGTCGGCGTGCGGATGCTGAAGATGTCGCAGAATTTGCTGCGGCAGCGTTTTTCGGACAGCTATCGACTGATCTTCCGGCTGAAGGGGGATCAGCTGGAGATTGTGGCAGCCATCAACCGGCGCGATTTAGATCGCTGGCTGCAGCGGGAATTACGTTGAGGAGAACGGCATGCCACAACGGACAGGCGCACCGGATTGCGGAATCAAGCGGCTAGCGCAATCGACGATGCCACGATCGAAGAAGTCGTTCCCCGGACATCGGAGACCAAACCCAAAGCGTGCGATCTGACGCAGGAAGCGCGGCTTCGCATCAAGAGTTCCTTTCGTCTGGTCGGCTTCGGTCGAGTTGATCCTTGGCAAGGCCGGAGCCACTTTTCAGCAAATTGATCAATCAGCGCACTAGTCCAGATGGAAGGACACTTTCACCAGCGCCGAGGCTTCGATCGCGTGGCCATCTTTCTGCCCTGCCTTAAATTTCCAGCGCTTTACGCAGGCCAATGCCGAGGCATCGAGCGCCCGGGTTCCCGTGCTCCGGTGGATGCTCGCGGATCGCAGTGATCCATTCGATTTCACCACCACCAATACCCAGGCGGTGCCTTCTTTGCCCGATTTCCTGGCTGATGAGGGGTAGGAAGGGCCCACGGGCGACAGAGGACGGGGCGGAATGGCTTTCGAAGATCCGTGACTGACAGTGAGGGCACCCGATACGGCAGATCGTGATGTTTTTTTGGGGGGCTGCTGTTGGGAAGTCTTCTTTGGTTCGGGGAAACTCATCGACGATCCCAGTTCTGCGATCAGGAATTCTGCCACCGGCTCAGCTGGCTCGGGAGATACCAGTCCCAGAATCGGGTCCGGGGGGAGGAGATCGGCCGTTCGCGCGATTTCCTGAATCACCGGCAGATCGATCTCGATCGGCTCTGCCTCTCGAATCGGAGGGGGCGTCTTTTCAGTGACCGGTTCGGGCTTGTTCTCAGCCTCCGTTTCCGCCCCTGAGACCACGCTGACTTCGATCACGGGAATTTCTCCGATCCCGTCATCACCGGGATGGATGGTAAAAAAACAAGCAGCACCTACGATCGCCAATCCGTGCCCGACCAGAGAGATCACGACGGGACCAGTCAGCGAACGTCGAGAGGCCGATGGCTCGATCTTTCCCGACGGCAAGGTCGCCAATGCCAAAGCCCGGAACTCCGAAGGGTCACGAGCCTTGGGCTTGGAGACTTTTGCTACTTGGGGCATCGATCGGTGGGCCTGCTAGCGTCGCCCCGAAACGGGGGCGTGAACACCGGAACCACCGGATCCACCAAAATCCCAGCCAAACACCACCCAGGCCTCCAAATCAGGCGAGTCATTGGTCAGGCCGGCCAAGGCCACAACGTCGAGGTGCATATTGTCGGCGGGACGGAATTGAACGCTGGGACCGAGCAGCACCTTATGCTCAGGGTTGCCCCGGCTTCCTTCGACCGTTTCGCGGACATACTTGGCCTCGACTCCGAGCGAGAAAGCGTCATTCAGCAACGCCTTGCTGAGCCCTTGGGTGACTTGAAACTCTTCCGTGTTCTCGCCGCCCATTTCCCGTTCGTAGACCAAGTTGAGTCCGTAGTTCCAACCATCGCCAAACTCATCGCCCAGCAATATTTTGGGTTCGATCACATCGCCACCGTGATCGGGATCGACCCACTTGTATTCAAAGTAAAGCGCCGGATTCAGAGGGATCACTCCCCAGTCTGCCAAGCCATAGCGAACCTCAAAGGCCACATCGTGATGCGAGGCCTCCCCATCTTCTACCACCCAATCCTCGTAGAGATCCAACTGGATGCGTCCCGGCAGACCGATTTCGAGCTCTTCCTGAAACCGGTGTTTCCATTCGCCATCGTTGAGCCGTCCCCGCCACCAATGTTCCAGCGCCATCTCCCAAGGGTCGCGCTGAATGTGGACACGCGTGTTGGCAAACCGACGATGCTTGACCCATTCCGGCTGATTGTAGGCACCGACTTCTTCGTTGTTGAACGAGGCATTGCCCGATTCCGTCGCAGTGACTTCGGCCACCACCGGCGGGGCATCTTCCTGAGCTGCCAGACGATCTGAGAAGGGGAGGGAAAGACTGGTGGCGAGTATTCCGCTCAGAAGGGAAAGTTTTCTATGATTCATGTCACGATGAAACGCCCATCCGTCCTCCGGAAACAAGACGGATCTGGACCAATCTCAAAAATGGGCAATTCTTGTCCACCTGCTGGGTCAAATTCGATCAGAGTGAGATCTTAGTCCTCCCTCAGCTTCCTTCGCAGGGTCGCGCGATTGGCTTTCAACTCCTTGGCCAATCGGGCCAGCTTTCCGTCGAAATGCCCCAGCAAATCGCGAATCAGCTCTCCTTCCAGCGATTCGGAAAAATCACGATAAGTCGGCAACGGATCTTCCCGCAGTCGCGCCCGGACCCAACGACCCAACTCATGACGCAGTTCATCGGTCAGACTCTTGTCGACGGTGTCCGAATCGCCCACAGGAGTTTGACGCAGGTAGTCTGGCAGATGAGATAAATCGATCACCGACCCTCCCGCCGCCGCTGTCAGGGCGTAGGAGATGACATTGCGCAATTCCCGCAGATTTCCCGGCCACTTGTGAGCCGCCAACTGCTTTAGCGCGGCCTCGGACGTCTCGATCAGCCGATCGGGGAACTGTTGACCGGCAAAGTAGGAAGCCAACACCGGTAAGTCTTCAATTCGCTCTCGAAGTGGTGGCAGCCTGACCTCCAAGACCTGCAATCGGTAGTAGAGATCGCTCCGGAATTCGCCCCGAGTCACTGCGTCCAGCAGATCCACGCCGCAAGTCGCGAGAACTCGGGGAACTTTGCCAACATCCGCCTCGATTCGTCTCAGCAGATTCGATTGCTCGGATGGCGACAACGCCCCCACATCCTCAACGATCATCACGTGTTCGTCTGCGTCGCCGGAATGCTGACGAATCAGCTGGGCTGCGTGAGTTTTGCCGGTTCCCGTTTCCCCTCTGATCAATACCGCTTCGCAACTGGCGCAGGCATGTGCAATCTGCTGAAATACCGCTCGCATCGATGATGCCGCACCGACAAAGGCCGATTCCCTTCTTCCTGCGTCCTCGGCTGATGGTCTCGGCGTCGGTGCCGTTCGCTCGACCGAGCGAAGCAACCGCGTCAGCGCCCCGACGAAGGCTTCGAAGTTCAATGGTTTGGAGAAAAACTCCCGCACTCCGAGTTTTCTAGCGGCAATCGCATTGCCGATCTCGCCGTGCGCCGTGATCACAAAGGTCGGGGGACGTTGCCGTTCTGGCAGGCTCTCCAGAAAGGCCAGGCCGTTCTGATCCGGTAGGCCGATGTCCAGGATCATTGCGTCATAGGGGCCCGTATCTGAAAGCTTTTTCCTCGCCTGTGTTGCCGTGGGGGCGAGATCACTGGCCGCGCCCACATGCCGCACCGTCGCAGCCAGCGCCAGGGCCAGCGCGCGCTCGTCTTCCACGATGAGGACTTTGGGTGACTTTTTCATGGTGCGATCAAGCTTCTCCTTGCTTTGGGAAACCGACAGCACACCGCCGCGCCGCCTGATTCCCGATTCTCTATTGAGAGGGTGCCACCGTGGGCCTGCATCACTTCCACCGCCAGAGTCAGGCCGAGACCCATGCCTCCTTCCCGCTCGGAGAAAAATGGTTCCTGCCAATGTTGTTGTGCCTGCTCGCTGAACCCCGGCCCCTCATCGCTGATCATCAGGACAAAGGCGTCAGATTCTTCAGTCAGATCGGCTTCGATTGCGCCTCCCGTGGGCATGGCCTGAGTCGCATTGAGAAACAGATTGCGCATCACCTGCTCGATTCGGGACGCATCGACATCCACCTCAGCCGATGCCAATCCCTTCAACGTCGCGGTGACTCCGGCATGATTCATCTGCGGTGCCAACCGATGCAACACCCGTTTCGACATCGCTGCCAGATCGTGGCGATCCGTGCGCGGCGGCGCCGCCCGAGCCACAAACAACCATTGGTTGATCAGATCGGTGATGCGATCGATTTCATCCTGGATCGACTCGATCGAATCCGCGTCATCTCGATCCGCATTCCTCGCCAGCAGATCCACATGAAGGCGAATTGCCGCCGCCGGATTCTTGATCTCGTGCGCCAGACTGGTCGCGATCCGGCCCAGCGTGGCCATACGTTCCGATTGGCGACGCAGGTCCTGTTCCTCCAACACTCGGCGATGGGTCGCTTCCAGCGACCGAGCCAGCGTCCCGATCTCATCCGCCCGGTTCGTCACCGACGGCGAAATCCGTGCCGGTTCCGTCTGGTCCAGATTCGGCAGCCATTGCTCCAGTAGTTGAAGGGGACGCACGATCCGTCGGGCGATGAGAAACGCAATCCCTCCACCCAGAGCCGTCACGATCAGAGGCGCCAGCAGCCAGTTGAACCTTCCCGGCAAAAAAGGTTCCGCCACCCGCACCAGCACCAGGTGAGCATCGCCTCCCGCCAGGGGAGCCAAGGCGATGTCGTGATCTGCGGCCCGTCCCGACGCCGGTTTTTCGCCCACCAGTCGTTCGATCCCTTCCTCCAGTTCCGGCGCTTCTCCCAAGCCCGGCTTGCTCGCGAATCGGAACCCCACTCCCACGCCCAGTACCGTCCCCAGATTTCGAGCCAGCTCCGGAGAACGCGGCAACCGCATCTGATCCACGATGCGAGCATTCGCCGCCGCGGTTTGTTCGAACTGCCGGAGAGACGCCCGCTTCAATGACCAGTCGATCCATGCCATCAGCGCCAGCGATGCCACCAACAAAAAGGCCAGGAAGGGAATCGCCAGCCCGCGAAATACCCCACCACCCGACGCGACTGTCGGCTTCGCAGGTAATTTTGGGGAGTCACTCATACCGCCCGAATCTGGCTAAAAATGAACCATTTTGCCAGCGAAAGCGGTGATTGGTGATTAATTTTTGATCATGAATTCCTCAGGTCAGGGGCAAACAGTGACCAAATCTTTCACCGATGGAGACCTCCCTCTACCTCCTTGATTCTGAATGACGAGTTGGATCGACATCCCGATCAGCGAATGGCGCCGTCGAGGCGTCGAACGATCTGCGACACCACGCGAGATTGGCGGATCACTTCCGAAGGGGTGCTCCTGAGGGAGTCGATCCGGTCGGCGACGCGTTCGCTGGCCAATTCCACGACGTCGAGTCGTTCGCGGGCGGTTGAGGGGGAAGGATTGTCATTTCCTTTGAACAGGTCGGAGAAGCGGTCGGACGCAGTCTCGAGTTCATTCGTGGCGTTTTTCAGAGCGAGAAATCCACCCGTGGGTTTTTTGCCAAGACTGTGCATGAAATGGTCCACCTCAAGTCTCAGGCGATCGGTGGCGGTATCCAGCTGCCGGGCGTCCATTCGCACGCCATAGGGGACGCGAACATCCTGCCGGTAGGCATCGTCACGCCGGTAATCGTTGTCCCGGCGATAAGATTCACCGTATCCACGATCATTACCGTCGTTGGAACGGTAATCGCTCCCTCCATAGGCTGACCCTGACCGGCTATTGGAAGCCGCCGCAGCAATCTGTTCGAGCTGGTCGCTGTCGCAGCCCACCGTGACAAGATTGAGGATTCCGATCAGGGAAAGAATGATTCGCGATTTCATTGAAGGAGCCGATTGGCGGGTTGATTGGGAGGCGGTGGTGAGTAGGACTGGGTGAAGTCGAATGTCGAAAAGCGGATCAGAACGAGCCGGGACTGGCAAGCAGAATTGGAAGAGGAGCGGATCAAACGGCGAGGTTGGGAAGGGAGGCAATGTCACGCTTTCGGATGTCCCAAGTTCCAAAGTCGAGTCATGACGGGCTTTGCTCTCTCGACGACAAGGGATCGTTATTGAGAGTTTCACTCGCCCCGCGCAATCTCCGGAAAGCGGCTGGATCGGGTCTCCGTGATGGTGCCGGCGTCGTCGGCTTCCAGAATGAGGCATTCGACGCCGGGTTTGGATTCGATGAAGGCGAGGCCGCGTTCTTTGCCGAGGACGCTGACGGTGGTGGCGTAGCTGTCGGTGGTGGTGGCGTCGGGACCGATGACGGTGACGGCGATGCGATGAGTCAGGCCGAGGGCGGTTTTGGTGTCCACGATGTGAGAGTAGCGGACGCCGTCGATATTCACCGCCTGCTGGGTGTCGCCGCTGGTGGAGATGGCGCCCTGGATGAGCGGCACGGATCCGGTCAGCGGTTTGTCCGGGTCGTTGGCCATGACCACATCGAGGGAGCGGATACCGATGCGCCAGGCGTCGTGATCGGGCGGGGGATCGCCGACCACGATGTCTCCACTGGCGGCGACGAGGGAGCGGGCGAAGCCGTGTTGTTTCAGGATTTTCATTGCCTCGTCCGCAGCGAATCCTTTGGCGATGCCGCCGAAGTCGAGTTGCATGAACTTCGCATCGAGAATGACTGCTGGCGTCTCGCGATCCAGCCGCAGTTTCTGCCAACCCGAGCGCTCCCGGGCTTCGGCAATGCGCTCGGCGGTGGGCAGCCGATGGTTCTTCCGCGCCTGTCGCCACAGCCGCACCATGGGGCCGACGGTGACATCAAACGCGCCGCCTGTCTCCTCGGACAAAGTCTGCGTTTTCACCAGCATGGCAAAGAGATCGGACGAGATGGGAACGGCTTCGCCCGGCGGGTGAGTGGTCAGGCGGACGATTTCTGAATCGACCTCGTAGTCCGAAAACACCATTTCCAGCGCCTCGATGCGGGCAAAGGCCTCGGCCACGGCTGCCTTGGCTGCGACTAGCTCCTCCGGCCCGGCCCAGACCCGCAGCGTGAACTCCGTGCCCATGTGCCCCTCCTGAAAGGTCAGAAGGGCGGGAGCGCCAGATTTCACCAATTCCTCCGGAGCCGTTTCCGGAGCCACTGGCGGGCGATCGCAGGAAACGAGGAAAAGAGCGAGACTCAACAGGGTTAAGTGTCGGACCCAACCCTGTTGAATGGCAGCCGCGGTAGTCAGAGCGAGGGGAGACGGAGACTGGCGCAGGTTCGACGCGTCAGATTCCACCTTCTGAAGAAGGCGGCTACGAGGCACTGTGGGAGTTTGGGGACTGGGCAACGTCACGATTCACTTTGCCAGCTATTGCTCTACGCCGCCACTGTTCCAGAGGAAATACATTTCCTCGGCCGATGGGATTTCCACCGGTCGCAAGAGGCGAAACCCCAACCAGGCGGCGTCGGTGAGATACCAGAGGCTTTTCGGCAACTGGGCATCTCCCTGTTGCCATGCAGGGTCGGAAAGAGTCCTGGCCGCGCTTCGGCAGAGTTCGGCGAGATCATACCAACTGCCGCCTCGGGCGACTCGGGGATAGCGCTTCACCGCTGGCACGAAAGGGGACTCCACCGGTTCTCCGCCCGCTTTCCATCGCTGATAGGTCTGGTCGGAGTATTGGTCCAGGCACCACTCCAGAACATTGCCGTGCATGTCGTAGAGGCCCCAGGGATTGGGCTTTTTGGTTCCCACTTTCTCGTAGCCTGTCCGGATCTGCTCGGGATCGAAAACCGCGTAGTCGGCCAGTTTCGCCGGATCATCGCCAAAGCTATAGGCGGTGGTGGTGCCCGCGCGGCAGGCGTATTCCCA
>JAGROX010000109.1:29005-53487 GCA_020440025.1 Verrucomicrobiia bacterium
TTGGCGGCGTGATGAGTCATGCAAATGGCAGGATAGCCCGCTTTTCCCATCCCAAAATCCATCGACATGTAAGGGGTTGTCGGCATGGAAACCTGGTCCACGGAATCGAGATGCTCTTCTTTCTCGGGATATTTGAGGGTTCCGTCTTTGTTGCGGGCGAGAGGGTTCATCATGAAGGGTTCATACAAGTCCCAGGTGACTTCGTATTTCCCCATCCAGAAGGGTTTCACTCGCACGCGAACCTGCGGCCCCTCATCGACGCTTCGCCCGGGCTCACTTGCCGGACTGCCCATGAGGAATTCGCCGCCGTCAATGGCGACCATGTCGTAGGGGACGCCGGTGCGGGGAATCTTGGCGGAATAATCCTTGGCCGCCGGGGTCGTGTCCGTCTTGGTGGATTCGACGATTCGGGCTCTCAGCTCGCGAATTCGCTGCAGGGCGGCTTCGTCGACTTTGGCAAGAGGTGGCAGCTTGCCCGCCGTGTCGTTGGCTGATGGTTCCTGCCCGAATGCGAAGGAGGCGAAGCAGAATAATGCCGATGTGGTAGCGACAAGGAATCGGCTGATGAAAACTGCACGAAGAAAATGCGCTCGAGTCATGGAGATTTTCATCCTAGGCACGAATGCTTTTCCCTGGAAATCAAAAAAAACGGGCCCCTTGCGGAGCCCGTTTTCGGAAGCCTGATGGAAAGCAATCATCAGGGGGGAACGGGGCAAAATGAAAGCGTCGAAGCGACTTACTCCTCGTCGCGAGCGCCTTGGCTCCAGATGTCGTGGATAGTTTCGGCTTCGGGCACTTCGAGAGGACGAACGAGTCGGAAGCCGAGCCAGGTGGCGTCGGTGAGATACCAGATGGACTTGGGCAGCTGAGGGTCCTGTTGTTTCCAGTCGGCGTTGGAAGCCGTCCGCGCGGCGACACGCACGTAGTCGGCGGTGTCATACCAGGAACCACCACGAGCGACGCGGGGATAGCGGGTGGTCGGGCGGACGAAGGGATTCTCGGTCACGCCGGTGCGGCCTTCGTAGGCTTTTTCGTCGTACTGATCGAGACACCATTCCAGCACGTTGCCGTGCATGTCGTAGAGACCCCAGGGATTGGGCTTCTTGGTACCGATTTTTTCGTAACCGGTGCGAGTCTGCGAGGGGTCGAAGACGCCGTATTCACCGAGTTGGGCGGGATCGTCGCCGAAGTGATAGGCGGTGGTGGTGCCGGCGCGGGCGGCGTATTCCCACTCGGCTTCGGTGGGGAGACGATAGTAGTGACCGGTCTGGGCGCTGAGCCATTCGCAGAATTTCAGCGCGGCGTGCTGGGTCATGCAGATGGCGGGATAGCCGTTGGTGCCCATGCCGAAACTCATTTCCTGATAGGGCGTGGTCGGGCTGGACACGATGTCGACCGGGGCGGCATCGGGATCGACTTTCTGCGGGGAGCCGTCCTTGTTGCGGGCCACATCGGTGATCATGAAGGGCTCATACATGTCCCAGGTGACCTCGAATTTGCCCATCCAGAAGGGAGAAATCTTGACCTTGTGCTGAGGACCTTCGTCGTCCGCGCGGGCGCTCTCGGAGTCCGGGCTGCCCATGGTGAACTCGCCACCTTTGATGGCGACCATGTCATACTTCACGCCGGTCTTGGGAATGACGTTTTCGTAGTCGGTCATCTCGGCCTCGGACTTCTCCTTGGAATTCTCGAGGATGGTCTCGCGGATGCGTTTCACGAGTGCCAAGTCGTCGGCAGGACCGGTCGGAGCCTCGGTAGCCACCGCTCCGGCAGGCCAATCAGCACCTTGCTCCACCCAGTAGCGGAGAGTTTCGATCTCGCTCTTCTTGAAAGGGCCGCCTTTTTGGAGGAGGGCTTTGACGCCCTCGTAGGTGACGCGAGGTTTTTCCTCGAGAACGACGCCCTCGGGCCACTCGGCACCGTTTTGAATCCAGGAGAAAAGGATCTGCTGCTGCCTTTCGTTGAGCGGGCGCTCAGGCGGCATGGCCTCGGGATCATCGGGATCGTCGAGATGAACGGTGGTCATCCAATAAACCGGGCTGTCATTGCCGTCGCCAGCTTTGATGACATCTTCGCCATAGGATTCGCCGCCCATGAAGGTGGCGTCCTTGGTATCCATCCGATACTCGCCCTCGGCCTCTTTGGGCCCATGGCAGTGGATGCAGGCGCCTTCGATGAGGGGCTTCACGTCGGTCATGAAATCGACCTCGATGGCTTTCGGGAGCTCTTGAGCGCTGGCGAACCCGGCAGACAAACCGGTCGCTGCCACGATGACAGGAATAGGGGAGTAGAATCGTCTCATTGGAGTTTTCAAGGGGCCTCAGATAAGCCGTAAAGGCTGGAAAAAGCAAGCGCCGCGTTTACGCAGTGACGGGGAAAAGGAGCAGATCAGCCTTTATCGGGGATCGATACGGAAGCGACCCGCGGCATTGGATTCGAGAAAGACGCCTTGTGCCAGCGATTGTTTGGCAAAAATGACACCACTGAACACGTTCTGGAAGCCCGCGCGGTCGTTGTATTTGCCGCTGATCATCCCGTTTCGCCGATTGATCCGAATGGCGAGCTGCTCCGGGCCGAAAAAGGCAACCCGGTCATTCGGAAGCCAGGAGATCACCTGGTCAACGGCACCAGCGGTCTGCCGTGAAGCGCCCTCCCAGCGAATCCAGCCGTTGTGATACTCATCGTCGAAGCCGTCGATAGAACGTTGTCCGGGGAGGGCGCGAGCAAATTTCGAACCAACAAGAGGCTGGTCGAGTTCGAATCCGTCTGGATAGCGGTGATCACGCAGGTTGGTTCCTTTCAGCCAATGGAGGGTGCCATCGAAGTCGCTGATCGAGCTGACGTCGCGGAGTCGCAGTTCACCGGCCAAGTAGCCGCTCGGGGTGGTGCGGTAGAGGGGGACGAAGAGTGGAATTTCACCGTTGGCATGCAGAGTGGTGGCGCTGGAAAAAGCGGTGCCGTCTCCCAATCGACCGGAGATCCTGACACGTCCCGAGCTGACAATAGCGACGAGGGCGTAGCCGTCGCCCTGAGGTTCCGTCGCGGTGCGGCCGGAACCAGCTGGCATGAGAGCGGTGTAGGTAACCCGATCGGTTTCAGGCACGGGAGCGGAACGCGGGTTGAAGGCAGATCGATGCAAATTCACGGTCGCCGTCGTGGCATCCGCGCTCAACATGCCGCTCAAGAAGAAGGCGTCCAAGACCTGAGGGCCCGGTACAGCGCGCTTCAGTTGGAGGTTGACGGAAACGGGGGAGGCATTTCGGCGGCTGATTTGGCCGGAAAAGGCTCCCGTCAATGAATCGAGGGCGCCGCGCAGCGCGAGGCGTTGACCTTGAAACCAGACGACGCCGCTGAAACTGCCATTGGCGGCGAGTCGCAGGCCGCTGATAGAGCCGGGAACGGTGTTGCCATCGGTGAGCAGCCCGGAAAAGCTTCCGGCGCTGTCTGTGTCGGGCAAGGCATTGGTCCGACTCGGTCCGGTTGCCGAGGAGGCGGGCTTCGTGGGCGCGACCGGAGGCGCTGCTCTGGTTTCGCTGCCGGGATAGGGGAAGCTGATTCCGGGTTCCACGAGGAGATAGCCTGCTCCCTCACTCGTCGTGACACATCCGCCGGCGATGCCTTGGCGCTGAAATACGACGCCGCCAAAAGGTAGCGAGAGTCCCGAGTCGCGATCGACGTAACGCCCCGCCAGGCGTCCCGTCGTTCGATTGACTGAGGCGCGAAGCGTCTCGGGGCCGTGATAGGTGATTCGGTCATTGGCGAGCCAATTGATCACGGGTTCGACTCCGCCATGGGGGAGATTCGTTTCGATCAGGCTCAGTCGAGCGTTGCGGAGTTGATCGGCGAGTTCGGTGAGGGTGCGGGATCCGCGTGCGGGAGATTGAAAAATCGACCCGATGGCAGGTTGATCGCGAACAAATCCCTGGGGAAAGCGCCGTTCGCGCGAATCGGCGAGCTTGGTCCATTTGAGATCGCCATTGAGGTCGCTCACGCCCGGAATGGCTCGAAATCTCAGCCAGCCACCGATCTGGCCGCGCGGAGTACCGCGATACAGCAGGCTGTGGAGAAACCAGTCTCCATTGGACGCGACAAAGCCGTTGGTGGAGAAATTGGTGGCGTCGCCGAGTTGTCCGATGGATCGAATGGAGCCGGATTTGCTGACTGAAATAGTGGCCCATCCCGTTCCCTCCGGTTCATTGGCGACGGGCGTTTCCGGAGGGGGGAGCAGCAGGGTGTAGCGACCTGCCCAAGGAGAGGGATTGAGTCGGACGTGAAAATCCGAACGAACCAAGGTCGCGTCGGCCATCAGCCCGCTTCCATCGAAGGTCACCGTGATGCGATGGCTAGCCGGATCGGTATCAGCCGCCCCCAAGGTGAGGCTGAAAGTGACGGGATCACCATTTGCGTCATTGATCACTCCGACGACCGGGTTTCCGGAAGCAAGACTTCCTCGGAGAACTGCCCGAAAATCTTCGAAGAACACGGTCGCACTGAACGCTCCGCTTCGGTTGAGCCTGAGACTGGCGAACCTTCCGAGGAGATTGCCGGAGTTTCGATCAAAGATGGGGCCGGTGAAAACTCCCGACGCCGCGGAATCGAAGGGGACCGGAGTTGAGGTCGGCGCCTCATTGGGAACCTCAGGCAGCTCCGGAATGCCCCCGCTGCCGCCGTTGGTGGTGACGCCGACTCCTTTGATGGCAAAAGTGAAGTTCGCGATGTCCGCATTGCTGAGGATGGAAATCGTAGCGCTGCGCACGGCGACGGCAGACGGCGTGAAGGTCAGCGACACGTCGGCTGATTGTCCGGCCAAGATCGGTGCCGGAAGTGGTCCGAAAGCAAAATCGCCCGATCCTGTGCCGCCAATATTGAGATTCGTGATGGTCAACGCTTCGTCGCCCTCGTTTCTGATGGTGAGCGTCTTGACGACCGTGCCTCCGCCTTCCAGTTGATAGCCAAAATCGGTGCCATCACCCGCGCCGGGAGTGGTATCGCCCGTCTCAATCGCCGCGCTGGCATCGGTGAACTGGACTTCGATCACAGGCAACGACGCGCGACTCCCGAATTCGAAAGCCCCGCGATCGACGGCAGAAGAGAAAACGCGAAGATTTCCGTCGCGATCACGCTCGTCTGCAGATGCGGTGAAAGCGGGATCTCCCGAATCGATGGCGGGAGAGCCTGACTGGAGCCGCAGGTTGCCCGCGCCTGCAGAGACATAGAGCGGATTCGCCATCAATGAATTTCCATCATTGCCCGTGGCCGAGCGATAGCTGCTCAGGTCGTAGTAGTAGAGATTTTTCCATTGCCACTTGATGGGAGAAGCGGGCGGAGCGTGAAAGACGTTCCAATCGACGGTATTTCCGGTGTTGGAAGTCGCCGGATTACCGATGAAGAGCCCGTTGCTGTTGGCGAACAGGATGTTGTGCGTCACCACGTTGTTTTCCGTCTTGAACTGAAAATAGATCTCCCCATTCCAATCCTGATTGACGTCGTTCTGGTAGAAAGAGTTGTGACGAATCACGCAGTTTCGGGTCCCCCCGACCGAGCCATTGTAGCCACCCAGAAAAAGGCCGCCGATGTCGTTCCGAAAAATGACATTGCTGCGAACATCAATGCGTTCGGTCCATCGACCGGCATGTTCGCTGGCGAGCTCAATTCCAATATTGCAATCGTAGACGGTGTTCTGCTCGATGACGATGTCCACGCCGCCATCCACGTAGATTCCAGCAGCGCTCTGGGCACCTCCTCCCGTCGAGAAATTTCCCCCGTAGGCGGGATTGAAAGCGGTTTCAATGTTGTAAACGAGATTGTCGCGGCAGACGCCATTTCGCGCTCGATCCAGGGCGGCTGTGGGACCGGTGCCCTCGTAACCGATGAAATCGATCCCAATATTATTGCAATCGTGAACCGTGTTTTCGAGGACCTCGAATCCGTTCACGTTCCCATTCAGCACCATCGCTTCACTGGCGCCGAGAACGAGATCGTAGAGTTCATTTCCCTCGATCCGGAGGTTGGAAATCGGGGTCGTGCTCCAGCCATAGGCAGCGATGCCGTGGGCGTTCCCGTTGGCGGTGGTGCTGTTGTTTTCAATATCGTGAATTCGGCAATTCAGGATTTCGATTCCTTCGCACGCGCCGACGACGAAAATCGCCTTTGGGGTCACGTTTTTGGAACTCGTTCGCAGATTCCGAATTTCAAAACCATCGATGGTGACCCAGTCCACATCTTCCAGCAGGAAGAGACTGTTTTCGGTGAGGGAATTGGGGTCGATGGCGTTTCCCTCGACGATGGGAGTTTCGCTCGGATAGGCGCGGAACGTGATTCGTGCAGCCGGTCCCGTGCCGCTGCGAGTGAACGGCACCGCCTCGGGATAGGTGCCGCCGCGGACAAAAACCACATCGCCGGGATTGGCGGTGGCAGCGGCTTTTCCCAAAGTCAGCCAAGGACTCGCCAAGGTGCCGGGATTGCTATCCGAAGCACCGGGCGCCTTGCTGACGTATCGATTCGCGGCATGGCAAAGCTCTACTGCGCCGAAAGACAGTTGAAAAACTGCCGCGACAACAAGAATGGGGCGATGAAACCTATGAGAAAGAGTGCGCAAGTCTCATATTTTAGAGCAAAAATCGAAATTGTGACAGTCCTTCGTCTTCGAGGATAGTCAGGATTTCTTGCCTAGTCAGAGAACAAGCCGTGCCATCAGGCATCAATAGGGGAGTTCACGAATGTACAAGTTTTTGAAAAACAACTCACTGCCGTGGTGCTGGAGTTCGATTTGGTCAGCGCGGGGCAGGGGAATCGTGCCGGTCTTGTCCCAGTAATTTTCCAACTCGACGCGATCGACCACGAGTTTGCCGTTGAGCCAAATGGAGACTTTGTCGCCAACCATGCGAATCAGGAACTGGTTCCACTCGCCAGGAGGGTTGTCGGCGAGTACCAGCGGGGTGTTTTTCGTCCGTTTGTTGTTCCAGAGGCTGCCGGAACCGAGATTGCGACCGTTTTTGTATTGCTCCACCCATTCTTTCGCATCGACTGGCAGGGAACCGTCCTTCTTGCGCGGGTCCCAGGGATCCCAGATCTGGATTTGCGGAGTGCCACGAAGGTAGATGCCGCTGTCGGCGCCCGGTGGGATCTTCCAATCCACATAAAGTTCGAAATCGCCGTAGTCCTTAGCGGTACAGAGGCTCTGTCCGGCGCCGTCGTAAACGATCTGGCCGTCTTTCACGCTCCAGTGGGCCTTCATGGTCTCATCGGCCTTTGCCTGGGCTTCCTTGAGGGCGTCGCCGGTCAGAGCGCGGCGTTCATTGGCGTTGTTGTGGGCGAGGCCCTTCCATCCGGACAGATCCTTGCCATTGAAGATGGCGGAAAACCCGGCCGGTGGCGTGTTGTCGACCTCGCTTTTGAGCTGCGCCGGGCTGGGGGAGAGATCTGCCACCTTGAGGTTGCGGAATTCCATGTAGTCTGAGTGTCCTGCCAGCATGAGGTGACCGCTCTTGTTCTTCATGCCGGGATGTTCGTGCCCGTCCACCGGGGTGAGATCCTCGAGAAAGGCATCAACCACGACGGCTCCGTTCACGATGACCATGATGTGATCCTCGATGGCGATGATGGTCTCTGTATTCCACTCGCCGGGTGGTTTCAGGTAGCCGGTCTTTGCCGGATAGATGCCGTAGATGGAGCCGTGATACTGCCAGGGTTTCAGCCATGAGACCTTCCGCTCTTTGCCATCGATGGTGGCGACGCCGTTGTAGCGGGAACCATTGTGATCGAGGATCTGGATTTCCATGCCGTCAGAGGCGGCGTGGCCGTCTGCCGGTACGCGAATGCCAATGCCGTTGTTGGCGCTCTCTTCGAGTTTGAATTCAAAGGTGAAGGCGAAATCGGCATATTCCTTTTCCGAGAACAGATTCTTGGCCCCTTTTTCGCAGATCAGGAGACCGTTCTCGGCCTTGTAGCCTTCGGTCGGCTTCCATCCGGCGAGATCCTTGCCGTTGAAAAGACTGGACCAGTCGGCTGATTCGAGGATCGCCAGGGGACGTTTGGCGGCTTCCAGATTGGGGTCCGGTTTTTTGTCCTGAGCGCAAAGGGGTGAACCCGCCAAGGTAAGGCAGGCCAAGGAAAGAGCGAGGGCGCGTGATGTCATGGTGACGCATTCCATCACTCGACAGGAATCGCAACAAGTCCGCCATCGCGTGCCGAAGGTCGCGATTATCGGAGGGCATCCAAAAACTGCTGGGCATTTTCCTGATGCCTTTGGATCTTCTCGTCGCCCATCCGGTCCAGGTTTTTTGCCATCATGGCGAGGCGATACTGGCCGCGGAAAAATTTCTCGTGCTGCTTGATGAAACTCCAGAAAAGCCCGTCCCAGACATCACACCAGTCGCCTTTGGGATAGTCGGACATCTTTCTGACGTAGTTGGAACCCGACACATAGGGTTTGGTGGTAAACATGCCGCCATCGGCGAACTGACTCATGCCGTAGACATTTGGGACCATGACCCAGTCGTAGGCATCGACGAACAGCTCCATGAACCACTCGTAAACGCGAGTCGGATGAAAGCCGCAGAGGAGCATGAAATTCCCCAACAACATCAGGCGTTCGATGTGATGGCAGTAGCCATATTGCAGCGCATGACGAATCGCATCGTCGATGGGCGGAATGCCGGTTTCTGCAGAGTAGAAGGCTTTGGGAATGGGCCTGTCTTCACAGTTCCAGAAGTTGCCGTTGCGCATCTCGATGCCGTGACGCTCATACATGGCTTTCATGAATTCACGCCATCCGATGATCTGGCGAATGAATCCCTCCAGCGAGTTGATCGGGACCGGGTTCTCTTGGGCGAAAGCCAGGGTTCGACTGACGACTTGCTGGGGAGTGAGTAATCCAATGTTCAGCAGGGGCGTCAGCACGCTGTGCCACATCACCCGATGTCGTGAACTGATCGCATCCTCATAGTCGCCGAATTTTTCGAATCGTTGCTCGAGGAATCGATTCAACCACGCTTCTGCGGCGCGGTGGGTGACAGGATAGGAAAAGCGGTCGGTAGTGCCATGGTAGTCAGAAAAATGTGACTCCACATAAGCCAGCGCTTCGTCGACGTGGCCATTCGATTGGGCATGAGGCTCATCGGGAACATCGATCTTTTTGGGGAGTTTCTTGCGATTCTCATCGTCAAAACTCCACCGTCCACCGGTAGGTTGTCCGTCGGACTCGATGAGGAGGCTCATCCGTTTCCGCTGGGCCTCGTAGAATCTCGCCATGAAAGGCTTCTTCCCGGTGCCGAAGTGCTCTTCAAGAAACTCTGGCGGAGTCAGGAACATCGGTGTCTCGGTGACCTCCAAGCTGGCTCCCTCGGATTCGCAAAAGCGTTTCAATCTTCGCGAGAGAACGTCGTCGACCGGCTCGGCGAGATGGAAGCGATCGTAGCCGGCTTGCTTCAGGGCGGACAGGTGATCGGTGGTGGTGAGGCGACGGTCATGATCACGATAGATGACCTCGTGCCCGGCTTCTGCCAGAGACTCGGCATAGGCTTTCATCGATGCCCGGTGAAGCACGATCTTCTGCTGGTGCATCCTGAGGAGCCAGACGGGATCGCCTCCAAAGAGGAGAGAATCCTCGATGAGCGCAATGGGCCGATTTTCTCGGATCGCAGGATGCGAATCGAAGAGCTGATGAGGGAAAATGAGGGTGATTTCGGCCATAAACGGTATTCAGAGATTTTCGTAAAAACCCAAATTTAAGAGGGTTAAGTCAATGACTTAACAGGGTTAGATTGGTGATCGGGCCTTCCAAAAGATCCACGTCGGTTCGCATACCCCAATTCTCCGCCTGTTTCGTCCAAGATCATGCCGCAGCGATGGCGGAGGAGATGGCATCGGGACAATCACCGGACGCATCTTGGATCGCTCCCATGCCGTCCTTGGGAAGGGTGAGTCGGAGCCGATACCGAAGACAGGGATGATAGTTTGGCTCATGACCCCTGCGATGCGATCAAAGCAGCCGGATCGAGGAAAGGCCACCATCGATGGGAATGACCTGACCGGTCATGAACTTTGCGTGATCACTGAGGAAAAACTCGACAGCGGCGGCGAAGTCGGCGGGATCTCCGACCTGACGCAGGGGGTGACGTTTTTGCGAAGCCTCGACCTTCTCGTCGGAGTTGAGCAAATTGCCGGCCAGCGGGGTTTGCGTCAGTGAGGGAGCAATCACATTTACCCGGATTTTCGGTGCGAGTTCGGCGGCGAGGGAGCGGGCGAAGGCTTCCACCGCTCCTTTGGCGGCGGCGATGCTGGTGTGAAATGGCATGCCGGTGGACACGGCTACCGTGGAGAAGAAAAGGATCCCGGCACTGTCCGCCCTTTTCAGAGCAGGGAGGCTGGAACGCAGCAGACGAACAGCGCCGAGAAAATTGACCTGAAGATCGAGAAGGAAGTCCTCATCGCTCAATCGATGAAAAGGCTTCAGTGAAATGGTGCCAGGGCAGTAGACGAAGCCGTCGAGCGTTTCGGGAAGTCCGGCGAGGTCGGGTGCCGGATCGGTGGCGTCAAACGGGAGAGTGGTGACGTTCGCCAAGTCGGCCAAGGGACCGGGATGGCGCAGGGCACAAACGACCTGGGTATCGGGCTGCGCGGCGAGTCGCTTGACGATTTCGAGCCCGATGCCGGAGTTGCCGCCGGCGATGAGGATGGTTCTTGGCATGGCTGATCGAGGTTACGATCAGCGCGAACGATTTGGACGAACTTGAGTCACTGGCTGGAAGCCCACGAGGACGGGCTCGGGATAGCAATCCGATGCTACGCTGTATCAGGGCTTGTCGAGTTTGGCAGGCGCGGTGCCAGGCTGCTTGGCTTGCTCGGGTGTCAGGTTCCGCCAAGTGATGTTCCGATACTGGGCGCGAGTCATGAAACTCGCGATGCCGATGGGGACGCACAGCTCAATGTCGCCGGGGCGAAGGCTGATTTTTTTGTCGCCAAGTTCGAGATCCACCATCTGGCGATCATCGATCCAAGCCTCGATTTTGTCATCGGTGACGCGCACTTTGATGCGATACCAGGCTTTCTGCTCGAAGCCTTCCACGTTCATGGTTTCGTTCTCCGAGGCATCGAGATCATCGACGCTGGAGATGCCCACGATGCCGCCGCCCCAACCGCCGATGACGAAGGTGGCATGGCTTTCTTTGACGGGAAAAGTGAGGGCGCAGAAGAAATCGTTTCCGTCGAGGCGCATGGCGTCGAGTTCGATTTCATAGTTCGATTTTGCGGGCGCCTCCTCGGACCACTTCACGCCGGTCATGATGGCACCGAAATCGACTTCGAGATTGCCTTCCTCGGTCACGACGACTTCGCCTTCACCTCCAAACTCAATCGACTCCCATTTGCCGAGGGATTTGCCGTCGAACAGGGAAATGAGATTGGGATCCTTGGCTTGGGCTTTGGGCTTTGGCTTCGGGGCCGGTTCTGGTGCGACTTCCTCAACCGCAGCAGGAACCGCTTCGGCGTTGAGGGTGGTTTCGGCGGCTGCTGCGTCGGGCGGGAGGCTCCCGGTTTTCACGATGGCAAGTCCGCCGTCCGCACCGCGTTGCGCGGACCACTCGAAGAGACCGATGGAACTGTGTTTGGCGAAATGATAGGCGTTGCCGATGATGAGAACGCCGATGGCGAGCCAGAGGATGATGCGGAAGACTTTCACGGTGGCCATCGTCTCTGAGGGGCTGCAAGCACGCAAGCGTTTTCCTTGGCCCGTCCGCGTGATCAGAAGATACCTCTGCTGGTCACAAAAAACGGGGCGTCCCCTTGCGGAAACGCCCCGTTTCTGAGATGTGGGGATCAAAATCGCAGGAAATCCCTAGCGCCTCAATCAGGCACTCTGAGTCTCGGCAACACCCGGGATCGCCATGGGACGAATGGGTAACTCGGCATCCATCGACACGGTGTCGGGCACGAGCTTCTCATTGCTGTTGATGACATCCTCCCAAGTGATGCGCTTCCCGGTGTAGGCGGCATGACGTGCCATGATGGCAAGCAGGGTGCTGTGAGCGACCCAGGCTTCATCGGCGTGACGCTCGCCCTTGCGGATGGAGGCAAAGAACTCGTCGTGCTCGGTCTGATACATGTTCCGCATGCCGGTGCGCGGCTTCCGGAACTGCCAGGCTTTTTCGCCCGTGATGGCAGCATTGTTGATGTCGTAAGTCGCCATCCCTTTGGTGCCGTAGATGTAGTCTTTGTTCTCCTTGTAGACGCCGGCGCCGTACTGGCTCCAGTCGATGTGGACGCGGAGATTGTTCTCCCACTCGTAGCAGACACTGTAGTGATCGTAGGTGTTGCCCTCGTGGTTGGGTCGCTGGCGACCGCCTTGAGCGTAGCAGGCGATGGGCTTGGGGAGGTCGACTCCCGTGGTCTGACCGATGACCCAGGCCATCTTGTCGACGTTGTGAATTGCTTGCTCGACGAAGCCGTCGCCGCTGAGCCAGGCAAAATTGTACCAGTTTCGGATCTGCCATTCGGAATCACTCATGCCTGCCGGGCGATCTTCCGGCGGCTGCATGGGTTTCACGATATTTGCAAAGTAGGTGGCGTGGTAGGAGATGATGTCGCCGATGTCTCCGTTGGGAATGCGCTCCTCGTAGAGTTCCCGCCCGTGGTCGGAGTAGCGATAGCAGAGACCGGCGAGGACGGAGACACCCTTTTCCGCTGCCTTCTTACCGGTTTCGATGAAATCCATGACGCCGTGGACATCGGAGGCGCAGGGTTTTTCGACAAAACAGTGGATGCCGCGATCGACTGCTTCTTTGAAATGCTGAGGGCGAAAACCGGGAGGGGTGGTGAGCAAGACAACATCGACGCCGCTGTCCATGACCTTCTGGTAGGCATCGAGTCCGCCGAAGATGTTCTTGGTGCTCTGAACATCGGCACCGATCTTAGCGGCCGACTTACGGTCGCGAGCCAACACTCGCAGTTGGAGCATGGCCTTGTCCTCGAAGGCATCCCCCATGGCGTGGAGTTCCACATTGTCATCGGCAGAGAGGGCCTGAGCCACGGCTCCGGTGCCGCGCCCGCCGCAGCCGATCAGGCCAATCTTGAGTTTCTTTTTGTCTTCTTGCCCGAAGGTCACCGAGGGAAACCCGATGGTTGAGGCAGCACCGACGGCGGCGGCTGCAGTGCCGGTCTTGGCAATGAAATCACGCCGAGTGGCAGATGAAGTCGGGGTGGAAGGGGAGGGATTCGCGGGATTGCTCATGCAGTTAGGCAAGTGATGGGGTCTGAGTTTTTCAGGTTTTGGCTGGAAAAAGAACCTTCCGCGCAATCACTTTAAAGTCAAAACCACGTAATGAAGTATCAGCAGAGGCGCTGGTTGGGCGTCAAATTTCCGAAGGCGTGGAACGGATCAAGGGGAAGGGTGTGAAAAATAATATTTAAATAATTATAAAAAGTATTGTTATTATAGTGGATTTTGATACGATCACTCCGATTTCTTTATTTTGCACATTCGGAGCCTCGTTGGTTGGATCGAGACGCTAGTTCCGGGTTGTTGCTCCTCCCCGCAACGGCGGGCTTCGATCTTGATCGGAGTCCGCCGATTGTTTGTCGGGAATCACTTTTTTAAGGAAGGAGCGATCAGCTCTGGTTTTTTACAAAGGAAGTCTCTAAGCTGATCTTTCGAGCTTCGTGCCGAGGCGGATTTCGGTTTCGCACGCTGTTTTTTATATTTTATCGTCCTCCCGCGATGGATTTTTGGTTTTTATTTAAAAAAAGCGTTTCCTTATACGTTCATCCTCTGACCATCGCGATGGAACTGATCGTGACCGGGGTGGTGTTGATTGGATTTTCCCGTCGTATCTTCAGAAAGCCCCCCGGCAAGTTTTCGCGTTGGTTGAGACAGGCTTCCGGCAACCTTGGGATGGCAGCCGTGATCTCTGGGGTGTTTTTCCTTTTCATGGTCAGCATCAAGCCCGTCGCTGACCCTTTAGTGTTTTCGCTGGAGAAGCAGTATCCGCCGCTCCGCCTGGATCAGATGACGGACAGCCAGATCGAGGCGGTGGCACCGGAGTTCATCGTCGTTTTGGCCGGTGGCGAGCGCTATGATCCTGACAAGCCGCCGACGTCTCAGTTGTCCTATGCCGCGCTGGCCAGAGTGAACGAAGGCGTAAGACTGGGACTGCTCTTTCCCAAAGCGACGATTGTCTTCACGGGGCAGCCTGATGAAGTGCGGGCAATGACGGAGGCGATCGTCTCGCTGGGGATTTCTAGGGATCGCATTCAGTCGGAAAACGAGTCGAGAGATACCAAGGATCATCCCCGGTTTCTTCGTCCGATTCTGGGGGAGGCCCGATTTTTCCTGGTGACCTCGGGAACACACATGCCGAGAGCCATGGCTTTGTTTGAGGCGGAGGCTTTCGAGCCGGTCGCGGCCGCCTGTGATTTTTGGGTCTGGCCGAATTTTGGAACCGAGTCGCCATACACCCCGGAGAACTTCATCCCCAAAGTAGAGCATCTCTGGATGAGTCATACCGCGTTTCATGAATACATGGGGCTGGCTTGGGCCAAGCTTCATGAGGCTGAGGAAAGGCGGGCTGAAGTTGCCGCAGGTGAGGAAAGCGGAATCTCTGTTCCCGGAAAGGAGGAGGTGGAGTCTTCGCCCGCCTCTGCTCCCTTGCCTCTGCCAAGCCGGAATCGCAGTTCCAAGGCAATCGAAGAAGAGCAGAAGGCCCCCGCATTGCCATCGAAGAAGAAAACCGAGAGCTCGGAATCGACCTCGGAGAAGCGGCCGAAGCCCGCTCCACGTGGGACCGATAAGTTGCCGTCAGGTTTCTTGTAGAGGCGTCATCAGGCGGCTCTCATTGGGGTTGGCGTGGCCGAATTGAAATCGGGTTTTTCAGTTGCTTCGATGGGGATTCCTCGCTTTGCTGGCTCCTCTCTCAAGCAAGTGAGTTGACTGAACATCCATGAAATATCGATCCCTTCCCCGCACCGACCTCGAAGTGAGCCTGATCGGGCTCGGCACCATGACCTGGGGCGAGCAGAATACCGAGGCGGAGGGCCACGAGCAGATGGATTACGCGGTGGAGCAGGGCATCAACCTTTTCGACGTTGCTGAGATGTATCCGGTTCCGCCTCGGGCGGAGACCTGTCATGAGACCGAGCGCATCATCGGGACTTGGTTCGCTTCCCGCCCGGGGGCACGCGAGAAAGTCGTCCTTGCCACCAAGGTGGTGGGTCCTGGTCCTCACGTGAATCACATTCGTGATGGCGATACTCGTCTCAATCGGAAGAATATCGAAGAGGCGATCGAAGTGAGTTTGAGGCGACTTCAGACCGATCATATCGATCTCTATCAGTTGCATTGGCCGGATCGCCCGGTTCCCATTTTTGGCGGACGGGACTTTGTCGAACCGGAGTCCCATGACTGGACGCCGATCGAGGAAACCCTGTCCGTGCTCCAGGATCTCAAGGATTCGGGGAAAGTGCGCTATTTCGGCCTGTCGAACGAGACTCCCTGGGGGACGATGAAGTTTTTGCAGATCGCCGAGCAGGAGGGTCTTCCGAGGATCGTGACCATTCAGAACTCCTACAGCCTGATCAATCGCTGCTTTGATGGCGGGCTTTCGGAGATTTGTCATCGCGAGGACGTGCGCCTGCTGGCCTATTCGCCCCTCGCCTTTGGGCGTCTTTCCGGGAAATATCGCCATGGACAACGCCCGGACGGGGCCCGCTGCACGCTCTGGGAGCGATTTGCCAGATACAATGGCCCCAATGCGGATGCGGCGATCGAGGAATATTGCCTGATTGCCGAAGAAGCGGGGCTCGATTCGGCTCAGATGGCTTTGGCATGGATCAATCAGCGCCCTCACGTTGGAAGCAACCTGATCGGTGCGACTACCATGGCGCAGTTGAAATCCAACATTGCCAGTGTCGATTTGGAGCTTTCCCCGGATGTCCTCGCGGCTATCGATGCCGTGCATCACCGGATTCCGAATCCCTGTCCCTGAAAGAACCGCATTTGCAGTGAAACTGGCGCAAAGATTGGAGTGCGAATGTCCGTTGCCTCTGTAGGATAGGCGTTGTCTCCATGAATCGTATGTGGTCACATAGCAGTGTGCTTGTCGGCGGGGTGTTTTGGTCCCTGTCGATTATCGCTCTTTGGCAATCGGAGCTCTTGCTTGCCCAAGCGCCAACCGGAGGGGAATTACGTGCTTTCACCGACAAGCAGGGGCGTAAATTGGAGGCTCAGGTCATCTCGGTCTCGACGGACCGACGGATGATGAAAATTGCCCAGCCGGACGGTCGGGAATTCGAGTTGGAGATTCTCAAACTCAGCCTGGATGATCAGCAGTATTTGAAGGACTGGATTGCGACGCGATCGACTCAGATTGACTATCGTTTGGAAGTGGCCATCGAGAAGACATCAGCCAAGTCATCAGACCGTCACCGAGATGATTTCTATCGGATGACGACTGAGTTTCCGGGCTTCGAGATAAAGGTGAAAAACATTTCCCGGGAGACGCTGAAAGCCCCGGTGATCGAATACTTTCTCCTCAAGAAAGAGGTTGTGAGGATCTATCAGGACTCAGACACCCAGGATTGGGATTTCTCAAAGCGTTCAGTTGGTCGGGAGATGACCGAACAAATTCACGACGTGCTGAAATTGGAGGACTTGGTCTATAATCGCGAGCAGATCGCCACGACCCAGCCTCTGGAGATTGATCGCGTGCTGGGAGATGGCAACGAGGTCTACGGGGAGGATGAAGTGCTCGGGTTGATCCTTCAGGTCCGTGATGAATTCGGCAACGTTGTCGGGGTTTTCCGAAGTTTGGATTCGGGGGTCAAGAACGTGGATTGGGAGAGCCTCGCCTCCGCGGTTCCCGCTGGAAACACCACTGGCAGCATCGCCACCCCTTCGACCAATGCTCCGCCCACGACGAGGAAGCTCACGGCGATTCCGACCACTTTTCAGAAAGGCGACTTTCTGGACCCCGGTGACTCACCGCAGATCGATGGACGACCTTTTAAAGTCTCTGCCAAGGTAGCGTTAGATCTCGCAGCACCAAACGGCACCATCGTTGCCCAAGGCGGAAAGAATTCGGGATTTGGGTTGGTTGTTACCGACGGAGATCTCCAGTGGTGGGTTAGAAGCGCCACAACTCCAGGGCAATCCGATGCGGAATCGATCAAGGTGGTTGGATCGGCATTGCCGAAAGGGCCTTTTCAGGTGGAGGCCGAATACAGCGCTGAAACCATGAAGATCTGGATCGATGGCGATCTCAAGGCCGAAGGACCATCGATCGGGTTGCTCAATACCATGCCGGTCGAGGGCTTGAGCGTGGGATTTGACGAAGGGATGCAATCTGTGGGGCCGGCACCTCCGCCCAATCATTTCTCTGGCGCGATTGAGGAGCTTCAAATCGTAGTCGGAGATTGACCTGGTTCTGGTCTGGTTGCCACATTGGAGGCATGACGGAATCAAACTCTCGACGCGATTTTCTCAAGAAGACGACCACCATTTCGGCCGCCGCCGTAGCGGCAGTCTCCGGACCCAATCTGCTGCTGGGGCAGGCAAAAGGAGCCAATTCACGTTTTCGAGTCGGGGTCATGGGACTCGGTAGAGGTCGTGGCCACATCAATGGCTACCTCGACGTCCCCAACACGGAGGTTGCCTATGTCTGTGACGTCGATGAGGCCCGACTCGCGGCCGGCGCCAAGTCGCTGGAGGGCAAGCAGGAGAAGCAACCAAAACAGGTGAGTGATTTCCGGCGCATGCTGGAAGATCCTGAGCTTGATGCCATTTCCATAGCGACGCCCAATTTCTGGCATGCGGCGGCTACGATTCTGGCCTGCCAGGCGGGGAAACACGTCTATGTCGAGAAGCCGGGAAGTTACAATGCTTGGGAATCACATCGCATGGTCGAGGTGGCCAAGGAGACCGGGCGCCAGGTCCAGATGGGCACCCAGCGACGCAGTTATCCGGGAATGATCGAGGGCATCCAGAAATTGCGTGAAGGCGTCATCGGCAAACTTCACTATGCCCGTTGCTGGTATTTCAATACGCGTCCTTCCATTGGCAAGGGCACCGTCGGTCCACCCCCGGCCGGGTTGGATTGGGAAATGTGGCAGGGACCTCTCCCGGAACGTCCCTTCAAGGACAATCTGGTTCACTACAACTGGCACTGGCACTGGTTCTATGGCGGTGGTGAGTTGGCCAACAATGGAGTGCACTCACTGGATGTCGCCCGCTGGGCCATGGGGGTGGACTATCCGGAGAAGGTGACCTGCAACGGAGGTCGCTACTATTTCGATGACGATCAGGAGACTCCTGACACGGCCTACGCGACTTTCGATTTCGGAGCTGCCGGCGGCATCAACTGGGAAGGCAGCAGTTGTCATCGTCGCAAGCCGGAATCTCCGGCCTTTGTGTCGGTCTATGGCGAGGGTGGCAAGATGGATTTCAGTAGTGCCAACTATACCGTTTTCGACAACGACGGGAAAGAGATCGGGCAGAATCGGGACGCTCCCAGCGATGTGCCGCATTTCACCAATTTCGCCAGTGCTGTGCGTGAGGGGGAGACGCTGAATCAACCCATCGCCGATGGCCAGATCAGTTCCATGCTCTGCCACTATGGCAACATGGCCTATCGCTCTACCGGTTCGGTCAAAGTGAACCCCGGGACGGGAGCTTTGGTCGACAGTCCCGAAGGTCAGAAGTACTGGGCGCGGGAGGCCTATCGCGAAGGTTGGAAGCTCTGACTCAACGAGTCACCGACAAGCGAAGCCTCGAATGAGCTCCGTCAGGGTATCGACCCCCCAGCGGAAACCGTCCAAGGGAATGCGTTCGTCGTCGCCATGAAACATGGCGGCGAAGTCGAGGTCCTTGGGCAGTTGAAGCGGGTAGAACCCGTAACAGGTGGCACCAAGACGGGCGTAGTTTTTGCTGTCAGTGAACCCGGGAATCATGGAGGGCACCACCATTCCCTCGGGATCGCGTTGGTGAATGAGATCGCGGATGGCCTCGAACAGGGGCGTTTCCGAAGGAAAGACCGCGGCTTCTGAGGTCTGGAGAATCTCGAATTGAAAGCGCTCGCCTCCCGGATCACCGAGGACAGTGCTTAATTCGGCGATGAGATCGTCGGCGGTCTGACCGGGTACGAGACGGCCGTCAATATCTACGCTGGCGTGGCCAGGAATGACATTGATTTTGGTGCCTCCACGATGAATCCGAGTGGGATTGGCGGTATTCCTCAGGATGGCCTCGACCGAGCGACGTCTGCTGGTTTCGGAAATGCCCAGAGGCAGCAGATAAGGTCCGCTGATGGTATTTAAGAGGGCCGGGGTCAGGAGTTTGGCGAGCGTTCCCGATTCTCTGGCCATTCCTCCGATGAAAGCGCGGGCCGGATCGGTGACGTGCCACGGGAGCTTCGCGTTGGCGATTCGGGCGATGGCATTCGCCAAAGTGGCCAGCGCGTTGTCGGGATCGGGCAGGGAACTGTGCCCGGGCGTGCCTCCCACGGACAGGCGCAGCCAGGCGATTCCTTTTTCGGCCACTTGAACCGGATAGAAGCGCTTCCCGGGGCGGTGCAGGGTGAAGCCGCCGACCTCGTTGATCACATATTCCGGCTCTCCGCCAAGAAGATCGGGTCGGTTTTCCACCAGCCATTGGGAACCAAGCGTGGCGCCGGCTTCCTCGTCGGCCACTGCCGCGAAAATGAGATCGCGATTGAGTCGAAAACCGTGGCGTTTTGCCGATAACAACGCGGACAGGGCCATGATTGCGAACCCTTTCATGTCGATGGCGCCCCGCCCCCAGAGACAACCATCCGCCTCGACTCCGCCGAAAGGCGGATGAGTCCAGCGGGAGGCATCCGCAGGAACGACATCGAGGTGACTGCTCAGAACCAAGGGGCGTGCTGAACGATTCGTGGGATCGGCAGCGAGTCGACAGACCAGGTTCGGGCGCTCCGGATCGGCTCCAACCAATTCCGGATTCAACCCTTCCTCGCGCAGCCAACGGGCAATCAACTCTGCCGCGGGACGTTCGTCGCCGGGAGGGTTGCTGGTATCGATGAGCAGCAACTCCCGCAGCGAATTTTTCGCTTCCTCAAATTCGGAGTCGGAGAGGGCGAACACGGGAGGGGCGTGAGAAGGGAAAGGGTGATCAGCGGTTTTTCGTTTTCGCCCGGGTCACCCCGCCGCCCATTTTTTCACGATCAAAAAGATCATCGGGGAACTGGCCAATCTCCACTTCGCTGAAATTCAGGGTCACCGTCTTGCCGTTGTCCTGAATCACCATCTGCGAAAGAAAGGGACCGCCGTTGGCCGAGTTACCGTAGACCATGGTCGCCGTGCGAAGCAGGGTGCCGGAGGAGGCGAAAAACTCGGCTTTCTTCCCGAGATTCCCTTTCTTGGTGACCCAATATTTGATCTGCTTGTAGGTATCGCCCAGCGAGTTGGCCTTCATGGTGTAAACCGTGGCAGTCTCGCCGTCGACCTCTCCATCCTCCCTGCTTTCCACGGAGTAGCCGTCGACGTAGCTGGTCGAGGCAATGTCACCGATGGCTGCGTCGCCCGAGAGTCGTTGGCGTTTGGACACGGATACCGGGCGGCTGAGGCCGGGTTTCCAGAACCACATTTTTCCATCCGATTCCGCGAGGTAGCGACGTCCTTCAGCTTCGGCTGGTTCCATGACTTCGGCGTAGATTTTGCCGTTCTGTGAAATGGAAACAAACTTTGCCGTTCGATTGCCGTCGGCTCCCTCGCTCTTCACATTCACCGTCCATTGCACCCCGGTGTCTCCGGTGAGGATGCCTCGGGCCTGTTCGGCCGCCAGCAGCTCTGGATCATTGTCCTGAGCCAAAGCCGAAAAGGGGAGATGAAACAGCAGCGCGAGCAGGGGGAGGCTAGTCGAAATCTTCACAGCAGCAGTTAAACACGGATTTGAGCAGGGGAAAGAAGGAAGGAGCGAACGATGCCGGGAGGGCGGAGGCATCCGCAACCATCGCTTTTCAAACGTGTCCCAGAGAATCCACGATGCCACGCCAGGCCGCCCTCCGTGCCGGCATGATGGCGGCGAGGAAAGTAAAGATCACCAACAGAACAAAGGTCAGGATCAGGTAGTCGGGAACCAGTTTGATCTGCCAGATCACGGCTCGCGTCGTCAGCGGCGGATTCCAGAGCGGTTTGGCGGCGGCGACGATCAAGGAAAAGGAAACGGTGATCAGCAGGCCGAGGAAGGCCCCGATGAGTCCCAGTAGGGCACTTTCGATGCCGAAGAGTCGAATCACGCCTGGTCGTTTCAGTCCGATGGCCCGCAGGGTGCCGATCTCCCGGGTGCGTTCGATCACCGCCATGCCGATGGTGTTCACCACCGACATGGTGACGATGGTGATGATGATCACGAAGACGAGTCCGAAGATGATGTCGAACATCCGCTTAGTACGATTGTAGAGCTCGGAGACTTCATACCAAGGAAGGGTGTCCCATTTCTTGTCCGGAAACTTCGCCTTCAGCTCGGCGACCACCGCATCGGTATCCTTCTGGTTTTTCAGCAGGAGCTTTACCGAGCTGACCCCACCGGTGTCATAGAGGGTATGGGCCAGTTCCAGCGGCATGAAGATGAGTTTCCCGTTGAGCGCTTCGGCGGGCATGTCCATGACCTGATAGATCTCGGCGTCGGCCGCGTTCATCTGTCCCTGCACCGTAGGAGCCATCAGAATGACGTTGCCTCCGATCTCCAGCTTGAGGTTTTCTGCCATTCCCTCGGTGATTCCGATTCCAAAGGGAGTTTGATCGGTGATGGGCTTTCCGCGATAGCGGGCATTGTTTCGGGAACGCAACGAAGTGGCCGCTTCGTAGAAAACTTCCTGATCAGACGGCGTCATCGCCCGACTGAGAAAAAATGCGGGCACTCCATCGTGATCGAGGTTGCCCTTCACCTCCAGCATCCCGGCCGCGAGAATCACGCGCGGGTCGGTTTCAGCGAAGGCTTTGATCTCGGCAAATTCCTCCGCCGACAGTAGGTAGGCTCCAGGATCGGATCCGCCGTAGGTGCGTGCACCCTCTTTCCACACCTGCACATGGCCATTAGCCTGATCATAGATGAAGGCTTCCCGGATGCTGACGAACATGTAGGTGGCGAATCCGCCGAGGATGTTCACGGCGGCATAGCCGAGCGCGACGGCGGCGATCGTGGTGATCGAGCGCCGGGCGTTTCGGAGTAGATTGCGAAAAGCGAGAGAGAACCAGTTCACGAGGGGAAAGTCAGGAGAGGGGTTGAAGGCGTTCGTCTTCGATGATTTCACCATCCTGGAGATGAACGCGACGATCGACCCGGTCCAGTAGTCGATCGTCGTGGGTCGAAAAGATAAAGGCGGCCCCGCGGCTCTGATTGATCTTGCGCATCACATCGATAATGCGGTTGGCATTCACCGTATCCAGGTTGGCGGTTGGCTCGTCGGCAATGACGAGCATGGGATCAGTCACCAGCGCCCGGGCAATGGCGACGCGCTGTTGCTGACCGCCGGAAAGTTTTTGGGGGCGATGGTGAGCCCGGTCTTTCAATTCCACCTCCTCCAGGAGTCGCAGTGCCTTTTCCTGGGCCTCGGCCTTGGAGATACCTTGAATCTGCAGCGGGAGCATCACATTCTCCAAGGCGCTCAGCACCGGGACGAGATTGAAATTTTGAAAGACGAAGCCGATGGACGCGTTTCGCAGTTCACTTTTCTCATCATCCCGGAGGCTGGCCGCTTCTCGATCGCCGATAATGACCTGGCCGGAGGTGGGATCGTCGAGCAGCCCGATGAGATTGCAGAGCGTGGTCTTGCCCGAACCCGATGGTCCCCAAACGGCGACGAATTCGTGTTCCGGAATGGTGATGTCGACTCCTCGAAGGGCATGGACATCGACATCACCGAAGTGATAGGACTTGGAAAGAGATTTGGCTTCCGCGACTTTCATGGGAAGAAACAGGAATAGCGCTTGCAGGCAGCGGGGGCGCGAACACTATCTTGCAACCGTGAGATGATCGAGTGGTTTTTCTTTATACCTTGGGGCCTATGGCTGGTGGAGGCGGTGGCGTCATTGATTAATGGCGCCAACTACCTTCGCTGGAGTCGTGATCAGGATCGCGCATGGTCGGCAGGGATGGAGGCTGAAAGCCAGCTTCCGGTGGCCCTAATCGTGGCGATCAAGGGCTTTGATCCCAGGAACACCCCGCCCTTTTTCGAGGCATTGAAAGCGCAGCGCTACCCTCGCTATCGTCTCATTCTGACCATGGAAAGCGCAGATGATCCTGCGGCCTCATGGGTGAGGGAGCACTTGGGGCTGGATGAGCGCGCGACTCGATGGATGTCTGGATCGGCTCAAGGCCTGACCGAAATCCTGCTCGTCTACGCAGGGGCCTGCGAGGCACGTGGCCAAAAAGTACACAATCAGCTCGCGGCCTTCACTCGATTAAATGCGGAAGATGCCATCGTTGCCTTTGCTGACGCCGATATTCACTGCGGCTCCGATTGGTTGGCGAAGCTGACCGCTCCGATCAATGCTGGAACCCATCCCGTATCGACGACCTATCGCTATTTCGTTCCGATCCGACCGACCTTTATCAATCACCTAGCCACGGTCATCAACGGATCGGTCGCCACTCTTGGGGGCCGGGAAAAGTGGAACAGCCTGTGGGGAGGATCCATGGCCATCTCGAGGAAGGATTTTGATGAGATTGATGTGCCCACGCTGTTTGCCGGAAGTCTCAACGATGATCTGCGGCTGGGGCGAGCCTGTCGACGGGCTGGCCGGCGCATCGCTTTTGTGAAATCCCTCCTGATGCCGAGTCCGGTGGATTTTACTTGGCGATCTTTCTTTGAGTTCGGTCGACGGCAGTATGTGCAGGTCCGTATCTTTGCGCCGATCTTTTACAAAGTCTCTCATCTGCTGACGTGGGCCTACTTGATCGGATTCTCGACCGCAATCATCGCGATTGTCGGATGGAATTCCCGCCTCGCCTGGGCGACGCTAGCGATTGTCTTTGTCTGTGATCAGGCGAGGGCGCTGGCGAGGCGGGGCATCGTGAGGCATCTCTTCGACGCCGAGATGGCCGGAAAAATCCGCGGCACCTTTTGGATCGAGCATTTCCTGACCCCCTTCTGGATGCTGATCCACGCCACCCTGACCACCAGCGTACTATTTAAGAGGGAAATCCGCTGGGCCGGAATCCGCTACCGCATTCTCGCCCCCGATCGCACTGAGGTTCTCGGGCAAAAGGAGTGACGCGTTCAGCGCCATCCGACAGGTTGGGTCCACGCCTGCTTTTTCTGTTCCGGGAATGACGGATTCTCGTGGCCTACAGAGGAGGTCACGGTCGCTCTCAGGAAAAGCGCATCTTCCGGGATGACCAGGCTGACTTCGGTCCCGGTCTGGGTGGCAAAAACTTCCCCGATCCCATTTTCCGAAGCCGTCTTGGTGGCGTCATAGCCTTTGCGGGTGCCGATGAACTCGGTGGTGTAGGTCGC
>JAGROX010000110.1:0-7662 GCA_020440025.1 Verrucomicrobiia bacterium
ACGCTCCAGAAAGCCATCGCCGCCGCCGAAGGCACCTTTCAAGCCAAGGAGGAACAGCTCACCGGGAAACGCGGTCGTGCGTCGCACTTGGAGAGACTGATCCAAGCCATCCCGCTCGTCACTGAACTGAAGCAGATCGACGGTGATCTCGCCGAGATCACCCTGCCGGAGTTGCCATCCGATTTTCCGGAACGAGTTCGCAAGGCGCAGGGCGAACTCGCCGAGGCCCAGACCCGGCACGGAGTGCAGGGAACGGCCCTGGCGGGAAAAAGGAGGCAGCTCGATGACATCGCTCCCTACCAGTCCATCGTCGATGACGCTCCGGATCTCGATGCTCTTCATCAGGGAATCGCCCGACACTGGGAAGACCTCGACACGCTTGCCAACAACGAGGAGGCGCTCCGCCAACTCAGGCAACGGCACGAAACCCAACTCAAGGATCTGGGGCTCGATTCCACCGAAGCGCTCACCGCCATGCCCGATCTCAGCCTCGGAGATCTGGCCGCCCTCGAGGATCTGGCGGAATCGCTTGCCAGTAGAGAACAGCACCGCGCGCAAGCGGAGACGGACCTGGCGCAGACAGTCGAGGAACTGACCGACGAAAAGGATAAGCTCGTCCATCTCGGCGATGCCCAGGTCACCCCGGCGATTCTCGAACTGGAATCCCGGATCAACGCCCACAATCAGGAATCCCGAATTGCGGCGACCCAGATCGACGAGCGCAATCAGAAGGCCATTGATCTCAAACAGACGGCCCAGCATCTGGGACTGGCCAATCGCGATGCCGAGGAGATTCGCAAGCTGCCGGTGCCTGCCACGGCGTTGCTTCAAGAGTTCAAACAGGAACACGATGCGCTCACTGCGAAACGGGACGAGCAGCAGAAAAAACTCGATCAACTGAATTCGAAGATCATCGAGAAAAAAGCGGACATCGAGCAGACCTCGGGAAACATCGCCGTCTTCACCGATGAAGATCTCTTCCGGGTGCGCGGGGAACGGGACGCCAGGTGGACGGAACTGGCAACGAAGCTGAAGCACGGCACCGCCGCGGGAGCCGGCGAGGTGGATACGCTCAGCGAAGGCATTCAGAAAAGCGATGAAATTGCCGATGCCCTCCGCGATCATGCCGAGATTCTGGGCAAGCTGGCGACCTTGAATCATGATCTCACCCGGCTCACGAATCAGCGCGATCACGAAAAAGGCATCTTCGACCGGTTCACCGGGGAACTCACCAAATGGAACGAGCGCTGGATCGAGAAATCCCGCTTTCTCGATGATCGCGACTTCCTTCCCGCCGAGTTGATCGAGTGGCGCGCACAGTGGCTGAACTGGCGCGAGATGGATAACCAGCTTGATGTCCTCGATGAAAAGATCGCAGTCCACCGGCAGACCGAGATGGCTCTCCTCGAGGAATTGCGCCAGCACTTTGAGAACCCGGACGCCACCTACGGCGTTCTTTCCCGGCAACTCACCGATGCCATCAGTGATGCCAACACCGCCAAGGGCGAGCGCAAAGTTCTCTCGGAAAGCATTGCCAGGCTGACCAAGAAACAGGCTCGGCAGGAGACCGCGCTGGCTGAGGCCACAGAGAAGCTGGAAAACACCCGCAAGGATTGGGCTCGAATGCTGGCGGATCAGAGGCTCGACGTCAGCGGTTCGACCAAGGCTGTCCTCGCCTCCCTCAAGGCTCGCCGCGACGCCCGTATCACCCATCAGAAAATCGAGGATGGCACCAAAGGCCTGTCGGAGCTGGCCGAGCGGATCGCCGATTTTCAAAAACGGCTTAACGAACAGCGGCAAAAACACCTGCCGGATTCACCCGAGCTGGATCCGCGGAATCCGGAACTCACCGAAAACCGTCTCTCCAAAGTTCTCGCCGATGCCAGAGAGCGCCAGACCCGGCACGCGACCCTGAAGGAGGAAATTGCAGAGTTGGAGGCAGATCTGCAAGCCAAGCAGGGTACCATCGCGGCGGCGGAAAGAGAAATCGATACGCTGGTCGCCGAAGCCAAGCTCGATTCCGCCGACGGATTGTCCGCAGCCATCTCTCAATTCGAGAAACGGCAGGGGCTTTCCAAACAACGGGCGACGAGCCATCGAACACTCGTCAATCTCGCCGGTTCCTTATCTATCGAGGATTTCATCGCGGAAGCAGAAGCCGGCGAAGGTGAACCCCTGCAGGACGAGCTCAACCGCCTGAACCCGGAAATCAAGCTGCTGCAACAGGAGCGAGACGAGGCGCGCGATGCCCTCGGCAAGGAAATCGAACAACGCACCGAGCTGGAAACGGCCAAGGATGGAGCCATCAACGCCAAGCAACTGGCGGCCAACGCGCTCGCCAAGATCGTTACCGATTCCGAGCGATTCATCCGACTCCAACATGCCATCGCCTTTCTCAAAGCCCAGGTGGAAGCCTACCGGGAGAAAAGCCAGGGGCCGATGATCAAAAAGACCTCCGAGTTTTTCACCACGCTCACCAATGGCTCCTTTACCGGAGTCGCCGCCCAGGCCGATGACAGGGATCCCAGCCGGGTCAACCTCGTGGCCCTGCGCCAGAACCCGGACAATCCCGACGGCATTCCTGGCACCCTCCACACCGCCGCGCTTTCCGAGGGCACCCGGGATCAGCTCTACCTCGCCCTTCGCTTGGCCGCGATCGATATTCATCTGGAGAATCACGCGCCCATGCCCCTGATCCTCGATGACATCCTCATGACCTTCGATGATGAGCGCGCCGAGTCGGTGTTCAAAGTCCTCAAAACCCTGTCGAAAAAGACTCAGGTCCTCATCTTTACCCACCATCAACACATCGCCGAATTGGCGAGGGATTTTGTTCCCGACGATCACCTGCTGAATCTCCCGAGTCGCTGAGGTGAGAGCCTACGGTTCAGTGCTGGCCTTTCCAGAGTTCTTGATTGCGGCATCCCAACTCCACTGGGCAGCTCGTAGCAGTCGTCCTCGTCACTCGCCAAACTCCGCAAATGTTCCAGCGGCTTTCTCGATTTCCGCCCGCTTTACCAGCACGCCGAGCCATTCATCAGGAATGCCGCTTTCACCGTGAATGAGTCCCGCGAGACCACCCGCGACGCATCCGGTGGTATCGGTATCGTCCCCTAGGTTGACAGCCTGCAGGACGGCCCCGGCATAGGTGTCTTACTGGGAGTTGACCCACAAGGCGGCCTCGAGGGTGTCGATCACGTGTCCACTGGAGCCGATCTCATCTTCCGAGCGAGCGAACAAACGATCAGGGTGAAGTGCCTCGAAACGCGGACGCTCTTCCCCGGAAAATGACCACCGACGATCAAGAACCTGCCACGCGAAGTTCGTAGCCTCGGTGATCGAGCTTCCATGCAGCAGATCGCTCACCACCAGGCAATAGAAGGCACAGCAAAATCGGGAGCGTTCGTGCGCGTGAGTCAGCGAGGAAATCTCGGCGGCTTTCTCCATGAGATCGGGATCGTCCGCACCGACCAGAGCGATTGGCAGGATCCGCATCAGGGAGCCGTTCCCATTCGAACTCTCTCCGGTCCCTCCGCAATGGGTCGAAGGCATTCCCGACTGACAGCGCCGAACTGCCGCGCGGGTCGCGATCCCGATATCGAAGATTTCTCCATGTGGGGTGTGGCACCCCTTTTCCACCCACTCGACAAACTGCCGCATCACGGCATCGGGATCGTATCGCCCCGACTGCTGCAAGCCTTCGATGGTCGCGAGAATCATCGAGGTGTCATCGGACCAGGTGCCTGCCGCTTGGTGATGGGTTCCAAACTCCCGCATCCCGATCACGGGATCGGTTTTTCTCGAATCCCTGCCCTGAAACTCCACCGGAACTCCCAAGGCATCGCCGACCGCCGCCCCGAGAACGGCAGCCCTCACCCATGCCCTGCGGGTGGATTCAACAGGGTACCATCCGCGAACATACCCTCTTTGTTCCTCCGTCTCCGGGCTCTCCGAATGCGCGGACTTGGCAGAAGCGCCCCAGCATTCCCGCAATTGCTCAAGCGCGGCCTGCCCGGAATGACCAAACACCTCGCTCAGCAAACAGCCCGCCACGGTCCCCGTTCGTCCGCGGCCGCCCCAGCAATGCAGGTAGACCGTTTCCTTTCGATGCCGACTCAGGCGCAGTCTTCTCAAAATGGCTCGCATCTCCTCCTGCGTGCGGGGAACCGAGACATCGCGAATCGGATGCCGATGAAACGCCAGGCTGCCTGGATCGATCCCCAGAGATCGCGCGGTATCTCGAGCGATGCCGTCGTAGGGCTTCAGCTCGCCCTCTTCCGTCAGGTCGATAAATACGCGGACACCGGCGGAAAGAAGCGCGGACATCCCTTCGTGATCGTCGAAATCATCAAAGTCGCGGGGATACTCTCCACAGACGATTCGCCCCGGCTCGAGCCAGTAGCTGTTGGCAAAGGGCGGTTGAGGAAGGTTCTGGTCGATCATTTCTTTGAGTCGCATCTTACCGTGCTTGGCAAGCTCTCCATCACTCAGTTGTTCTCCGGCGCCAGGTCGGTGCAGCTGACAAAGGCGATCAGGCGACCGACCTCGGCGATGGATCGGTGGTATCGACCGCTCACTTGCAGCTGAATCAATTCGAGGGCGAGATCAAACAAGCCCGCAGCGCGATCGGCCGGCAGGTCGAACTTCCGGCGAATCTGTGTCTCGAGAAGCCGTCGAACCACTTCGGGATGGTCATGGTAAAGGGACTCGCTGACAAATCGCCGGGCCACGGCTTCGCAGATGGAGAAAAGGCGGCAGTCCTCCGACTCTTCCTCTTCTTCCGCTGAATCGAAATACGGAGAAGCTTCCCCGAACAGGGGCTCGTGATGATCATCGTCCCAACGGAACGGGCGGGGTGTTTCGTGCATGCCCCCAACTTGTCTCAGGGGGTGGGACAGTCGCAGTCCTTCTGGCGAAAAAAATGCAAACGCATAGGATCAGGCCCCTTCGGGGCGGTTTTCGTGGCCGCCTTTCGCGTCTGATAAGAGTCCTGGAGATCGGTAGCAAATCGAACAAAATTCATGGATTAGCCATAGCGCTTGGCGGACTCCTTCAGTTCGCGAATCACCGACTGCCGCAGATCCTCGGGCTCGATCACTTCCGCCTGGCTGCCGAAGCTCAGGACCCAACGCTGGAAGTCTTGGAGCGCCGTCAGCTCCATCCGTAATTCGATCAGGTCACCCGTCTCGTCGAGCACCGTGACCTGCTGACTCGGATGCCAGCGACGCTCGGGAACAAAACGCGCCGCAAAACCTCGAAAGCGCACACGGACCGGGCGCGGGTACGCCGCTTTCCCATCCCCGTGATCCGGTCGAGTCCAGACGCCGAAACTCCCGGCGAAATGGTCCTCCAGATGGAAATCCTCGACCCGGAGGAACTTTCTGGCCAACAGCGAAAGGCCCTTCATCCGCTGCACCGCAAAGGTTCGCCGCGCGCCCCGATCGATGTCGTGGCCGATCAGATACCAACCGCCGTCGATTTCGGCCAGGTGATAGGGACGGAGGTGTCGGGATTCCGCCTTTTCGGCACCCAGCTTGGTGTAGTCGAATCTCAACTCCCGTCGTTCCAGAATGGCCCGGGCAAGCTTCTCGAAGATGCCGAGGTCGCGTTGGCTCAGACCGGCAGTCTTGACGGAGAAGGCCTGATCGATATCCGCCCAGGGAATGGAGATCTGGTCCTGCATCCCCTGCTGAAGCTTGAGAAAGCTGTGCCGAAGCGACGCCACCAGCGGGGTGTCTTCCAAGTGCTGCAGGGCGTTGCGGGCGACAATCAGGGCGACCAGGTCTTCCGCCGTGGTTTGCAAAAAGGGGAAATTGGCCACCGGCTCCGTGTAGTAGTAGCCGTGCTTTAGCTCATCATAGGCGATCGGCAGGTCCAGGTGTTCGCGCATGAAGTTGATGTCACGCTGGATCGTCTTGCGCGAGGTCTCCAGGTCGGCGGCGATCTGCGAGCAGTTCGGATGACGCCCTCGGTTGATCGCTTCATGGATCCGCACGATCCGCTCCAGCGGTCGACGGGTCGTGCCGGCCCGGGCAGAACGGGACGGTGGGCGGGACTTCGGTTTGGTGGGGCGTGGGGCGGTCGGCATCATCTATACTTAAGAAACCTTAAGCAAAGGGTCAACACCTGTCCCACCCCCTGAACAAACTTTGGGGGCCGCGAAACCCAAAATGCGGGAAACTTTTCCCTGTGACCCCGAACTTGTCCCACCCCCTGGGCCATGGTGTGTCCATCATGATCAAGCCAACGCCACCCCTACCAGTTACCGAAATCGCCTTCATTCTCGACCGCTCGGGCTCGATGCAGCCTGTGACCGAAGCGGCCATCACCGGATTCAATGAGTTCCTCCGCGATCAGCAGGAGGCGGAGATCGCCGGAGAAGGCATCGCCCGACTCACCTTGGTTCAGTTTGATGATCAATACGAGGTTCCCATCGACAACCTGCCCGTCAGCGAAGTGGTCGGTCTCGACACCCGAAACTACGTCCCCCGCGGATGCACCGCCCTGCTCGATGCCATCGGTCAAACCATCGAGTCCTTTCACCAGCGGATCAAAGCGCTGCCCAAGGCGAAACGTCCCACCCAAGTCATCTTCGCCATTTTCACCGACGGGATGGAAAACTCGTCGGTCAAGTATTCGTGGCTCGACATCGCCGGCAAGATCCGACGGCGCCGGGAGAAAGACGGCTGGCAGTTCCTCTTTCTCGCCGCGAACCAGGATGCCATCGCCACCGCCGCCCTGATAAACATTCACGCCCACGACTCCGCCACCAGTGAATACAGCGACAAAGGCATGCGAAGCTCAAGCCGCGCTTTCAGCCGAAAGATCCGGGCCATGCGCTCGAGTCTCAACGAGACAGCGGAGACCATGTTGAACGAAGATCTCGCGAAGCCGATGGAAGAGCTGTTGAGGGAGGAGGAAGACAGGGACGGGCAAACGTGATGAAGCTGACTTTCTGACTCCCCTGCGACATCATTGTCACCGAAGTCGAAACCGGCTACTTTGGCGCATGACCTTCTCCCGCTCGTTCCTGCCGCCGATCGCCTTTGCCACGGGAATGGCGATCGCTTGGTTGAGTTTGTTCTCTCCGCCAACCAACGCCCGGGGCGATGACTGGCCGGAGTTTCAGGGGGCGGGTCGGCAGAATGTTTGGAAGGAGACGGGCATGCGGGAATCCTTCGCGCCCGATTCGCTGACTCGACGTTGGTCGACTCCGGTGAGCGCGGGCTACAGCGGACCGACGGTGGCGGGTGGCCAAGTCTATCTGGTGGATCGACCGGACGAGGGTCACGAGCGGGTCGTCTGCGTGGATGAAGCGACGGGCGAGCCGCGCTGGACTCATGTCTATGACTGCGTCTATGGACAGGTCGGTTACGGCTACGGGCCGCGCGCCTGCGTCACGATTGCGGACGGGCGGGCCTATGCTTTCGGGACCATGGGACATCTGCATTGTCTGGATGCGGCCACGGGAGCGGTGATCTGGACCAAGGATCTGGGCGCGGAGTATCAGGTCGATCTTCCGATCTGGGGACTGACGAGTTCGCCGCTGGTCGAAGGCGATCTGGTCATCGTTCAGGCCTCGGCCCCGGCCGAAGGCGCCTGTGTGGTGGCGTTTGACAAACTCACGGGCACCGAGCGCTGGCGGGCGTTCTCCGACAAGGC
>JAGROX010000110.1:7711-10877 GCA_020440025.1 Verrucomicrobiia bacterium
TGGACGGGCCAACGCATCGCCGGGATGAATGCGGCGACCGGCGAGGTCTACTGGGAAATCCCCACCAAGCCGAACAAGATGCCGATCAATGTGCCGGGCCCCGCCTTGAACGAGGACGGCACCCGGATGTTTCTCAGCGTGTTCTATGACGGCTCCAAAATGATCGGGCTGGATCAGACCGAAGGGAAAACGCCAACGGCGGAGCTGCTCTGGGCTCAGGTGGGGATCAATGAACGCAAGACCGAGGCGCTGCACGCCATGATCAGTCCGCCTTATCTCCGCGACGGTCACGTCTACGGGATCGACAGCTATGGGCAGATGCGCTGTCTCGACATGGCGACGGGCACCCGGATCTGGGAAAATCAGGAAGCGGTGCCGGAAGGACGTTGGGCCACGGTTTTCATGGTGCGACAGGGCAACAGCGATCGCACCTGGATGGTGACCGAACAGGGCGACCTGATCCTGGCTCGACTCACGCCCTCTGGTTACGAAGAGATCAGCCGGGCGAAAATCATCGAACCGCTGACCCCTCTGAAGCAGCGGGAATCCGGCGCAGTGATGTGGGCGCCTCCGGCCTTTGCCAACGGCTGCGTCTTTGTGAAAAACGACCGCGAACTCATCTGCGTCAGCTTGGCCGCGGAGTGACTGACAGCTTCTGAGGTCGGGAGCGTCTGATCTCAGCCCAATGAATGTCCCCACCCGCCCCTGGCAACACGTGATCCTCATCGCGGGATTGATCATGGTGGCGATGAATCTGCGTCCCGCCATCACCGCGGTGGCTCCCCTGGCGGAGCGGATGCATCTGGATGGCATGAGTCGGCAGGCGATCGGTTCGCTGACCACGATTCCGCTGATTCTTTTCGGGCTGGTCGGTCTGTGGGCGGGCTGGATCGGCGGGCGCATCGGATTTGCCCGTTCGCTGGGACTGGGCCTGTTGGTGTTGGCCGCGGGTTGCGTGATTCGCTCTCTGCCGGATGCAGACTCTGGAATCTGGCGACTGATGGGCACGATTCTGATCGGGGCGGGCATTGCCCTCGGCAACGTGCTGCTCCCCGGCATCGTCAAAAGCCGTTACCCGAATCACATCGGCCCCCTGACCAGTCTCTACTCCACCGCGCTCAATCTCGGGGCGGCTTTTGGCATCGCGTTCGCGGTTCCGCTGGCGGACCATCTTCCAGGCGGCTGGCGAGCCTCCCTCGCCACCTGGGGCGTGATTGCTTTCGTGTCCCTGCTCATCTGGTCTCCCCAGATGCGTCCCACTCCGGCGGCCCGGCCTCCGGTTCATCCGCTGGCGGGGATCTTCGCCATCGCCAAGTTTGGTCGCGCCTGGCAGATCATGGTTCACATGGGGCTACAATCGATGGTGTTCTATTCCTCCGTGGCGTGGCTGCCCACGGTGCTGCAGACGCGGGGGATGGCGGAAACCGAAGCCGCAGGCTGGGTCGCTGCGATGCAGGTGCTCGGATGCGTCGCCAGTCTGGCGGTCCCGACGCTCGCGGGTCGGCGGAGATCCCAGGCGGGTTGGGCCACAGGCTGCGCCCTGACCAGCGCCTTCAGCATTGTCGGCATTCTCCTGCTGCCCGCCCCCTGGACGGGATTTGCCGTACTCACGCTCGGGTTGGGACTCAACGCTTCCTTCGGACTTTCCCTGCTGCTGATCGCAGTGAGGAGTCACGATGCGGATACGGCAGCCAGTCTTTCCTCGATGGCTCAGGCCGGCGGCTACCTCCTCGCCGCTCCTGGTCCCTGGCTGATTGGCTGGATCAGCGCGGCGATGGGAAACTGGACGCTGGCCTACGGAGTGATCGCCCTGATGGCGGTGGGCACGTCTTTTTTTGGCTATTGGTCCGGCCGATCTGGAACCCTGAGCTTGAACAATAGCCAGTCTGAGTGATTGACCGACCGACTCACTGGTCGGACGACACGCTGATGCGGATGGAGTCGAAGATCAGATCGAGAGACTCCTGATCAGACTCGATACCGGTGAGCCGAGCACCGTCCAGCCCAATCAGATCCTGCAGAGTGTCGGTAGCGTCCTTCCCTTCGGTGGTGATCTCGGAGGACGCGATTGACATCAGGCAGGAGGCAAAGACCCACGGCAGGGAAATCAGCAGAGTCTCCACGGCAGAATCGGGTGGTTGCAGCTCGATGACGAGAACCCGCCCGGTTGATCGCCATCCCACACCGACGACTTCCGCCCCGATCAAATGCCGGAGTCGCGGCCAGCTGCCGTCGGTTTTCTGAATCAATCGTGGAGTCACGGCGATTAGTGATCAGTGATGGTTTCCGCTTTTCTCGGCCCGTCTGCTGAAGTGTTTTCCATTCTCAGGGCAGGCAACCATGGCGTCATTGCGAAACTCGGGCGACTGGTGTTTCGCTGAGTTTGCTGGCATCATCATCGTTATTTCAGCACTCTCATGCGCTTTCTTTTTCCAGCCATCGCGATCGTGGGACTGGCGTGGCCCACCATCGAAACTGCGGCGGCGGAGTCAGCCCCCTACCTTCATCGCATCAAGCCGGTTCTCAGCGAACGCTGCTACGCATGTCATGGTGCGCTAAAACAGAAGGCAGGGCTGCGACTGGATACGGCGGAGCGAATTCATCAGGGCGGCGACGAAGGATCGGCGATCAACCTCGATCGACCTGAACTCAGCCGCCTGCTGACCCGGCTCACTCACAGCGATCCGGAGAAAAGAATGCCGCCCGAAGCCGCTCCCCTGAAGCCGGAGGAGATCGCCGCGATTCGCGATTGGATTGCTGCCGGGGCTCCCATCCCTCCCGATGAACATGGCGACAACGATCCTCGCGATCACTGGGCCTTTCAACGCATCGAACGCCCGAAGCTGCCTGCCGGAACCGAAGGCAGAAATCCCATCGATGTTTTTCTCGCCAAAAAACGCAGCGAACATCTCCTCGTGGCGCAAACGCAGGAAACGGAACGTTCGTTGTTGCTGCGCCGACTCTATCTCGATCTCATCGGCCTCCCGCCGACCATCGAACAGCAGGCCGATGCGCGACCGTGGGAAGTCATCGTGGATGAGCTTCTCGCCAGTCCGCAACACGGCGAACGCTGGGCTCGACACTGGATGGATGTCTGGCGCTACTCTGACTGGTATGGCCTGGGTGCCCAACTGCGCTACAGCCAGAAACACCTCTGGCACTGGCG
>JAGROX010000446.1 GCA_020440025.1 Verrucomicrobiia bacterium
GCTTTTCGACGGGGAAAGCGATCTTTGTCGATGAGGGCCACCGCGAGGCTTTCCATGCCTAGGCAGGCTGCCAGCGTGGCGCCGGAAATGGAGGCACCAATGATCGCGACGTCGAAAAATTTCATAGCTGGCGAGATGTAGACGAATAAACCTGCAAGGATCTTAGGCTCAAATCTTTTTGCGTCGAAACCCGGCATTTCTTATTTGGAGCCAGGGGGCTGGCTGGGCTCCCGAACGGCGGGGAATTGCCAGTTCCTCCGGATCGAGAGAATTCGAAAGACCACAATCACGATGAGTCCGGAAAGCAGGGCGTATCGGTCGGGAATTTCGAGCCGAAGAAGCCCCAGGTATACCCAGGCCCCGGTAAAGGCGCAGGTCGCGTTCAGCGGTCCGGGAACGAAGAGTGTCGGCACTTCGTTGCAGATGACATCGCCGAGCACGCCGCCAAAAGTCCCGGTGATGACGCCCAACATGACCGCGACGAAAGGATCGGTTCCCGCCGCGAGGGCATAGCCGGTTCCGGTCAGGGTGAAGAGGGCCATCCCAAGGGCGTCGGGCAAGGCGAGTAGCGGCCGAATGCGACTGACGTGCCGTAGAATCAATCCCGAGAACAGGGCAATTCCAAAGACAATGATGGGGTAATGCGGATTTCCGATCCAGAATAGCGGCGTGCGGTCAAGAAACAGATCCCGCAATGTGCCGCCTCCGAAGGCCACGGCAAAGGCGACCGCGTAGACTCCGGTGATGTCCATGCCTTTTCGGGCCGCGAGAAGGATGCCATAGATCGACGAAACGATGACAGCGAGAAACTCGATGGGGACCAGATAATTCATGGATGGTGAGGAGAGAAACTCCCGATCCAGCAAACTCGCAGCCGACCGTTCTGGCAACGGCCTGGTTTGTCATGAGATACCCTGTCACTCAAGGTGCCGCGAGTCCTGCCTCAACCATCCGCTTCCGGTCCCAACGGGGACGAATGCGGGCAGCGGTGGGGATTCCGGTTTCGCGATCAAACTCGTCGGCGGTCCTGAGATCGGGTGCGTAGTCTCCGGTCTTTTTTTTCCAAGTGTTGAATGCCGCTCGCATGGTTTCGAGCACCACGGCATGACGAGGATCCATGGCGAGGTTTTTCAACTCATGGGGATCATCGATCGTGTCATAGAGTTCTTCGCTTGGTCGCGGAGTCAGGAAAGGTGCCCGTTGATGAGGGAGCAACTGTCCCTTGGCCCGAAGTGCTTTCATGGCTTCGAACGTAGGACTGCGGGCAGAGTCGGCAGAGGGCGTCTGCGGCAGATCGGGGTAGGCATTGAAGATGTATTTGTAGCGTTCGTTACGAACCGCGCGGACGTGATCCTCAAAATCGTGCCAGTTTTTCTCTGCATAGATGAACTCGCGGATGGGCTCGTCCGGGTTCGTCAGCAGTGAGGAGAAATCCCGTCCCTCAAAGCTATTGCCACGGTCCTTGATTCCCGCGAGAGAGAGCAGGGAGGGCGCAATGTCCACGGAGCTGACCAGGCGCTTGCAGGCACTACCGGCTTTCACTCTTGCCGGCCATTTCACGATCCATGGGGTCTTGATGCCGCTGTCGTAGACCGTGGTTTTGTCCCGGGGGAAAGGACGGCCATTATCGCTGAAAAAAAGAATCAGTGTATTGTCCGTTAATCCCTGTTCCTCAATTTCTTCCACAACTTTACCAACGTATTTGTCTAGGCGGGAAATCTCATCGTAATACAGGCCGTAGTCGGCTCGAACCTCGGGAGTATCCGGGTGATAGGGGGCAAGCCGGATCTCTTCGGGCTTTGCCGGGTTTTCGATGATGTTTTCCGAGTAGTCTCGATGCGGATCGAGCGCCGCGAGCCAGAGAAAGAAGGGTTTGTCCTTGGGCCGCTCTTGCAACATGGGCACCCAGTCGACACAGCCGCTTTGGGCTTCGCCCTCGAGAGTTTCGACGAACTTGCCTTCCTGTCCCGCCTTGCCAGTGGGAAGCTGGAACCCGGAAGTATCGACCTCGCGGATCTCATCGAACCGATCGCGAATGGCGTCGCCGAGATGCCACTTTCCCGCCGCGCCCGTCCAGTAGCCGGCTTCTTTGAGTTTCTCAACAAAGGTGATCTGCTCGGCGGGCACGGGCCAGTGGAGTTCCTCGGCCCCGGTGTTGTGGGGATAGCGTCCTGTGATGATGCTACTGCGACTGGGGGAGCAGGAACTGATGGTGAGGAAGGCGTTGTCGAACCGCATCCCGGCCTCGGCCAACTTTTGGAGATTCGGGGTTCGAATGCTGGGATGTCCGTAGGGCGTGGAATCGTCCCACGCCATGTCATCAGCGATGATGAGGATGAGGTTGGGACGAGTCTCCTTCTCTTCCTTGGCTTTCTCGTCCGCATCGTCCTTGCCGGCCGCATCGACCATCAGTGGAACCAGCGTCAGTAAGGCAAGGCAGCCTCCGACAAAGGATGGGCGTGATCTGCGGGACATTGGGCCATCGAAAAACATGGTCGGGAGTGAAGCAGAATCCGGCATCAATGCCAAGTGCGGCATCAATCTGCCTTTTCGGCGGAAAAGCCGATGCTCATCGGCAGATGTGTCTGGACCTGGATCGGAGAATTTGCTTGGATCTTCCCGTGAAGTTTCCCGCCGATTATTCTCGTTCGATGACTCTGATCCTCGGAGTCGCCGCCATTTTGCTATGGGAGATGCCCGACCTCTCAGCCCAGAACCGTGAGGTCCGTGGCTGGACCAGCAACGATGGGCGCACCATTCAGGCTTCACTCCTGCATTCCGATGGAAAAACGGTCACACTGCGTCTCGCGGACGGTCGAGAGGCGGCGGTGCCCATCGAACGACTTAGCGAGTCAGATCAGACCTATCTCGCCGACATGAGCGCGACCGGCAGAACCATTGCCATCGGGAAAATGCCGGACGAAACCAAGGTCGACCAGAGCATCGAGGTGGAAGGCGGTCCCCGAGTCTTCAACACTCCGCATTTTCAGTTCGATTGCGATCAGGGCGTCACCAAAGGCTTCATCAGCGAGGCCGCCCGGGTGTTTGAGGGAACGCTGCACGCCATCGACTCGCTTCCGCTCGGCATCAATCCAAAGCCCGCCGAAGGCGCCAGTCGATTTCACACCCTGTTCCTGAGCCGGGGGGCTTTTGATCAAGAACTGGCCAAGACGCCGTTGGCACCGGCGACACCAAACGGATCAACCAGCGGATTGATCCCCATCCCGCGCACCACCACCGTCGCCGGAGTCTACATACCCAGCCGGCAGGAGGTGCTGGTGCCGTTCTCCTCCCTCGGTGTCGAGAAAAACGGAAGTCAGCTCACCCTGCGCCGCAGCAGCGATACCAGCACCTTGATTCATGAGATCACGCATCAGGTCATGCATGACTGGCTGGTCGTGACTCCGGTGTGGTTCAGTGAAGGCCTCGCCGAATACATCTCCGCAGTGCCGTATCAGAATGGTCGCTTCGAGTTTCGCAACGCGGAGAGAGGACTGAAGGAGTCGCTGGAGGAATCTTTTCGAGATCAGAAGGGGAATCCCGTGCAGATGATTCACTCCTCTGATCTCATCCAGATGCAGAGCTCGGAATGGACCGGTAGCATTCCCGAATACAAGTCAGCGATGCTGCTGATCTACTATTTCATGCACCTCGACCAGCCCGAAAAACCCGGGGCGGCCCTGGCTGCCTACCTTCACCTTTTGGAGCGGGGAAAAACGGATACCGAGAACTTCGTGGCCAACTACAACGGCGCCGTGGCCGAGTTTGAAAAGAAACGTCTCGCCTACAACAAAGAGATCGATGCCTTCAATGCCGCGCTGCTCAAATACCGCGAAGACGTGGCCGCCTACAATGGTCGGATCAAGACCTACAACCAACAGGCCCAGGCCGGCGCGCCGGAGGATCAGCGAATCACCGTGGGAGACGAGCCCCAACCGCCGACACCACCCGAGAAACTGGAGGTGCCCTACATCCTCAAAGAGAATCAGGGCGGAGGGGGACCGATCGATCTGAGCGCCCGCGTGGCCGAGACAGCGCGCCCAGCCTTGCTCCGAGATCGGGAGCTTGCCGAGATCGCCGATCAAATCGTAAAGGCCTATGACGAGATCGGTATCACGATCGACATGGCATCACCGAGAGGACCGCGCACCAATGCGAGACCGTTCACCGTTCGGGAAATCCCGATTCAGCAGTGAGTTTTCCTGGATCAAGGACGTTTCAGTTCGAACACTCCGTGATCGCCCATGTCTGAGGCGTAGGTGGAATCGAAGGTGTCGCCCTTGATCCTGCCCTCATGCTGGAAACCGCCAAAGGGGCCGAGGTCCTTTTCGCCTTTGACCAAAAAGCCGCTTCGGCCTTGCTTTTCCACGTCATATTCGGCAGTAAATCCGCCGCTGAGGATCTTTTGCCAAGTCGCGTGATAGCGAAATTCGTAGGTATTGCTGTCAGCCGACTCCGCCGGGCTGACCAGGCAACGCAGGTCGCCCGTGTGACCATTCACGTGACTGAGCCACGTTCCTGTCCACGGGCCGGATACCGGATTCTTTCCTCCCTCGCCAGATTCATAAGCCGCGACCGCCTGATTCCAATCCCGAT
>JAGROX010000447.1 GCA_020440025.1 Verrucomicrobiia bacterium
CAGGAGATTCAGGTGGGAATCTTGAAACGACTCCGCGGCACCCCGATCGCCAGGCATGATGCGGAATTCGAGATGAAATATTCGTCCATGCCGCCCTACGAGATTTTGGAGAACCGCGATATCCCCTTCACCGAGATGCAGCGCATGCGCCGCTTTGCCCGCTACTGGGATCTCGTCGCAAACAGCGGCAACTTCACCGCCACGCTGGCGCTCTTCTGGAAACACAGCGCTTCTCCCTTCGCCGCTTTCCTCGCTCTATCCGACGACCTCTACCAACGACTACGCCGCACCCACCAGATTTCACTGCCGGTGTTGGCCGACGCCTTCTTCCAGTTCATGACTACCGATCAAAGCATCCCCGAGAAAGAAGCCATTGCCGCGCTGAACGAAGACTGGCATCGAGTGCCAAGACGCGGACTCCTGAGGCTCGGCGGCAAGGAAATCGAGGCAGTCTCCTCACGAGACACCACCAAACCAGGCCCAGCCGCGCGCCGACAATCGCGTCATTTGACTCCATAAGAGTTCACAGCTTTCCGGTCATCACCTCCACGGCTCCATTTTCAAAGCGAACGGTAACCACTCCCTCTCCACTGTCGTTAACTACCTGAGAGAGCCCTTTCGACCCAGTTCCCGCCCTGTCGGTGGTTCTGTCGAATGAAAGGCTTCGAATCGAAGTGGTTTCAGAGGTCTGCGAGTTGAATCGAGTTCCTTTTCTCAGCACCAAAGCTGGAATCGGCAAACTCAGCGCCGGAGACAAACTGGCATCGCCTGCGAAATAGGCTTGATTGCTTTTCGTTGCCCCGGTCATGGAAGCGAGAATCGTGAAGTTTCCTGACCCCGGATCGACATCGACTCGCTGCAGGGTTCCGATTCTCGCACCATCACATTCGCACGTCGCATCCCCTTCCCTGAGGATTTCGTACAATTGGCCTGAGCGATAGAGATAGATCGCACAGTCGTTGCGAGCATTGACCCCACGCCCTCTCAGCTTCGCCCAGATGACGCTACCGACACTGGTACTCCAAAAGCCGAGGAATCGAGAAAACACCTCTGTCGGCGCATTGACATCCGGTGCCTCGCCTTTTCTGACTACCAGACCGTCGACCTCGTGCCAGATCCCCTCGTTGTTCGCCCCAGTCACGCCTGGCCCCCGAACAGTCGCTCGAAAGAGTGCTTTAGCATTCGTATCCATATTTTCTCCCAGGAAACTTGAGAAAATCTCTCCCGCACTCAATGAGAAGGCGGAATCGCCCTGAGTCGCGATGTCCAGCGGATCAGACACTAAAGCCGTGCGATAGAGTTGCTGAAGCGCCCTGCCGCCCGCCTGCGGGAGGCGATAGCCCGTGAAGGTAATTTCGCCTCCGCCGACATTTTGAGGCGCGAGAGCGATTCGACCTGACATCTGTCCAAAGGAATCCCCCCCAAAAATCGCGCTGACAATCGCATTCCCTTCACGGGCTGCGATATTCAGCGGAGCTGCCAGCTCGTTGAACGCCGTCACTCCCGTGTCATTCGACCGCGTCACTGGCGCCTGTCCTGCGGCTTTTCTCAATTGGTAAGCAACGCCAGTCACCGTTGCGTCAAATTGTACGGCCTCGGCGATTTTCTGTATGCCCAGAGGTTCCGGCCCGCCAAGGAAAAAATTGAATCCCTCGGAGAAGATACGAGAAAACATCACACCATCATAATTCAGCAAAACCTTTCTATTTTTGATGAGAGGTCCTCCATTGGCCTGCACTGAAAACAGTGTGTTGTTGGGAGAGTTTCCGATCGCTCCATTCACTCGGGTCACGGTTCCATCCAGGGACAAACCGAACAAGTCGGGCACTACCTGTCGAGAACGGAGCCCAGGTTTCAAAGCCCTGTTATTCTGCAGGGTCGTCCACACACCCTGATCACGATTCCTGTTCGATCCCGGGCCCATCAGATCAGCGCAGAGAGAGATCTCTCCATCAGGGTTGATTCCCACTCCTTTGAAGCGCCGAAAATCGGTCTCTACCAACCCCGGGGCAAAATCCCCTACCTTTGCGACCGAACTCATAGGAAACGGTCTCGACAAGGGAGAGAATAAATAGGCGGCTCCTGAGGAGGAGCCCAGATCATCATCTAAGGAACCTGACGCCACTGCGCGGTTTCCACAAAGACTTACCTTTGAACCAAAACTGGAAGATCCATCTTCATCGGGCGGTGAGAGCACCGCAAACTCCGTTGTGACATTGGCGGGAGCAGACAGATCAAAAAGATAGACGGCGCCGGGACCACCGGTGAAGTTTCTTTCTCCCACCAATCCCAACTTGCCATCGATTGCCACATCGGCTCCAAAAAGACGACTGAATCCGGCACCGGTGTGAGTGAGTTTCTTCAGCATTGTTCCTGTCCACCAATCAAAAAGATAGGCAGCGCCGGCATTCGTTCCAGCGTCCGCGTCTGTAAAAGCTCCCACCAAGGCCAATCGCCCGGACACAGCAAGGCTGCTACCAAATCCGTCGGCTGGAACAATGCCCGCCGGAGAAAACTTGTAGTCCTCATAAATCGTGGCCGAAGGATTGGTCACGTCATGAACGTAGACGGCTCCAGTGTTGGGCTGAAGGCCACCACGATAGGAAACAATCAGCGCTCTGGTTCCGCACAGGGCAACTTCTGACCCAAAGTAGCTGGATGGCGCTCCAGCGCTGGACAGCAATTTCGCGCGAAGGGCCCCTGTCCTGAGATCAAACAAATAGGCCGCACCGGTATAGTTCGCTGACGCGTTTGCTCCGATCAGAATCAGCTCCCCATTCATCGCCACACTGATGCCAAACTGGTCACCAGAGGCTCCATCAAAGGCAAACAACTTGAAAAGTTGACGACCATTCCTCAGGTCGAAAAGATAGGCCGCCCCTGTATTAGAATTTGACGGATCACGAGCCGCATGGGATGCCCCCACCAATCCCAAATGCCCAAATACGGCGACATGATCCCCAAATTGGTCGGTGGTCGCTCCATCTTCAGGAGAAATCCGACGGAGGAATCGACCTGTTTTGGCATCAAATACCGAAGCAGAAGGGCCCGAGTCATCGGCCGGTTCGCCAACGAGCAAATATTGATCGGAAACAGCCACCCCGGAGCCAAAGTAGTTTCCCCCAGGATCGGGGGCATGAGAATGAAGTTTCTGAATCCGGGGCCGAAAGTTGTCCGCTTTGAGATTCGGTGCTTCCCCCAGCCCGAGAATCATCAATAATGAAATCGCTCTGAAGAGTTGCCTCGAAGAACTGACCGTCCTGGTAGAAATATTCATAGCGATGCGCTTTAGAGTGAACTTGCCGATTGAGAGAGTTAAACGACAGATCTTAGAGTTAGGCAGTTTGGCTGTCGATACGCCGTCGGGCGTATATGGATGTTGCCGCTTTGCGCAAAGCGGCTCTGTCGTCTTGAGTTCGGAATCGACCAGATATTGAACCGATCTCTCACACAACCATGTCCAGAACCACGCCCGTCGACATCCCAGCAAAGCAACTCCTAGCCCTTCACGCGGCGGTCGATGGCAACACGCTCTGGAAGGCCTCGCGCCAACTTCTGAATCGATGTTTTTCGAATCACTTCATCGTGGCCGGATTCGCATTTCGAGGAGGAGAGCCCATGATCATCAAACGGGGGAAACCTGCGCCTCCGCGAGATGCCGAGTGGTGGGCACGGAATACCGCTGCCCACCCCATGATTCATCTGATGATCGAGAAACCCTACCGGAAGATCATCCGTGTGACTGACTTCATGACGGCGGAGGAGATCAAGGCCCTTCCCTACTACTCGGAGTTTGTGGCTCCCGAGGGCTGGCTTTACTCCGTCGGCTTGTTTATTCGAGAAGGTGACGAGCTCATCGGGATGTTGGCAGTAAACCGGAGGGAGGATCAGGGAGAGTTCACCAAAGCCGAAATGGATCTCTTTGTTCGACTCTATGATCATTTCGAGACCGCCTTTCGGCGAGTCGCCCTGCACCAATCGACATTGGGGACCACGATGACACTGGCAGCGATGCTCTCTCGCCTGCCACTCGCTGTCGCAGTGGTGTCTTGGCGAGGAGAAGTCAGTCACATCAATGACCCCGCACGTCAGGCCTGTCTCAACTGGGAGTCTACCGAAAACGACGGTCATTCCAATGACATGCTTTCATCTGCCCAACTCCCAGAGATCATCCGGACCAAGTGCCTCGAAATCGCATCGCGCATCACCCACAGCAGTCGTCCCAACGCCGGGCCTCCAGAGGTAGATATTCTCACCCTCCCTCACCCCAAAAACAATGGTCAGGTCGCCATCATTGAAAGAATCCTCCCGCGTGGTGAACCCCTGTCACCATCCGCATTCCTGGTGCGCTTCGAACTACTGCAAGATCCCGTCGCAACCGATACGGCCACGCTCATGAGCAACTACTGCTCGCTGACAACCGCTGAAAAAGCCGTTGCCCAGTTGCTCATGGATGGCAAAGCCAATAGCGAGATTGCCGAGGAATTGGGAAAGAGTCGTGGGACCGTGAAAAAGCAGACCGAGTCCATCTACCGCAAGTTGGATATCCATGATCGTCGGCGACTCATCGCGTTTCGCCCCTTCCTCGAAGCCGCGCGATTTTTGGAAGAGAATCAAGGCAGCGAGATTGGCGATTGATTCAACAGGGTATGGTCGGTGATCTGACCCTCTTGGGTGTCATTCGAAGATCAGCAATAACCTTGAATGCTATCGTGGGGAAACGGCACTCCTCCTCCGTTTCATCCTTGCCTTGGCAGTCGGTGCCCGGCACCTACCTCTGGTCCCTCACTCTCTCGAAATACCGCCCCAATGAGAAGTTCCCTACATCCCGATCCCGAAGGCATTGGCGGCTGGCTGATCCTGCCCATGCTGGGATTCTTGACGACGCCATTCATGGCGGCCTACAACCTGATCGCCGTCTACTTTCCGATGTTCTCTGATGGGACTTGGGTGGAACTAACGGTAAAGGGCAAAGAAGCCTATCATCACCTCTGGGGCCCGGTGTTGATTTACGAAATGGCAGGCTATGTGTTCTTTTTCTTCTTCGCGATCGTCGTCAACATTCTCTTTTTCATGAGAAATCGCGCACTACCCAATCTGGCGGTAGCGCTTTACCTGGGGAATCTCGCCTTCGTCGCCATCGATCAAATCTATGCCAGCAGGATCCCAGGGGTGGTCCTCCAAGACTCCCCCGAGTCGGCAAATGCGCTCATTAGGGCGGGAATCGGCACCCTCATTTGGATGCCCTATTTCCTCGTGTCGCGACGAGTGAAGAACACTTTTGTCAACTGAATCGCCCGAACACCAAAAAACGCCGTCCCCAGCGAACCTGGAACGGCGTTTTCAGAAAATGGCTTCCGACGAGTCTCGTCAGAAATCGGGAATCAGGATCACTTCACCTCGCCGCAATCCTTGATGACGATTTTGGCCGAAGTTTGACCGCTGCGTGAACCGTAAGCTTCGATCTTCTTCACCACATCCATCCCTTCGACCACCGAGCCGAAGACGACGTGCTTGCCATCGAGCCACTCGGTTTTGACGGTGCAGATGAAGAACTGGGAACCGTTGGTGCCGGGACCGGCATTGGCCATGCTGAGGACGCCGGGACCGGTGTGCTTCAGGGTGAAGTTCTCATCGGCGAATTTCTCGCCATAGATGGACTTGCCGCCGGTGCCGTTGTGGTTGGTGAAATCACCGCCCTGGCACATGAAATCGGTGATGACACGATGAAAGGTGCTGCCTTTGTAGCCGAAGCCCTTTTCTCCGGTGCAGAGCGCACGGAAGTTTTCCGCCGTCTTCGGCACCACGTCGCTGCGCAGTTCCATGACGATGCGACCGACATCCTCGCCGTCGGCGGTCATGTCGAAATACACCCGGGGCAGTTTGGGGGCGTCTTGCGCGATCGTGGAGGAAATCGTCAGCGCCAGACCGAGGCCACTTGCGGCGATGAGAGCGGAAGTGAGGAAGGTTTTTCGAGTCATGTGTTTTTGAGGGTGGGTTGAGTTAGGGTTTGAACGCAGAATGTCACGGACAAGCACCGAGCCGTCAAATCACGAAGAAGGCCTTTCCACCAACTCTTGGCGAACTCAGGGCAATTGATCGGAGAGCCACTCTTTGGCACGTTCCCACCACTGATCGCGATCCTCGTTGACGTTGAGAAAGTGAGTGGATTCATCGTAGTCCAATTTGCTTCCCGGCGTGACCTTTCGATACCACCTCAGCAATTCCTGCGGCGTCTGATTGCGGAACGTCCGATCAGCAGGCATGTCGGCAGGAAGTGTGGTGTGCCATCGATTGCCATTGTCCCAAGCATTCTGGGTGGCGACGCCAACGAACCCGATAAGGTGATCTTCGGCGGAATTGGGATTCTCCACCACCGTGATGCGGGGAATGCGGAGGTCGAAGAGATCCTCGATGTCGCGGGGATTGGGCATGTCGGGAAACCCTCCGATTTCGAAGGTCAACTCGGTGATATGAGGCAAGAACACGAGTCGCATCGGCTCTCCCGGTTTCACCTCACCCTTGATCACCGCCATTTGCATCTGGTCGACATCGCTGTCGTTTGACCATTCCCAAGCAATCGGCTCGTCTATCCCTCGCTGCCAACCGCAATGGCGTTCGAGGTAGTCTTCCGACGTCGTCCGCACCAGAATCGTTGGTTCGGCGGGCTCACCGGACGGAACGGGCCCGATCTCGAACATGGCCGCCCGTTTGTCCCAGATAGGATTCCCCTCCAGACGTTGCTTCAACGCCTGAGCTTCCATTTTCGGCACGGATGGTGCCGGTTCGAAATCATCAACCCCGGAAGAGACATCGAGTCGCCCGTCGAACGTTGAAAGCCACTGAATCCTGAGTCGGTCTTCAAAGGCAACCTGAGCGCCCAGAGTAGTCGGCAACTCGGCATATTGAGGTTCTCCGGTGAGAGCCTGAATGGTGAGTTTCATCGGGGTGTCGTGCCACAAGAGCAGCGCGAGATCGAATCGGGACCACTCGCCCACGTTCTCAAACATCTGGATATCCTCACTGAGATCAGACAGATCATGAGTGACGACACCTCCCGTGCGGACATCGCCGCCCTGCCCTTCGACAAGGCGAACGACTTCCATGTTCTTCGAACGAAACACGAGCCGCAGAATGGGCGTCTGATAGCGCTTCGGACGGACCAGCGAGAGAAACGATGCCGGCACTCCCATCGCTTTCAAATCCTCGGCGCTCAAAGCCTCCAGTGACTGGGCATCACGAAAAATCGGCGTGGCCAGCCAATCCGCTCCGGGACTCACGTCGTCATCTGCCTGCGGGATCCAAGTGCCATAGGCAAGCAATTCCAGTTCATCATCACCCTCCAGACCGGCCACCCACGGACTCGG
>JAGROX010000448.1 GCA_020440025.1 Verrucomicrobiia bacterium
ATGGAGCCATCGTCGGCGACGTGGATGTGTTGGATTTCTTCGTAATTGTCTCCGCCAAAAGTCTTGAGAAAAGTCTGGCTCCATTCCGCTGCTTCCAGGAAGTGCGGGCCCGAGAGGGAACCAGGCGCAGTACCCTCCGCCTGGGCTTCGACCGGTAACCGTCGGCTGCTGATCGATAGAAGCCCATTCATCACATCTTCGCCGTTTCCGGTGAGATCGATGAGGCCGAGAGCATGTCCCTGCTCATGAAGCAGAGTAGATAGCAGGTCGTAACGGCCCATCGCATCCGTACCGGCATTGGCGGTGAGCAGGTTGGGCTGGGTGAGGGAGAACTCAACATCGTCGTCCGGCGTGTCATCGACGAACCACGCGCCCGAGCCTGCGGCGTCGTCGTCAATCGTGATCGTGGTGCCGTTCGCTTGCCCCAATTGGTCATCGCCCAGATCAGCGACAGCGTAGGTGATCGAATTCAGCGCATCCAACTGCGCCTCCGAAATCCCCGAATCGATCCACCGCTGCTTCGCCGCCTCGGCAATCACATTGACCGCTTCCTGAGTCAACAGGGTAGAGTCCCCGACCTGACCCTGTTGAGTCGCCCCGTCATCGGGCGTCGCCATATCGACCTGCACGGTGTCGGTATCATCCGCATCGGCCGGCGCCTCTACCGGAGCTGCTGAGAAAAGCACCCGCGGCTCCAGCGCATCCAACTCCAGAGAGCGAGGTTGTTTCTGACTTCCTGCCGCAATATCCTCAGCCGTATCGGTGGGCTGAGTGCGGTGGAATGTGGTGAGAAGTCGGCGGAATAAGTTCTTCATAGCTCCAGGATCTCGTCACGTTAACGAATTTTTGTTGTAAGGGAAGTGAAAAATTAACGTTTCTGCGTGACCGTTTTGAAACTATTTCACAAATGTGAACTATCAACAATTGCCATACATGAGGCAAGGCGTTGCAATTTTGACACGCGTTTTCTGGAGGTGTCCTCCTTTTGAAAAGGATTTGGGCGTGGAAGCAAGAATAGTGCCAGAAAAAGGCATGGGGAGCGGAGGGAGCCTGATCAAATTGCATTCATTGCGGAAGCGTGAAGAGTCTTAGGTGATCCGTGCTGGGGAGGCGGAGTTGTAGAGTGATAAGATCGTTGAAACGAAAGGAGAAAAGGTGGGGGCTCGCTGCCGAGTGTAAAGCCCGTGTCATTTTCGAAGTGCTCAAGCGATAGGGGAGCATTCAACGAATCTCGAAGGGGTGGAAGGGGCGACATGTTGCGCTCACAGGTCGATAGCTGGAAGTAGGACCGCATGTCCTCGATCTTCGAACGCAAGGTGGGGTGCCTTCACATTGAGAAGGTGTCCTCGGAAAAAAAGTGCAAGCGGCTGGGTGGTCGGAGTTTGGGGTTCGTCTCAGTCCTGTGCCAAGGTGAGTAGGTCGGGGGAATTGCACCCACAGCCTCTCGCAAAATCGCACGTGACACTCTCGCGCCATATGGCTCCCATTATCCTTCAGGCGGTTTGCTTGGTTCGACCCATTGTATGAACACCTCCGGGTTGCGCTTCACTACACGTCCCAGCCAGTAAATGCTCCTGCGTTTGTGTCTGGCCAGTTTCTTGTATTTGCGGCGTGCCCATCTCGCGAATTCCAGGTCTACTAGTCTGTATGCCTTTCACATCTTTTTTGGGTAGAAGTGTCCGTCGTAGTTCCACCCACCTCTGAGGGATGGTTTACAATAATCGGAGAGTTCTTCGACAGTGGCCGGGGGCGGTCGTTGAGGATTCCAGCTCTTGATTGCTTTTCGCATCCTTTTCGCAGCCGCAGGACTATCAGCGGGAAGAAAACTCGTGAAACGAACTCCCTTTCTGCTCATCGCGTGCCGTGGCCGGAAGGCAAAACCCAGGAGCGAAAACTGGATGTCAGCGTAGGATCCCGTCCTATTATTTTTCTTGCAGTAGACGACCTTCGATTTATCAGGTGCATTTGCAATCGACAGATGGCGAGCTGCTAGCCGATCTCTTCCAGGAGCTTTTCAGCTTCCTTCCGGTTCCGAAAATGCTCTACGGCATCGTTGGCATAGCGCGCAAATGGACAAGGCGGATGACGCCGCCGCATCCGTGCGTCAAAGCAATAGTGCATGAACAGATTGATCAGCAATGGACCGATCCCACTTCCTTTTGGAGTTCCGCCGCTCCAGTCTTTCAGGGTCCCGTCAACGGATTGACAGAGCGCTGTTGGACATCGTTCGATGTAAAGGATCCCCTCTTCGATTTCCCATGTGAATGCACCGATTTCATGAGCAGTTCGTGATCGATATTGTCAAAGGCTCCTTTGACATCGAACTAGACTACCCAGTCAAATTTCCAACCCCACTTCAGTCGCTCAATGCCGGGACCTTTCGACTCCCAGCAGCACCAGTCGGATTGATGCCAGCCCTTGTAGGCAGACATCGGGAGGTCGGTTTCCCATCTCTTACACAGTTCCATTCACTTCCGTTCATGTTCGTGGCACACCAAAATAAAGCAATTTGATCCGATTGCGTCGCTTGTTGGTGAACACGCAGGTCGACTCGCGCCAAAGCCTGTTGCCATCCAGGTGCTGGCAGGCGGTGTCGTAGAGACCATTGAAGCTCTTGCGCATATCGCAGGGATCCAGTGCTAGGTGAATCTTGAGGGAGGCTTGGCCTAGAGCAATCATGGCCGACCTCCTTTCCGGAAATAGTTTTCACGGGACCGAAAGGAGACAATGAACTCGGCCGCCAGATCGATGGCGCGATCATTCTCAACCAGCAGGCTGAGACCGTCGCTGAACTGGATGACTAATCGGGGCTGGAGCGGCCTGGGGGATTCCGCTTCCACGAAGCAGACATCATGGCAAACCACGCGCTCACGCGCGGAGGTTCGTTCTCGGGGCATCCGCACAATCTATCTGATCGGCACCGTCGTTGAATTAGGTAGGGGGGGGGCAATTTTGCGACGCTTACCAAGGATCGGCAATGGTGCCGACATTTTCTCCCTGATGTGGGGGCAATCGCCGTCCAGATAGGTAAGCGTCGTAAAATTGTCCCAC
>JAGROX010000449.1 GCA_020440025.1 Verrucomicrobiia bacterium
TCGTGACCGATCTCGTGCTTGGAAATGCTGGTGAATTTGCGATTGAAGACGATACCGTGGGCGACCCGGATTTTCTTCAGAGGATAGTTACCCATCTGATCGCTGACCACCTCATACTCGTAGACACCCAGGGCATGGTTGTAGGGGACGTCGGAGAGGTTTTGCAGGGTGGATTTCTCAAGAAGACGAAGGGTGAGGTCGACTTCTGCCGGTTGCGCATCCAGGGTGGTGGGCGCGACTTTTCCTGAGTCCGAGTTTCCGATCTCTTCATAATTTTCAGCGCCTGGCACCGCAGAGACAGCTGATTTAGGGCTTCCCTTGAAGGAAGAAACGCGGGTCATTCCCTTGGGAAGGGCATTGTGCGCATCTCCAGTATTATTGCTGACCAATTCGGTCACGGGAGTGGCACGCGTCGTGGGGATTCTGCTGGCGTAGCTGGCGTTGATTTTGAGATACACCTGGAAATCGGATGCGACGCGTTCCGCCCAGACGCTGGCCTCTTCGGCCCCGTAGTGGATGCCGTCGGTGGAGGGATAGGGATCGTTGAAGTGGGTGAACTTCTGACTCTCGAAGACGGCTCCATTGTATTCCTTGACGACCTCTTTCATGAGGGTCGCGAGTTCGTCTTGTAGATCCCTGGGGTAGCGGGCCTCATGGGAGTGAGGCGGAAGCACCCAGTAGCTTTTGGCACCGCGTTTGGCCACGGCATAGCACATCTGGTCGATGAGTTGCCTGACTTCGGCGACGTTTTCCTCCTTGGGACGACGTTTGGAACGCAGGGTGGCATAGAGGTTTACTCCAGTCTGGATGACGACGATCTCCGGTTCGATCTCGGTGAGGAGGTCTTCAATTTTCGGCACGGCTTTGACGTAGCCGAGTCGTTTCTCTTCCTCAGGAGTTTTCTCCCAGTAGCCGATCGAGCAAGGTAGCGACTGATAGGCGCTGAGCCAGTAGTAGGGGCTGGCTCCGCCGGCGACGATGGTAAAGACCTGAAGTCCGCTCTCGCGGATTCGAGTATCCAAGGTTCGCCCAAAGGCGCCGATGCTGAACGAATCCCCAAGAAAGAGGACGCGAGGTGTGCCTTGCTGACTGGCAGAGGAGCCTGCAATGGGCAGGCTCAGCAGGGCGAGAAAGGAAATGATGATGAGTCTCCGCATAATCACGCGGAGATGATACTAGGAATAATTTAGAAGATTACAAGTCATGAATTGCACCTTTAAGAATTTTTAGAAAAATATGCGCAGAAATGAGAAAAACTTTTCCCGGATTCTATCGCGAGATGCGAGTTTTTTTAGCTCAGCGAACCGCTGCGCTAGCTGAATTGATGGAACTGGGCAATTTCTGCCGGTTTTCAGCGATGATGGTCTTGATGGCGTCCACGCTGATCGGCTTGGTGATGTAGCCGTCCATTCCAACCTTGAAGCAGGACTCTTTGACGCCAGCCAACGCGTGACCGGTCATGGCCACGATGACAGGTTGGCGTTCGAGATGGAAATTTTCCCGAATCTTCTTGGTAGCATCGACCCCTCCCATGACGGGCATTTGCAAATCCATGAAGATCAGATCGATCCCACCACGGGCGACGCGTTCCACGCCTTTGTACCCGTTGTCGGCGGTTTCGATGGAGGTGTAGCCCATTTTGCTGAGGACCATGGTGGCGATCTTCTGGTTCATTGGCACATCCTCGACGATGAGAATTCGTGCCGGATAGCGTTTCGCGAAGTCCTCGGTCACCATAGTGTCGTCGGTCTGATTGCGGAGGGATTGGAGCATGGCGACTCCGTCCGGATTGCCAGCCACGACTTGTTGGAGCTCCAGCAGGCCAAAGATCAGCTTTTCCTTGCTCAGGGGTTTGTAGGTGACTCGCAGTGGCCAGTTTGGAGGCGCTTCGCTCGCCCAAGCTGGTTTGGAGGTACCAACCATGAGCCACATCTGAGTGGGGATTCGTGCTGCCGCCAGGGCTTGAGCCAACTGTTGGACGACGTCCTCCGGTTGGAATCGGGGATCGAGAATGACGAAATCTGGCTGCGATTGAATGATCTGAGGGATCATCGGAGCGACCAACTGGTCGATGGTGGCGCACTGAATGCTTCCGTGGGAGCAGTGATGTTGAATGAGCCCGAGGAGCGATTGGTTCCGGCAGATGACGATTGCCTTTCGACCTTGGAGGGCGTCACGGATCTCGGGAGTATTGATGGGTTTGACGTTGCCTTGGGCCGGGACTTCCCGAAACTTGAGATTGAAGTAGAAACGCGATCCTTGACCGAGGTCACTCTCGACTTTCAGGTCACCACCCATGAGTTCGCAAAGGACCTTGCTGATGGCCAGACCGAGTCCGGTGCCTCCAAAAATTCGCGTGGTGGAGGCATCAGCCTGAGTGAAGGCGTCGAAGATCTTTTGGTGGTTTTCCGGGGCGATTCCGATGCCGGTATCGGAGACCGAGAACTCGATAGAGGGCATGGCCCCGTTTCCTGTCCCCGAAGCTGCCTGGCTGATGCTGACGATGATTTCGCCTTCCTCGGTAAATTTGACGGAGTTTCCGATCAGATTGACCAGTACCTGTTTCAGTCGCTCGTGATCCCCGTAGATGATTTCAGGAACACTGGGGTCGATGTGGTAAAGAAGTTCGAGGTTCGCATCAGCGGCATAGTAGGCGAACATTTCGATCGTTTCCTCGATAAGATCGACAATGTGAACTGGAGAGATTTCCAGCTCCACTTTTTCTGACTCGAGTTTGGAGAAATCGAGCACGTCGTTGATGAGGTGGACCAGTGACTGCCCTGAACTGCGCATGATCTGAACCAGTTCGCGCTGTTCGCTGTTGAGACCTGTCTCGAGAAGGAGGCTGGTCGTGCCAATGATACCATTCATTGGGGTTCGGATTTCATGGCTCATGTTTGCCAGGAAATCTGATTTTGCCTGCTGGGCGACGACGGCCTGTCTCTGGGCCACCTCCAGATTCTGTATGGCGAGGTCGCGGGCGACTCGTTGTTCGGCGAGTGATTGGGTGGTTCGGTTGAATTGATCCAAAGTCTCGGAGAGTTCCCAGATGACCGAGCGGGGAAGGTGAACGTCGAGTTTGTTGTTGGCAATTTCCCGGAGTCCGGATTGAAGCTGTCGAAAACGGTGACGGAAGTAGGCGGAAAGAGCGACCGACAAGAGCATGCCGGGAATGAGGGTGGCAGCACCGATAATCCAAGCATTTCCGATGAGAGTTCGGAAGATGAACAGCTCGGAATCGGGTTGCAGCTCGGCCTGAATGACACCAATCAGACTCCCGTCTCCCGCTTTTAGGGGGACGGCGGCATCGGCTGATCCGATTTCATGATTTTCAGCTCTCCAGATATCACCAACCCACGATCTCACATCCGAGAAAGGTCGAGTCATGGGCACCTGCCCGACACCTTCAGTGAGAGATCGGAGAACGTGGTCAGGGACCTGCTCATTCGCAACAGAGGGAATCATAGCTCCATCAAGCCTGAACTCATTTCGACGTTCCAGCGTATCCGGTCCTGATGCCCAGTAGAGAGTGACTTTTGGAGAGCAGAAATCGGGTGCGTTCGATTGAAGGCGATCCAAGATCTCGCGATGGCGCATGCTGAACCTCTCATCGAGCGATGCCCGAGTCGTCTGAGATTCAGGAAGAGGTGCCAGTGCAGAGGCGGTGATCGTCGCTAACTGAATCGCTGACTCGTCCATAGAGGTCGTCAGCGCTTTCCAATTCTGGAAATAGATCACCATGGCTCCCGCCAACGCCCCAAAGATGGAAAGGGCGACGCCGGAGACTACCAGAACGATCGAAATCGGGACAGAACGCTTCATTGAAAGAAATATCGGAATACTATTACGGTAATTCTTATAATTATCAAACGAATAAAGAATGAGATTTCTCAATCTTTTCTTAACCGGGGGAATGAGGGGACCCATCAACGCCCGTGACGAGCACCGGATGATTCAACGTCGACCCAGAGGAAGTTTCGATTGGGGAAAGGAGAACCAGAAAACGAAACGAGCCGATTTGCCGCGTTCCACCCGGCAAGTCGGCTCGATCAAGTCGTTGCTCTCCCGATTGAATTACTTCCGAGTCAGCACCCAACGCAATTCAGCGATGAGGCGCTCCGGAGTGTAGGGCTTGGGCAGGATCCCGGCGAAACCTCGTTCGATGGCGGCGGCTCTGGCATTTTGCTGCAAGTAGCCGCTACTGGCGATCACCAAGACGCGCGGATCAATTTCCCGGAGGTGATCCGTCGTTTCCAGTCCCGACATGCCGCCAGGAAGGGCGAGGTCCATGACTACCGCTGAAATCGGTTCCTGTTTTGCCTGTTGGGCCTTGAAAACCTCGATCGCTTCTTCGCCCGTGTTCACGGCGATCGATTGAAAACCCATCGAGCCGATAATGGCGCAGCTGAGGGCTCTCATACCGACTTCATCGTCGACGACGAGTACTCTCGCGACACCGACGGTGGTGCCGTGATCGGTATCCGGAGGTGGGGTAAAGGAGATGGGCGTGGCGGCTGAGATGTCGGTGCTCATGGTGGTGGAACGGTTGTTGGTAAAAAGGAAAAATTAGCAAGCGGTGTAGCTGACTTTCTTGATCTCATCCATGGTGGTGTTACCCGCCATGACTTGAACGAGACCTTCCTGATAGAGGGTTCGAAAACCGGTCGCGAGAGCGGTTTTGCGAAGCTCATGTTGAGGGGCCTGTCGCTCGACGAGATCGGCGAACTC
>JAGROX010000111.1 GCA_020440025.1 Verrucomicrobiia bacterium
AATTCATCGGTGGCGCCATAGACGCAACCACCGCGAATGCCACCGCCGGCCAGGAGCATGCTGAAACCGGTATGATGATGGTCGCGACCGGCCTTGGTCATGTCCTTTTTCTTGTCGAGCTGGGCGTATGGCGTGCGACCGAATTCGCCGCCCCATACCACCAGAGTGTCTTCAAGCAATCCTCGTTCCTCCAGATCGCCGAGGAGCGCGGCAGTGGCGCGGTCGCTGTCAGCACAAAGGGTCTCGTGCTTGCTGTTGTTGGCGGAATGAGTGTCCCAGGGCTGCTTGTTTTTCTGATCCACGTAGTAGACCTGCACCGTGCGCACTCCGGACTCGACGAGTCGCCGGGCGAGAAGACAACTCTGACCGAATGTCGTTCGCCCATAACGGTCGCGAAGGGCCTCGGGCTCGCGATTGAGATCGAAGGCCTCGGAGGCTTCTGCCTGCATCGAAAAAGCCAACTCCATCGCAGAGATTTGAGATTCGAGTGCGTTCTGACCTGCCCCGGCTCGTCGGGCGAGATGGAGTCGGTTCAGCTCTCCGAGCAGATCGAGTTGCTGGCGCTGCTCCTTCCGACCGAGTGAGGGATGACGCAGGTTGGCGACGAGTTTTTCGACATGGAGATCGTTGGTGTCGACCGCCGTCGCCTGAAATTCGCCGGGGAGGAATCCGCTCGACCAGAGTTGAGGCCCGACCACTGGCCGTCCACCGGTGAGGACCACGTAGGAGGGCAGGTTGCGATTCTCCGAGCCGAGCCCGTAGGAAACCCACGATCCCATCGAGGGCCGGGTCGGCTGGGGATTTCCGGAATGCATGATCAATAAGGCCGGCTCGTGATTCGGCTGATCGGTGTGCATTGATCGCAGCACGCAGAGCTTGTCGGCGTGCTTGGCGACTTCCGGGAAGAGCGAACTGATCTCGATGCCGCTCTCGCCGTGCCGACGGAACTCGAAAGGCGAAGGCATCAGGCCGCCGGAAATCTTCCGTCCCGCGTCCGTATTGGGGGGCGCTTCGCCGGCGTGTTTTGCGAGCGCGGGCTTGGGATCGAAGGTATCGACGTGCGACGGCCCGCCGTTCATGAACAGGTAGATGATCCGTTTGGCCTTGGGCGCGAAATGCGGCGACGGCAGCGGCGCCAGAGGATTTGCGGCCACGGCATTGCTCTCTCCCAGAGCGCTGGCGAGGCCGAGCATGCCAAATCCCCCGCCCATCCGGCTAAGGAAGTCACGGCGAGAGGTGGCGAATGGTGAAAACGGGTTCATCTAAGAGGGTTAGATCGGCGACTCAACAGGGTTAAGTCAATCGAGGAAAATCAGCTCGTTGGCGGCGAGGAGAATCTGGGCGTATTGCTGCCACGAAGTCTTGCCGGATGCGGGGGCGTTTTCCAAGAAGGCAAGACCGAGACGGCGTTCGTCGTCGGTGACGGGCCGAGCATAGAGATCGAGGTAGGCGCGTTCGATTCGCGAGTTGTTGTCGCCTTCGATCGATTCCAGCCGGGCGGCGAGAGCATCGGACCGTGCAATCACAAACGGATGATTCATCACGAAAAGTTTCTGCAACGGCGTGGTCGTTTCTCCTCGGCCGGCGCTGTGGAGGTTGGGATCGGGAAAATCGAACTGCTCCAACATGGGATCGAGTTGCAGGCGGCTGATCCGACTGTAGACGGCCCGACGGTTTGCGCTGGGGTCACTCGCTTCCACCGAAGTGCCGCCGACTCCAGGATCGAGGCTGCCGGAGGCGGCAAAGAGAGTGTCGCGCCACATCTCCACAGGCAGGCGACGGCGGTTCATCCGGGAGAGGAGTTGGTTTCGCGGATCGGCCTCCAAGGTCTTCGTGTCGTCGCAACGGCTGTCCTGCTGGTAGGTGGAGGAAAGGACCATTTCGCGGACGAGCCATTTGAGTGACCACTGACCGTCCTCCATGAAACGAACAGCGAGATCATCGAGGAGTTCCGGATGAGTCGGAGCCTCGCCGAGGGCCCCGAAGTTGCTCGGAGTGGCTACGAGTGGTGCGCCAAAACAGGCGGCCCAAACGCGATTGACGAAGACGCGGGCCGTGAGTGGATTCTGCGGACTGACCAGAGCGTCGGCGAGATCGAGGCGACCGCTGTTTTCCGAGGTGAACGCGATCGGCTCGCTTGGATTGGCGCTGAGCACCGAGAGAAAATGCCGAGTCGTCACAGGTCCCGGGCTGGCGGCGTCGCCACGGATCTGAATGGGGATATCCTTCACTTCTCCCGCGGTCTCGCGAACGATGTGATAGCCGTCGTCGGGCTTCTTGGCCTGACCGTCCTTGCCCAACTCGCGTTTCGCGTCGAGCGGCTGGTTGAACATGGTGGTATTGGCAAAGACCCCAGCAAGGGCATAATAATCGCTGGTCGGGATAGGATCGAACTTGTGATCGTGACAGCGGGCACAGGCCACGGTGAGTCCGAGCACCCCCTGGCAAAGGGTGTCGACCCGATCCTCCCATTCGTCGGCCATCACGGAGGGATCGCCGCGGCGATAGTATTTTGGTCCGAGCCCCATAAAACCGAGGGCGACGTGTTCGGTCTCTTTTTCCGGCGCGATCAGGTCGGCAGCGAGCTGAAGGCGAAGGAACTCGTCGTATGGCAGATCGTTGTTAAAAGCGGCGATGACCCAGTCGCGGTAGCGCCAAGCATTGGGATAGAACAACTCGGATTTGTCGCCGACGATGTGAGCCTGATCCTCGGCGTAGCGAGAGACGTCCAGCCAAAGCCTCGCCCAGCGCTCTCCGAAGTGGGGCGAATCGAGCAGACGATCCACGGCGTGTTCGTGAGCTGTCGGGGATTTGTCGGCGAGAAAAGCGTCCATCGCCTCGACCGTCGGCGGCAGACCGTTGAGATCGAAGCTGACCCGCCGAAACCAAGTGCGTTCATCGGCGGCTTGGGAGGGGCTCAGACCGGAGGCCTCCATTTTTCCGAGAATGAAGGCGTCGATCGGGCGGTTCCCCCAGTCGGGTCGCGTCACGATGGGAGGCTCATGACGTGTCGGTGCCTGAAACGACCAAAATTCTCGGGCTTCGTCCCAATCGATCGACTCGGGATCCCCCTTTTCTCCAGCCATTAGCAAGCCACCGGACAGCAGGCCGATGATGAGAATGGTCTCAGGGCAATGGATCGAACGAAACACGCGTCCAGACTATCTCCGTGCCCCCTTGAAACAAGGGGCGCAATCGAGCGCCACCAATACCGGAAGCAATCAGATCCTTCTCAAAACCTTTGTCTCCATCACCGACGAGCGCGTGTTAGTGTCCTGCAAATGAAGTCGCTCCCCTTTGCCCTGTTCGCCTTGCCTCTGATGGCCCTGGTTTCCTGTGTCGACTACACCGAGGAATTCACCATCAAGGCGAACGGTTCCGGGACGATCCATTCTGTCATCTCGATGAAGACCGAATTGGCCAAGGACGATCCCTACCAGCTCCAGAGCGATCTGGAAGCCATGTTTGCCAACAGCGACGGGCTGTCGCTGGCGGCGTTCTCGGTCGACCGGGACAGTGACCGGCAGATCACCGATTTCACCGTGGCCTTCGATCACGTCAAAGATCTGAAATCCGCCCTCGCCAACGGCGGCAGCGAGGTGGCCAAATATTTCGGATCATTCGAAGCAGAAGAGCAGGATGATCGTTTCCTCATGAAACGGACCATCGATCTGAGCGGCAGCGCTGATTCCGAGGAGAAATCGGGGCTCGGCAGTGCCATCAAGAAACTGTTCGTCTCAGCCACGATGAAGGATTCGTATCTGACCTACCGGATGACCTTTCCGACCGAAATTCTCTCCGCCAACAGTTCCGAGATCGATTCCGAATCCAACACCGTGAAATGGACTTTCTCCGTTTCCGAGGCAGTCAAGAGCCCCCTGGTAATGACGGCCGAAATCAGCAAGCCACCACTTCTGAAATGGTTCGCCATGGCGGGTGGGGCACTGCTCGTGATCGTGGTCGCGATCGTCCTACTGGTGAGACGATTCAAGTCAGTGGCACCTCGTCGATCCGCCGACGAAACCATCCGGTGAGCGAGTGGCGCTCGCGTCTCGCGGGAAGAACCTCGTGCCAGAAGTCGGCGGACAGAAAGATCACCAGCTTGCCAAACTCGGGAATGATGTCGATCCAGGGACCTGCCGTGCCGAGATTCCGATCGATATAGAGTCGCAGGTGTCCCCCATCCTCGGGTGCCCACCTCTCATTCAAATAGACGACGGCAGACACCACTCTTGCCCGAGTCTCCCGATGCTGATCGAGATGAGCCTGATAGTGCGCCCCAGGCTGAAAGCAGGCGAGGTGGGCTTCAAAGTCGAAAAGGCCGAGGAAAAGATCGCGATTCAATGCCTCTCGCATTCGCTCCATCTGTTCCCAGTAGCCACGTTGCGGCGGGGTCAGGTCGATGGGATCGAGCCAATGAACGTGATCACTGCGAATCTCCGACCGCACTTTGCGTTCGTGCCCCCGCCCCACGGCGGCCCGGCGGTATTCGCCGTCGTCCCACAGCCTGGCAATTTCATCGACCAACGACTCTCCAACGCCCTGCTGAAGAAAGCTTGGGACGACGGCGTAACCGTGCTCCGCAAGTTGATTCGCGAGAGCGGAAAAATCGGATGAGAACTCAGCGGTTAGGACGCCGGTCAGAGGGATGTCACTCATTCAGAGTTGGTCGACGGATGTCACCGCCGGATTACGGCGTCCGGAGGCACTTGTCAACGTTCCAGCCTGAAGAGCGATCAAGAAAGATCAGCAGGGTCGGAGTCGTCCCTCTTCGATGTCGTAGACGTCGAACCAGACGTGAACCACCGCTCCCTCTGGCAAACATTCGGGAATGTAGCCTTCGAGGAATTCCTGGAGCTCGATGGGCATTTCGCTGATCCGCTTGTCCCGCAGATCGTTGTTCCAACGAATCACCTCCTGCCGCTCACGCGGCGTCGCCGTATCTTGGATCCAGGCGGCCACGGCATCATCATCTGCTCCCGTCGCCACAAAGGTTTTGAACAACTCGGCATCAATGCCGGTGAACTCAAAGAACAGATTGTCCAGCGGGCAGGCAAAGTGATACTCACCATTCGTTCCGGCAATCACGGCGCGGCATTTGTCGAGGGTGCGAGCGGCAACCACGTAACCGCCGATGGTGGATCGGGGACTGCGGGGGACGTTTTTGGTAAGATCGAGAGCGAGATCGGAAACGGATGTCATGGAAGGACTGGACGCCCGGCTGGAAAATACCTTTCAGGCACCGTCGCCAAATCCCTACTTCCGGAGCAATCGGGTGCGGCGAATCGGGCTGCGAACCTGCGGGGCCGAGTCGATCAAACTGGCGTCTGAATCGGCGGGATCCGTCGCGATGACGCTTTCCCGAGTCGATTCCTCAGTTACAGACGCTTTCGTAAACGTCGGCTCCGAGGACGTCCTTCCCTCCTTCTGTCCCACTGCGGTGAACAACTCAAATTGGGCGAGATTGTAGTCGATGACGGAATCCAGATACAAGGTTCGTGCAGAGACCAAGGATTGGATCGCCTGAAGCACCTCAATGGGAAGACCTTGGTTCTCAAAAACCCGGCTGCGATTTAGCTCGTAGGAACGAGTCGCACGCTCTACCGCGTCGCGACCGATGGCGAGCCTCGATTCCCGATGACGTACTTTGACCGTTGCCGCGGCCACTTCTGCAGCGATGCCGATCTCAACATCCTCGCGGGTGATGCCTGCCTGTCGATATTGTGAAGCAGCCTGGTCGACTGCCGCTTTCTGTTCCAATCCCATTCCTTTGAGCTGCCAATAGATGGCCCCACTGATGTCGGTCCGGTCCCCACCATTGGCAGGCGAAGAATCGGAATCTCCGCCGAAGGCTCCGGTGCTCACGCCGAGATTCAGCTTGGGCAAGAAAGGAGCCCGACGACGTTGCTCGAGTTCGCTCAGCACGGCAGCCAACTCGGCATCCGATGCTTTCAGTTCTGGCCGATCTCTCATCGCTCGATCAGTCAAGGCTCCGAGTTCATTGACTCCTTCTACCCAACTCATGCGAGTTTCTGCCGAGCCCGCGGGAGCCATTCTCACAGCGGGATCGATTCGGAGCAACCAGGCGAGGTTGACCGAGGCGAGTTCCAATCTCTCTCGAGCCACCTCGATATCGCGCTTTCTCACCAGAGCATCCACGGCGGCTCGCTCCTTGTCGCTTTCGAGACCTTCTCCCGTCTGAGCAAAGCTCTCCGTCGCCTCGGCCAGTCCCGACGCGTTCTCATAGGCCTCCAAGGCAATCTGAAGCCCCCCTTTTGATCGCATCAACTCGTAATAAGCGACAGCCACTTCGAACAGGACCTGATTCCGCACCGCGTCACTTTTGGCTGAGGCTGCCCGAGCACGCTGCTTGGCTAAGAGAGGCGCATACCAGGCATCTCCCAGATCCACATTCAATCCGATGCCAGCGACCTGCACATCTCCCGCTCCCACGGCACCAGCTCCCAATCCGGCAAAACTCGAGGACCTCTCGACATCTTGAAGGTTGCCATTGGTCTCCTGAATCGGGCCATCGTGACGATGATAACTGGCTCCGACGGTGAGATCCGGAATCAGGCGAGTCTTGGATTCGGCCAACTCGGCCTCGGCTTGGATGACTTTTTCGCGAGCCAGGGCCACTTGGGTGTTGTCGGCATCGGCCAAACGCAGAGCTGTGGCGAGATCAATGTTGAACGTCTCGTTCTCCCCTGCCGTTACCGGTTGGATCGATAGAGTGAGAAACAACGAGCAAGCCACCAGGGAGAATTTCGAAATCATGACGGAAAGGAATTTGAAAATATCAGGCGGTGGCGGCGGCTTTCGGCGTCCGTTTCAACAGAGAATAGACGCAAGGCACCAGGAACAAGGTCAACACCGTGGACACCACCATTCCGCCGATGACCGCACGAGCCAACGGAATCATGGCCTCGTTGCCCGGAAGTAGAGCAAAAGCGAAAGGAGCCATGGAGGCCAGAAGGGTCAGCGAGGTCATCATGATGGGGCGCACCCGGATCCGAGCTGCCGCGAAGGCTGCCTCAGATGGGGTCTTCCCTTCTCTCAACTGTCCATTGGCGAACTCCACCAGCAGAATGCTGTTGTTCACCACCACCCCGATCAACATCAACGCGCCCATCAGCGACTGGATATTCAGGGTCGTTCCAGTCAGAAACAGCGCGAGGACTACTCCCGCCATCGCCAGGGGAACTGCCAGCATAATGATCAGGGGATCGAGCATGGATTTGAACTGCGCCATGAGGATCAGGAAAACGAGAATCGAAGCAACGATCAATCCAAATCCGATCTTCGAGGCACCTTCGCGCATCGATTTGACGGGCCCCTGAAGGGATACCGTTGTGCCCGCCGGCAGGGTCAAGCCTTCCAATCTCTTCTCCACATCGGCGGCGACCGATCCCACGTCGCGCCCTTCCACATTGATGTAGACGTTGTTGACCCGCGAAATGTCAGCGTGTGCAATTTCGCCGGGAATGTTGACCCGACTGATCTCGGCAATACTGGACAAAGGGATCGTGGTCGGGCCATCAGGCGTCTCGACTCTCAAAGGCAGACGCCGCAATTCCTCCAAGGAATCCGCCTTGTTGTCGCCCAGTTGTACTCCCATGAAGAAATCCTTCCCATCGGGAGCCACCCAGATCATGGAGGTGTAGCCGGTGCTCGATCCATAGGCGGTGAGAACGGTTTTGGCGACATCGTCTTGGGATAACCCAAAATAGGCTGCCCGCGTCCGGTCGACTTGGATATCCAGCTGGGGATAGTCCAACATCTGAGCCACCTGAACATCGACCGCTCCGGGAATATCCTTCATGGCCCCTTCGATCATTTCGGCGGCCTCCCGCATCACATCCAATTTTCCTGCCTTGATCTCGATATCAATGGGAGCCGGTGCCCCCTCGTTCAGCGCGGCATTGATGATTCCTCCCATCACGAACAGAAACTTCTCGTCGGGGTACTCGGTCTTCCAAACCCGCCTGAGTTCCTCAACATACGAAGCCGTCGTTCTCGGGCGACCCTCCTCCTTCAAATTGACGATGAGATAGGCGGTGTCCGGACCGGAGTTCGAACTCAGGATGGTAGAAAAGCCTGCAGATTTCCCAACCGGCAGCCCGATGTTGGAAATGATCGAAAGCACATTTTCTTCTCCAACCGTTGCCTTGATCGCCTCTTCCAACCGAATCACCAACTCCTCCGTCTTGTCCAATCGGGTTCCCGGAATTGTCTTCACTCGAACTTCAAACAACCCGGCATCGACATTGGGAAACAGTTCAGTCCCCAGCGCCGGAAAAAGGGTCAGCGCAGCTACGGTCATTGCCGTGATCGCCGCAATGGTCAACACGCCTCCCCTCATGGCCGTGCCCAAGAGTTTCGCGTAGAGGCCACCGGATTTTTCGCTCGCGGGCTTCAATGCCGATTTCGAATCCGTTTTCCCCAGAAAACGAGCGCAGAACACCGGCCCCACCGTCATCGCGATGAAAAAGGAAGCGCCGATCGTAATCGCCGCCGCCAGAGCGAGGGGCAGAAAGAGAAACTTCACCATCCCGGTCAGAAAGATCGCCGGGATAAAGACCACCAAAGTAGTCAGGGTTCCGGCCAACACCGGAGCGGCGACTTCGCCAGCCCCGTCACCGGCAGCCGTGGCCGAGTCCTTACCCATGGCCCGATGGCGCATGATGTTTTCCACCACCACAATTCCTGCGTCGACCACCGTTCCTACCGCCAGCGCCAGTCCGCCCAAGGTCATCACGTTGATGGTCTCTCCGGTAAAAAAGAACCCCAGGATCCCCGTCAGCAACGCCAGTGGCAACATGACCAAAATCGCCAAAGCCGGACGCAGTTTTCTCAGAAAGAAGACGACAATCAGCACCACCAACAACGCGCCGAGGATCACCTGCATCTGGAGATTGCCAATCGCCTGCCTGATGTAAGTCGACTGGTCGCTGACGAGGTCTACCTGGGTGGCTTCGGGAATGTCTCCCCGTTTTTTCATCAGAGGAATCTCGGTGGCGATGCCCTCCCTAATCCGATCCACCACTTGAATGGTGTTTTCCCCTGGCTCGCGCAACAGCGGCACGTAGACCGATCGGCTCCCGTTCACGCGAACGATGTTGTATTGGAGCGAGGCATCATCCTTCGTCGTCGCCACATCCCTGACGAAGATCGGGTTTCCGTCACGCATGGTGATGATCACATTGTCGATCGCCCGGGTGTCCGCCAGCGTGTTTTTGGTATGAATCTGGTAGTCAAAATCACCGATCTCAATGGTTCCCCCCGCCAGCACCAGATTGGCCCGTTTCAACGCGTCGACGACATCGGTAAAGGCCAAGTTGTACGCGGTCAGTTTCTCTGGATCCACGTAGGTCATGATCTGGCGAAATTTTCCGCCAAAGGGATGCGGAATCTGCACCCCCTGCAGTCCGCCCATCTTGTTTCGGACAGCGTAGTATCCGATCGTATAGAGTTCGGACTCGCTCAGCCCTTCCCCCGAAATAGCCCCCAGCAACACGGGCATGTTAGATGGCTCACTTCTCAGGGTAAATGGGAACTCCATCCCAGGCGGCAAGTGGAACATGTCGCTGAGTTCATAGTTGAAAATATCGTTCATCGCCGTCGACGGATCGGCGCCGGCTTCGAACGTGATCTTCAGCATGCTCGCTCCCGGCATGGTGCGGGACTCGATCCGTTCTCGGTTTCCCGCCAGGGTCAAGGCGCGTTCGACACGAGAGGTGACCGAACCTTCCATCTCCAAGGTCGGCAGCCCCTGATAGGAAAAGAAGCTCATGATGACCGGCTTTTTGAAATCCGGCAAAATGTCCGCCGGAATCTGTCGAAATACGGCAAGCCCAAGAAACGACAGTCCGAGAACGGCGGCAAGGACGCCAAAAGGATTGCGAAGGGCGAAGCGGACGAGGTTCATGATTTCAAGGGGCCTGGAAACAGGATTTGGGCCGTTTTCTTCACTTGGCTTCGGTGATCAATTCCACCTCTTGGTCGTCCGACAGACGCCCCAACTTTCCGCCGATCACCTGTTCTCCACCAGAGAGCCCTTCGGTGATCTCAATGCGATTGCCATCATCAAGACCGGTTTTCACCGCCACGACCTTCACTTTGCCGCCTTCCACGACATAGACCACGGAGGCTCCTCCCGTAGTATCGCCAAAGCGAACCGCGTCCACCGGCAGGACCACGGCACCGACCCGGCTTTCCAACTGGATCGTCGTTTCGCCGAACATACCGGGAAGCAATTTCCCTTCGGCATTGTCCAAGTCGATCTCTACCAGCATCGACCCAGTTGCGGAATCGATGGATTGAGAAGCTCTTGCCACTTTGCCCGAGAATTCCTCACCTTTCAGAGCCCGGCAGCGAAATGTCGCCGGATCCCCGGCATTCACCCGCACTGCCTCTACTTCGGGAACAGCAACCCTCACTCGGACCTTTTTTACCATCACGATCTGAAAGAGCGCTCCTCCCTGAGCGTCTCTATCCGCCACCGTCACCAGATCGCCGGGATCCAGCCCCCTCTTGGTGACCACTCCCGCGAACGGTGCCTTGAGCGTGGCGTATCCGACCATGGTTCGAAGCTCGTCCAATTCCTTCTCCGCAACCTCGACCGCCGCCTCTGCGCTTTTGACTTCTGCCTGGGACACTCCCAACTGAGCTTCGGCGCTCTCGGTTCGGCTCAGGGCCTCGTCACGAATGCGCTCGGTCACCGCCCCCGTTCTGACGAGTTTCTCCACGCGCTCGGATTCCAGGCGCGCTGCCTTGACCAAGGCTTCCGCCGACTTCACTCCCGCGTCCAATTGATCCTTCTTGCTGCTCAACAGCCGGATCTCGGCCTCCTTTCGTTCCGCCTGAATCTTTTTCTCCGGCACATCAATGACTGCGAGGACCTCCCCCTCCTTTACCGAATCCCCGATATCCACGGCCACCGAACTCGCATAGCCGGAAACTCGAGAGGCCAATTCCGCTTCGTAGAAGGGGTGAATGGTCGCCGGTTGAGTCGTGGAAACGCTCAAATCTTCCCTTGCCGCAGGAATGGTTCGAACCTTCACGCGCTCCTGCGCCTCACCGGGTTGAGAGACAAAGGCCACAAAGGCAAAGACCCCAAGGCACTTGGGATAGAGTTTCAACGAGAACTGCATGCGTTTTTTCGATCGTGTGTCGAGGTCGATAGAAGGACTCAAACCTCTATTGGTAAAGAGATATTTCCTCCTGAAAGAAACCCTTCCAGCTGTCTCTGTGGAGAATGGGAACTTTTCCCTTTGGGTCGAATCCCTCCCTCTCAAGGTCCGATTCCACCCTCCCCGTGTCACGGAATTGTCACAAACCCCCGCTATCAGCCACCGCCATTCAGGTGGAAAAGAGGCGCATCACTCTTCGCAACAAGCTGGGGAAACGGGGATCAACAAATTGTCACAATTCAAATCTGGCAATCCCTACCGAAGCAATAATGATCAACACTTCAAACGACCAACCAACCAACGACAACTCATGAAACCTAAAATGAAACGACTCGCGATCCTATCGCTTCTCACCACTCTCTCTGCTGGCGGCTACAGCCAAGCCGGCGACGATGGCAAAGTGGTGGTCGATACCTTGGCCGAAGCGGACGCCTCCTCCTTCTGTGATCTCTTTGATCTCGCCACTCTCTATTCCAACAAGGAAAACCCGGTCATCCAGAAGTTTGCTTTCACCGGACGCCTTCAAGCCGACGCCGCTTTCTTTGATGCTTCCCAAGCTGACAGCTACGAAAGCCTCCTCTGGCGCCGATTCCGTGCGGGCTTCAAAGCCACCGTTTTCAAAGACTTCACCGTTCACGCTGAAGCCGACCTTGACCTGAACGAGCACAATCCGCTCTACAACAAACTGACCGACACCTATGTCGCTTGGTCTCCCAGCGATTCTTTCTCTCTTGCCGTGGGTAAGCAGGGTGCCGGATTCACCCTAGATGGCGGCACTTCCTCGAAAAAGTTGATCCGCATGGAGCGCAGCCTCTTGTCGAACAACCTCTGGTTCACCGAAGAGTATTTCTCGGGCGTGACTGCCAGCGGCGAAGTCGACAAGTGGGTCTACAACGTGGGGATTTTCGCCTCTGACGGCGGTCCTGAGTTCGGCGATTTCGAAGCAGGATACTTCGGTCTCCTCTCGATCGGCTACGACTTTGCTGACACCTTTGGTCTCGATAAGGCCCTCATCCGCGCCGACTATGTCAACAACCAACCGACTGGTGAAGGCGACCTGAACACTCGCTCCCTGAGTCAAGTCGGATCGATCAATGGTCAGTTCGAAAAGGGCAAATGGGGCCTTTGGACCGATATTGCCGCAGGCGAGGGCTATGCCAAACAGAGCGACATCTTCGCGGTGGCCATCATGCCGTTCTACAACATCTCTGACCAACTTCAGTTGGTGGCGAGCTACAACTACGTGACCAGCTCAGGCGACAACGGAATTCGCATCGACCGCTACGAGAGCCGAGTGGTCAGCGGCCGCACCGACGAAGCTCACGAGTTCTACGCCGGAGTGAACTACTACCTCTGTGGCCACAAGCTGAAATGGCAGACCGGTGTCGAATACACCACCGCTTCCGACAACGCCAACGATGGCGGTGCCTATGATGGATGGGGCGTCTCCTCCGGTATCCGCATCAGCTGGTAAACATTCTTCTCAATTTCGTGATCGAAAGCTCCCTTGGCTGAATCACGTTCTCTTGAAAAGGCGAGGTCGAAAGACCTCGCCTTTTTGTTTGATCCGATGGGCACGGATCCAGCCCATCCGTGCATTGCCAGTTCGGTTCTTCCGATGACATGGCAAGGCCCCTGTGCTAAGAGACCATCCAAGCACATCGGAAATCCAATCTCCTGGTGAAAGGACGAAATCACATGCCGTTGACGACTGGCCATCCCGGAAACCCCATCGCGACAAAGTGGGGCCTGATGATCGTGATTGCGATGTTCGGCGGGGGTCCTTCTTTCACCTTCGCCGAAGATCTTGAGTCATCACTCGCCATCGACACTGCCCCGTCGGGCGATGATGGGCTCTGGAATCACTCGGTTCTCTTCCAGGACCATCAGGCCTCGGTGATTCAGCGATTTGCGATCACTGGCAGATACCACTACGACCTGATATCTCTGGATTCCGATGTCGGTGATCTCCGAGATGAGCAGGTGCGACGGTTTCGACTCGGGTTTGTCACGAACCTTCTCGATCATTTCACCTTCAAATCAGAGGCCGATTTCGATCTCAATGAAGCAGATCCCTTTTATCAAAGCCTGACCGACACCTATCTTCAATGGAAGCCAACCAAGCGTTTCAAAATCAGGGCAGGCAAACAGGCTGCCGGATTTACCCTGGACGGCACCACCTCAGCGAATGAGTTGATCACGATGGAGAGGAACAATTTGTCGAACAATCTATGGTTCCATCAGGTTTTTATTCCCGGCGTCTTGGTGGAAGTCACGCAAGGCGCCTGGCGATACCGCGCCGGGATTTTCTCCGGCGGCGAAGCGACTCCCGAGTTTGGCACCTTCGAGGGCTCTTCATTCGGCTTGTTCAACATCGGCTATGATTTTTCTGAAAAGTGGGGAGTTCGGGAAGCCATGCTCAATCTCGACTACGTCTATCAAGACCCTGACGCGCAAAACAGTTTCACGAATCCGCACGAACACGTCGGCTCCTTGAATTTCCGATATGACACCGGGCGATGGGGATTTCGCTCCGATCTATCCGCCAGCAACGGATCGACGGGTCAGAGCGATCTGCGAGGAATCGTGATCATGCCGTTTTACTCATTCAACGATCATCTCCAATGGGTGTGGCGATACACCGAAATCACTGGTCACGATGAAAATGGCATTCGCTTAAACCGCTACGAACGCGCCCTCGAACCGGGCTTGGGAGATCATTATCAGGAATTCTATACCGGGCTCAACTGGTACCTCCACGGTCACAAGCTGAAATGGCAGTCCGGACTTCAGTTCGTGGAATTGTCAGACCGGGCCAAAGACGGCGGTGCTTACTGCGGATGGGGATTGACCTCCGGTTTCCGCATCAGTTGGTAGATCAAGGCGCCTCCACCGGAACCTCACCGGCTTTCTTCTTTGCCTCGAACTCTGCTTTGGCCCCGGTCATGTAGGGATTCTCCGGAAGAAGGGAACCCGGAATCGGGGCGCGGCGAAAGGCTCCATCGGGACCGTAGTTGTCGGCCAGATAGGCAATGATCTTGGATTCGGTGTCGGCATCGAACTGCCAGAGTCCCCCGGATTTCTGCATCCAGCGAATGATGTCAGTCCACGTGGATTGCGTTCCTTTCTGCTGAAGAAACTGCTGCGGCGAATGGCAGACGGTGCAGTGCACGCGCACCAACTCCCAGCCTTCCGCCACCTTCATTCCCGTGACGGGATCGACGGGCACTTCCTGCTTCTCTTCTGCCAACGCGGGAAGGGCGCCGACCGCAACGAGAGCGAACATGGTGAGAAACCTTTTCATCATCTTGGTGTCCTCGGTTTAGACCGCCTGAACGGCAATGCGATGGCAGGCATTGTTGAGATATCCCTTGGGATTCCAACCCGGCACAATCATCGGCTGACTGCGTCCCTCACTGTCGACCGCCCGGGCCCAGATTTCATAGTATCCCACCTGCGGAAAGCTCACTTCGGCATTCCAATGTTGCCAGGCGAGACGATTCACCGGCTTGGAGAGTTCCGCCTTCTTCCAAGTGGCACCGAAATCGATCGAGACATGGACTTCAGAGACGGAAAGATCGCCCGCCCAGGCATGACCGCGGCAGGCCAACGCTTTTCCGACCTCCTGACTGACTCCTGACTTGGGAAAAGTGACAATCGACTTCACCGGCATCGATTCTATGATCGCCATATCCTCGTCAGGGACCTTCGTCCCCGGTGCCACCGGATGTTTCGGCACCCGGTAGGAGCTGCCAGTCATCTTTTCTCCGTCGTGCACCCGATCGCGAATCTCGATGCGCCGGACCCATTTTCCAGAGGTCGATGCCGGCCATCCTCCCGTGACCATCCGCAAGGGGTGACCATTGAGCAGAGGAATGTCGGCACCGTTCATCGCAAAAGCGATCAGCGATTCGTCTTCGAGCGCCTTCTCGATGGGAACCCCGCGGGAAATCGCTTCCTTGGTGGGATCTCCCGAAAGGTGGGTGTCCGCGCCGCGATAGCCGACATAAACCGCATTTTTGGCAATGCCACAGCTCTCCAGCACGTCACGCAAGCGAACTCCCGTCCACTGCGGACAACCCACGGCGCCGACCGTCCACTGATTGCCAGACGCCGGCGGATTGAACTCGCTCCGACCGTTACCTCCGCATTCGATCTGCAGTTGATAGGTGTGATGAGGAAATTTCTCCTTCAGCTCTTTCAGGGTAAACGTCGTGGGCTTTTCGCAGGCCTCACCCGCGATCTCCAGCGTCCACTTCTCCGGATCGATCGAATCCACTGCCGGCGGGTGACCGTTGTTCCGCACAAAGAGTCGTTCCGCCGGGGTGATGTTATCGTCCAGCAAATGAGCGGGAGTCTCCGCATTGATCGGTCTGTCATTCAAGACGGTCAGACCATCTTTTCCGGGAATGGAAAACGGCTCGTTGGTCTGCGCCAGCGCCGCCGGGATCAGTCCGCCGGGCATCGTTTCCCAAAAAACAATCTCAGCGCCCACCGCCGCCGACATCGCCGTCAGACCCGCTCGTCCGAAAAATCCTCTCCGAGTCAGAGGATCGGTCCGCCGCCCCCAGATTTTCTCATCGGCGGATTCAGGATCAGCCCCATAGAGCTCGTGAATCCCTCTCTCGTTTCGGTTGGCTTCAGACTCATTCATCATCCGCATAGCTAATCAGCGATATACAAAGGATGCAAGATCCATGCATGCGTGCCGTCGTTTTTCTCATCACCATCGTTGCCCATCGATTGGCTTCGATGCTACGCTCCCTGCCCCATGAATGCTCGCCATCTCTGCGCTCGTCCTCATCTGATCCTATTTTGGCTTTGCCTGTTTTCTCCCCTGCTATCAGCGCAGCAGGAAACGTCCCTGCGCATCGCGGTGATCGATCTGGCAAAAGCCTTCGAAGCTCATCCCGAGACGGCCAAAGCCACCGCTCAACTGACGAAGGATCGCAATGCCTCCCGAGATATCTTTAAAGAGAAATCGGAAGCGCTGAAGAAAGTGCTGCAAGAGCATCAGGAACTGATCCGGGCCAACAAGAAGACGGAGGCCGGTGAAAAACTGAAAGCCGCCAACGATCTGGAAAAAGAAATCGCCACCCTGCGAACGACCCAGCAGCGCGATCTCGAGGAACGATTTCTGCGCGAGAAGCATCGCATTCTCGACGCCATTCGCGCGGCCGTCGCCAAGCACAACGCCGACAAACGCTACGCGGTCGTTCTCGACAAGTCGGCTGAATCGGCGTTTGGCATCCCTGCGGTCATCGATGCCTCAGGAACGGCGGACATCACCGACGAAATCATCGCTTTGTTGAAGACGACGAAACCGGACGAGGCTCAGTAAGTCACGCGCCATGGGCCAGCCTTCCGTCATTCTCCCGATCGATCATCTCCCGGACGCATGGCCTGATGCCTGTCGGGGCGAATCCCTCCGAGTCGGTGCCCTGCTCCACTCCGCGTCGGTGAATGCCCGACTGGAACCGACGTTGGATGTCCTTTCACGAATGGCCGACGACGGATTCTTTCGATTGGCCGCCATTTTCGGCCCCCAACACGGCTTCGAAAGCACCACTCAGGACAACATGATCGAATGGGACGGCTTCACCCATTCCCGGCTCGGCATTACCGTCTTCAGTCTCTACGGCGATCACCGCGAACCGATTCCCGAAATGCTCGCCCACATCGATATCGTCTTCGTCGACCTCGTCGATGTTGGCTCCCGCTACTACACCTTCATCTGGACGCTCTTTCTCTGCCTCAAAGCCTGCGAAAAGGCAGGCATCCCGGTGATCGTTGCCGATCGACCCAATCCCCTCAATGGCCTCACCACCGAAGGCCCACCTCAGCGCGAGGATCACCTCAGCTTTGTCGGATTGCATCCCCTGCCCAATCGCCACGGACGCACCATCGGCGAACTCGCGCGTCAGTTTCGCGATGAAAAATTTCCGGACTGTGAACTCCATGTGCTCCCGATGGAAGGTTGGGAACGTTCCATGTGGCACGATGACACCGGACTGCCCTGGGTGATGCCATCGCCCAACATGCCGACTCTCGACACCGCCACTGTCTATCCCGGCATGTGTCTGCTGGAGGGCACCAATCTGTCCGAAGCACGCGGCACCACCCGGCCCTTCGAACTTTTCGGCGCGCCGTGGATCGATGGCTGGCGCTTCACTCAAAAACTAAATCGACTCGGTCTCCCGGGAGTTCACTTTCGCGAAGCGGCCTTCGAACCCACCTTCCAAAAACATGCGGGGAAAGTCTGTCGCGGTTCCCAGATTCATGTGACGGATCGGGACTCCTTTCTTCCCTGGCAAACGGGAATGGAAATCATCCGCCTCGCCCGGGCCGAGAATCCGGATCACTTCGATTGGAAGCCCCTGCCCTACGAATACGAGCCCGAAAAGCTCCCCATCGAAATCCTTTGTGGTGGGCCGGTGGATTCGTTCTTTCCGTGAGTCGATTCAACCCTGTTGAGTCGGACACTTAACCCTGTTAGGTCGCGATTTTTGCGTGGCGAAAGGGCAGTGATTTCAGGTCGCTGGTGCAGGGACCGGGAGTGGTGACCCAGAGCATGCGGGCGGCGATAGGATCGTAGACGCGACGATGGGCGACGGCTGCTTTCACAACGATGGCGGTCAGGGTCTCGGGATGAATGCCCTGGCTCCGCCATTGACCGAGATCAAAGGGTGGGGTCCGGGTGGAGGTGAGCAGAATGATGATCCCGGCATGACGAACCACGGCACAGGGACCCATCTCAAAACGATCGCCCGCCACGGAAGCGAGATGACTCTTTGGATCCTCGAGGGCAAAATGACCATCGCTCCGGGAAAGGAGCTCTACGTCCAATGGCACCGGCCCGGGATCGAGCCGACTGCCTTTGCCGCCGAGAGACAAGGTGACGCGATCGCCAATCGCATGATTCGAAAGTTGAGCCACTGACTCGGGATCATTGAGACATACGGCCGCATTCTCGATCTCCCCACCGAGCAGGATGCGAAACAGGCCAGTCATGTCGCCAGGTGCGCCGCCGCCGATGTTGTCGCTGGGTTCGACGAGGACGGTGAGTCCGTCGACGGGATGATCGCGCAGCAAGGCGATGGCATCGTCGGGAGAGATCTCCGCAATCTCGGGTTCGATGGCATCGAGAGTGATGGCGAGGGATTCCAATTCATCGAGCGCCGCAGCGTTCTCAGCGTCAGTCGCCGTGCCGACGATTTGAAAACTCACGCCGGTATCGACGGTGTCGGAGTAGGCAAAACCCGCCGCGACGTTGACCGCCCAGATTTTTTCGTGTGCCGATTCGAGCTCTCGGGCGAGGCGCTCCAGCGCATTCATCGGATCGGTGACCGTCCCGGTTCGGCTGGGAATCCAGATGAGAGAGGTTCGACGAAGTGACAGGCTTGGGCGTTCGCCGGATTTCAGACAACGATCCAGCAAGCTTGCCGCGCGGACAGCAGCTTCGCGGGCGTCGCTGTGAGGATTTTCACGATAAGCCACGAGAGCGTCAGCGTGCTCGCACATGGCTGGCGAGATATTGGCGTGCAAATCGTAGACGCCAAAAATCGGCACATCACCGCCACCGGGCAGTTCTCGAAAACGTCGGAGGATTTCTCCCTCGACATCCGGAGTCGAACTGGCGGTCATGGCTCCGTGCAGGACCAGATAGACAGCATCGATATCCGGCGACCAGGCGTCCGGCACCTCGGTCCAAAAAGCTTCGATCACCTCATCGCCAACGGTGCCGCTGGGCATCGCGCGGTAGTCAACCGAAGGCAGCACCTGCCAGCCGGCCTCCCGGGCAAACTCAAGCACGCCACCGAGCGGGGAACTGTCGCCAACGCAGGCAAGCATTTCCTCACCACGACGAATCTCGAAGTCGCCGAGACCGGTGGGTGCATCCACGAAATCGTGCGTCTCGTGAAAGAGACCGGCAACGAAGACCTGAGGTGATGACGCGAGCATCAGGGTCAGAGAATGCCGTGTTTGGCGAAAACTTCGGCAACGGGAACGCCAGCCGCCAGTTCTTCGCGCACGGTATTTTCTCCCGCGATTTTTTCCATGGCAAGGCGAATGGCTTCCTCGGCGGCTTCCGCAGGAATCACGACCACACCATCAAGATCTCCGAGCAGGTAGTCCCCGGTTTTCACCATGACGCCATCGAGGGCAATGGGTTCACTGATGGCCGTCACGTCGGCGCGCCCTTTGCTGTCCGCGGGCATGCAACCGATGCCGAATACCGGGAAATCCATCTGATTGAGCGCCCACAGATCCCGGGTGCAGCCACTCATGACGGTGCCGCGCACGCCTTTGGCCTTGCAGGCGGTGGAGAGCAGTTCGCCCCAGAAGGCCGAGGTCCGATCGTGCCTGACATCGACGACGAGTACATCGCCGCGCTTCATTTGATCGATCGCCGCCATCTCCAGTTTGTAGGGTTCCTCCGGGATGTGATTGATCACTTCCGCCTGAGCGGTGAACACGCGACCACAGATTCGGTTGGCGGGAGTCAGCGCGCGAATGTCGGCACTGAGGCACTGGTGACGATGCCCCATCGAGTCGAGTACGTCGGCGACAACGGCAGAATAAAGGCCTTCTAAATTTTTAATGAGGTCAGAGTCCATGATTGCGGGAACTTTGGGCTGGTTTCTGCTTTCAGGACAAGGGCAGAATCACGTTATCATGACTTCCATCACTTCTGATTCCAAGCCGGACGAAGAGCCATCCGTCGGCGAATCTCTGGGCGATTCCTTTCGACAAGCGCGACGCGAAATGTGGGTGATGGTCGCGGCTTGGATCGTTTTCTTCACCTGGGTGACCGTCGCCTGCGCCCGCAGTGCCTATGTGATCCCCGAAGGCGGCATGAGCGAAATCCCCACGATTTTGGGAATGCCCTCCTGGGTAGTGCTTGGGATTGGACTGCCGTGGGTGGTGGCGAACTTGTTCATCGCCTGGTTTGCGCTCGGTTTCATGAAAGACACCCCGCTGCCAGACAACGCCGAGCCCGAGGCTTCGACGGAAGCCTGATCTACGACGATCGCCCACTTTTTTGTTTTCGTTTCGATGACTCTCTCGCACTTCTCTTCTCCCCTGCTCGGCTTCAGTCAGGCGGCTGGCAACTCGGCGCTGATCACTTTTGCGATCTACATCTTCTTCGTCTTCGTGATCGCCGGAATGGCGAATCGATTGCAGAAAGGTAAGTCGTTCGTCGGCGAATATTTCCTCGGCAGTCGGGGACTCGGACTCTGGGCCTTCGCGCTGACCTATGCGGCCACGGCCGCCTCGGGCGGGAGTTTCATGGGGTTTCCCGCGCTGATCTACACGCACGGCTGGTCGCTGGCCTGGTGGATCTCGGGCTACATGATCGTGCCGCTGGTGGCGCTCGGCCTGTTCGCCAAACGCATCAATCAGGTGGGGCGCATCGCGGGAGCGATCACGGTGCCCGAATTGCTCAGACGCCGTTTCGGAAATTCCTACGTCGGCAATGCGGCCACGTTGTTGGTGGTGTTCTTCATGTTTTTTTATCTTCTCGCCCAGTTCAAGGCGGGGGCGGAAATCATGGCCACGCTGCTGGATGGCGTGCCGATTTACGAGGCTGCCACCGGTTGGATTGCTCAGGCAAAAGAGGGCATTCCCTGGGTCGGCCAATCTTCGGCAGACTACCTCCTCTGCCTCGTCATCTTTGCGGTCGCCGTGATCATCTACACGGCCTACGGCGGATTCCGCGCCGTGGTCTGGACCGATGTGATGCAGGGCCTGGTCATGGCGGTCGGGGTCGTGATTTTGCTGGTGCTCACCCTGAGCCAGGTCGGTGGTCTGAAGAACGCGACCGCGAAACTCGCAGAGATGACGCCGCCAGAATTCGGCACCGCCTTGGTCGAAGTCTCGGGAGACGGCAGCATCGCCGATCTGCGACGCGGCGACTGGATCGCGACGAGTGATGGCGGCATGGCTCGTTTGAACGCGACAGTGACTGACTCCAAAGAACCGGTAGAGATCCTTCTGCTGACGACCCCTTTTGAAATCGAATCGGTGAAGGAACAAGCGATCCCCGGAGCCGTGGCCACGATCTCCGAGCGCGAACCCTACGCTCACGGGGCCGGTGACAAAGGGGGCTATCTCCGCGCGCCGGGGCCGGCAAGAACTCAATCGATGGGTTTCCTCCCCGTAGCACTGGCGATGAGCTTTTTTGTCTTTTGGAATTTCAGCGGCGCGGGTCAACCGAGCTACATGGTTCGGCAGATGGCGTTTCGCGACACCCGCGTGCTTCGGCGATCCATCGTCATGGTCTCGGTGTTTTTCAGCATGATCTATTTCCCTCTGGTGATCGTTTTCACCAGCGCACGAGTGCTGCTGCCGGGCATGGAAATTTACGCCGACCGCATCATGCCGGAGATCGCGGCCCACGTGACCGATCTCGCGGGCGTTCCCTGGCTGGCGGGTCTGCTGGTGGCCGCACCTTTTGCCGCCGTGATGTCGAGCGTGGACAGTTTCCTCCTCCTCGTGGCATCAGGCGTGGTGCGCGATGTTTATCAGGAATCCATCAATCCCGACGCTTCCGAGGAGAGAATGCGAAAGCTCAGCCACGCGGTCACCTTGATCGTCGGCTTTCTCGCCGTGCTGGTGGTCCTGAATCCCCCGCCCTATTTGCAGACCCTGATCGTCTTTGCTTCCGGAGGACTGGGGGCGAGTTTCCTGATGCCGATGGTGCTCGCGCTCTATTGGCCGCGGATGACGGGAGCGGGCGCCTTTTTCGGCATGCTCACCGGTGCCTTCACCATTCTGTCGCTCTACTTTGTCGGCTACCTCGAGCGAGGCGCTTTCGGGGAATACAACCTGTTCGGCATTCACCCCATCGTGTGGTCCATCGTCGCCACCGGGGTCGTGATCGTTTCCGTGAGCCTAGCTCAGCGTCCGCCAGACAAAGCCTTGGTGGAAAAGTATTTCGGAAAGTGACCACCGGCTTCGGCGATCAACGCCAACCAAATCAATGCCGTTCCGCTGGCGTCTGATCGGCGAGACCGGCATTGGCGGCTTCCAACCAGCCGAGAACCTGCGAACGCTGCTCTTCGGTGACAGGAGCTTCGGGAAGCAACTGAAGCGCCAATTCCAAGTTGGTCACGGCCGAACCATATTCGCCTTTCTCCAAAAGATTCCGTCCCGCCAGAGCCACCGCCTCGGCGCGCTGCAAGCGATCCCGTTGCCGCACCAAATAGCGCAGTGCGATGTCTGAATCCGCTTCCACCTCTGCTTTCCGAAGCCGCGCTCCAGACGGGAGATTGAGGATCGGCTCCTGTTGGAGAGAGGATTGGGAATGAGAAACCGGCACAATTTCGAACTCGTAGCTCGGGTCGGTCTGATCATCGACATCGATCACCTCTTCGCCAGCCTCCAGGCGAACCATGCCCTTGAGAATGACCGACGTCCGCCCGGCAGCATCGGAGCGCTGCTCCGCCCGGTAGAGCGAACGGGTCCTGGCTCCCTCGGCCTGAAACACTCCGCCGGTCAGTTCAACGCGACGATGCACGATCTCGGGATCGGGAAACTTCTCCGTGTCGAGATAGCCATTTGAGCTACCCAACAAGTGACGCCCACCGGGGCCATGCGAATCGGGAAGATAGCTGTAAAGCGCCGCCGGCAGTGGAGCACTCTGAAGGTCGATGGGGTCATCCGAAAGAAAACGCACCTCGGTAATCGTGGGATCGGAGCCCAGGGAATGCGGGGCCGTAGCGCCACCCAATCCCATCATCGTGGGATTCATGGAAACCAACTGACGACCGTCACTGATCGAGTCATTCGCCCCTTGGTAACCAAAAGCGGGAACGGAGACGGGAAGCTTGGACGGAACCGGAGGAGCGTTCTCTACCAAGGCCACCGGTTTTGCGGATTCTCCCATGAAAGAAGTCACCGAAGCCATTTGCTGACCGTCACCAGGCGCTCCCTTGGGCAGAACCACGGCAGCGGCCACCACGGCAGCAGCGAGCGCTGCATAGGCGGCGACTCGGGAAATGCTCGTTCTCGAGACGGGGACCTGATCGGGCTGAAACTCGATCACTTTTCCGCCCTGAGGCGTGGGCAACACTTTCAGCGAGGGAGTCTCGAGCGCTTCCTTCAATTCGGTGGCAAAACTGTCTTTCAGCAATGCCGACATCTCACGCAATTCTTCAAGTTCGGCCTGGGCCGCAGGCGAACGCCGCAATTGAACTTCAAACAGGAGTGCTTCGTCGGCCGGGAGTTCACCGAGCAGGAAGGCACTGATGCGCGGGTCACTGGGGTCAATGGGAGTATCTGACTTCATCGTTGCGAATACGGGGACGGGGGCGTTGGAAGAGGAAAAAGAAAAAACGGATTTCAAGGCTGATCGGCAACTCCCATCATCGCGCGCAGGCGCTTGATGCCGGTGTGGAGAAGAAAACCCACATTGCTGACGCTGAGCTCGGTGATATCGGCGATCTCCTTGTAACTGAGGTCGCTCTGGAATTTGAGACGAATCACTTCGCGCTGATTTTCGGGCAAACGATCCACCAGGAGCAAGACCTCCGCGTGGCGCTCCTTCTGCTCGGCTTCGGCCGAGGGATCGGGGCGCCAATCATCCAGCGTCTCGAAGGCTTCATTGCTGGTGATGGTCATCGGTTTGTCCTTGCGAATGATATCGATCGAGCGATTTCTCGCCACGGTATAAAGCCAGCTTTTCAGCCGATCCTGCACCGTGCCGGGATCCTGCTGATACAGCTTCAGAAAAGTGTCTTGAACGACATCACGAGCCCGATCCCAGTCACCGCCGAGCAATCCTGCGACATAGCCTGTCAGCGGTCCTTCGAATTCACGAAGGGCCGACTCCACTATGGCATCCGGTGATTGTTCGGCCAAATTTGTGGCTAGTGAATGAAGCATCCGCGAGTCTTTCACTCACTCAAACGGTGCGCTCCGGTTTTTCTTAGACCTGAAATTCCATTTTTGCGGTTTTTTCGACTGATGACGCTCGTCCTCTCTCAGATCTGGTTCTGGCACCACCTCCGCAAGCCCAGTTTACTCGATATTCCCGCGCTGAACCAGTTGGGAAAAGAGGGAGCCCACAAAAAAGCCTCTCAAACGGTTCTCAGGTTGCCAGAGGGGCGTTCCTTCGGCAACACTGCCGGCTCACTCCTTTCAATGCCTCAGTCTTTTCCGTTTCTGTTATCGCTCTCGATTCCTCCCTCGAATCGAAATGGAATCTTGATGCCCGCAGCGGCCGCCATTCTCTCCCTTGGCATTGCCGGTTCATTCCCCGTCGACTCCCACGCTCAAGAGCTCGCAGCGCCGGTTGAGAATGGGAACGCCTTCACCCACACCGCCGCGGAGCATTTTTACACCATCGGCCCCGCTCCCGATTGGGTGACGCCTCGGGCACCTGATCTGAAATCCCCCGCCCCATTCGACGGTCCGCTCAGCCCCGGTGTGTTTTTCCGGCTGGTGGACTATCAGCTCAATGCGGAAACTCAGGAGGAATACCATCATTTCACCTCCGAGTTCCTCACCATCGCGGGCGTGCACGAAGAGTCCGAGTTTCAGATCGAATTCGATCCCGCCTATCAACAGCTCTCGATTCATCGCATTCTATTGCATCGGAATGGAAACGTGATCGACATCCTCGATCCCGAAACGATTCGCATCACGGTGCCAGAGGACGAACTCTCGGACGGTCTGCTCGACGGCCATGTCTCGGTGCTGCTATTCTTGGAGGACGTCCGGCCGGGAGATTTCGTCGAATACGACTACACCCTCAGTGGCTCGAATCCCGTGTTTGAGGGCGTGTTTTTCGACACCATTTCCATGGAATGGGAGACGAGTGTGCAGTCGGTCAGCTACCGATTGTTGAAAAAAAAGGAGCGCCCGCTGCATTCTCGCAATCACGGCATCCAAATCGCTCCCGCGATCAAAGCCCTGCCGAACACCGACTTGGAAGAATGGGTTTGGAAGCGAGAATCGATTCCTCCGAAAATCATCGAGAACCGATTGCCCGCTTGGTATCGCCCCTTCGCTTATGTGGAACTCAGCGAATTTGCCGACTGGCAAGCCGTCGCCAGTTGGGGCGCACGACACTACGATTTTTCCCATCTACCCATCGATCCCGATCTCGCCAAAGAGGTCGAAAAAATCCGCAAAGACCATCCGACCCCCGAAACGAGAACGATTGCCGCAATCCGTTTCGTGCAGGATTCCATTCGCTATCTCGGAATCGAAGACGGAGCCAACGCCTTTCGGCCCGCCCAGCCCAACCAATGCTTTCGCCGACGCTTCGGGGATTGCAAAGACAAGGTCGTCCTGCTGGGACAGATGCTACGGGAATTGGGGATCGATAGCGATCCCGTCTGTGTCGACCATGATCTGCGGCAAGAGATTGAAAAGCTGATTCCATCGCCCCTCGCGTTTGATCATGTCGTCATTCGCATCGCCCTCCCCAGTGGCAAGATCCTCTGGTGCGATGCCACCGACAGTCATCAGGGCGGAACCGTCGATACCCTCGCTTTCCCCGGTTACGGACGCGGTCTGGTGCTGAACCCGGCGACCACGGAACTGGCCGTCATTCCCGATCCCGATCCGGAACTGAATCGAACCGAAATCGTGGAGACCTTTCATATCGGAGACATCGGCGAGCCGACCGTCCTCGAAATTGAATCCACCTTCACGGGAGCTGAAGCAGACGGGATGCGCTACCACCTCGGTTCCTCGGAGCCATCGGCAGTCCGCCACGCCTACCTGAACTACTATCGCGAAAACTATCTGCAAATTGTTCAGGAAGCCCCCATCGAAGTCGTCGACGACCGCGAGACCAATCGCCTGGTGGTGACGGAACACTATCGCGTCCCCGATCCCTGGGAGCCCGATAGCTCAGATCCCGGCTGGTACACGTTTACCCTCTACCTGCAGACCATTCGCGATCTCCTCTCCCAACCCGATCACACGCTTCGCGAGATGCCCTTTGCCACCGTGCATCCGGAAAATTCCCGACACGAGATTCGCCTGCACCTCCCTGGCACCGACGAAGATTGGGCCGACTATTTCGATGAGGAACGGTATTTGATCGAATCCACTGCCGGGGTTTTTGAGCGCTGGATGACCTACGATCCCAAAAAAGTTTACGCCACCGTGGTCGGCACCTACCGGACCAAGGCCAACGCGGTGAGGCCCGAAGATCTCAGCGCTTTTGACAAATCCATTGCTGATATCTACGACCTCACCTCCTTCGAACTCTGGGAAGTGAACGAAGCCGAAGAAGCCGCCGCCGCCACGACCAGCAGCCAAGAAAACTTCGGCGGCAGCGACGACGAAGACCTCGCGCTGGCCTTGGGAATCGGAATTGGTGCCTTGATCATTGGGGTTTTCGCCTTTGGCTCAGGATGTCTCTTGGTCTTCCTCATCATGCGCTCCCGGAAGCCACCGACTCCGTTGCCGCCCTTTCCCGCGAATCGCCCCGGACCACCCCCTCTGCCTCCCGGATCGGGAGCTTCCTGAAGGCTCCAGAAAGCGCAAAATCAGACGGGCCCGCTCTTGATTTTCAATCTCATTTCCGAAAAAGCGGCTGATTTCGGGGATTGGAGAGATTCTATTTTTTTTGCAAATTTGAGATTTTTTCTCTTTGCAAAGTTTAAGATCTTCGTAATATCTGAGAAATCTAAACGATTCTCTAATCAATCAACCCGAACTGACCACCAGCCTACCCCACGGAGCCATGGCGAATATTCTCATCATTGACGACGAAGCCGGCATTCTGAACCTCATGACCAAACTCTGCCGGCAGCAGGGTCATGAAACCACCCCCGTCCAGACTGGACGCGAGGGCCTTCAGGTGCTCGATCGCCTCAAGCCCGATCTCATGATTGTCGATCTTTTGATCGGTGACATGAACGGACTGGAGATCATCGAATACAGCCAGCAGAACCACCCCGACACCCAAGTCATCATGGTGACCGGTCACGGCAGTATCGAAACCGCCGTCGAAGCGATGCGTCTCGGGGCTTTCGATTACCTCACCAAGCCGTTCGAATTGGCCGACCTGCAGCGCACCGTGGAATTGGGCCTGCAACAACGTGGCAAGCCGACTCCCAAGGCATCGGACACCACTCCCGAGTTCGACATTTCGCTGGAGCCCTCCAAGCTCATCGGTCAGAGCCCGAAGATCGAGGACATCCTCGAGATCATCGGAAAGATCGCCAACAACGACAGCCCCGTGCTGCTGGAAGGCGAGTTCGGATCCGGCAAGCAGATGGTGGCCCGCAGCATTCACAACCAGAGCCGCCGCAACCACGCGCCATTCAAGGTGCTGCAATGCTCGGCGCTTCCCGAAGAGTTGCTCGAAATGGAACTTTTCGGTCTGGCCAGCAGCCGGTCCGAAACCATTTTCAGCCGCGCCATGGGCGGCACCGTGTTGCTTGAGGAAATCCACATGCTTCCACTGCGCCTCCAGTCGCAGCTCGAAAGCTACCTCGAAGAAATCAACGCTCGCCGCCTGACCAACACCCTTCCGCCGCACATGGACGTGCGATTCATCGCCTCCTCGGCGAAGTCTCTGGAAGAATGCGTCCAGAACGGCAACTTCCGCGAAGATCTCTTCTACAAGATCTCGGTGATTCCCATCCAGGTGCCGGCCCTCCGCGCCCGCAAGGATGACATCATGCGCTTGGTCCAGTATTTCCTTGATCGCCACTGCGAGCGCACCGGACTGAAGCCCTACGAAGTCGACAAATACGCCCAGCGTCTTCTCGAGCAATACAGCTGGCCCGGTAACGTCGGCGAACTGCAGAATGCGGTCGAACGCGCCTGCGCTTTTGCCGAAAAGAATTGCATCCGCCCCGTCGATCTTCCGCCGAAGGTCGCGCAGAAGCTGGAAATCACCGACGACGACGAGCAGACCACCCATCAGCTCCCCATCGGCACCAAGCTCAACGATTACATCAAGAAACAGGAGAAACTCTTCATCCGCGAAACGCTCAAGTACAACGGTGGCTCTCGTGAGAAGACCGCCAGCATGCTTGGTGTCAGTATCGCCACCCTCTATCGGAAAATGGGTCTGAAGCTCGAGCGCGACAAGATGCTCAACAGCTGATCGATTTCGACCAAAACGAAATCGAGACCCCGGCCGTTTTTCGAGACCTGCCAGTAGCGGACAGCGGCTTACCCCTCGACCACCCAGCGGTGCCTGAACAGCCCCGCGACTCAAAACGCCCGACCGCCCCCGCGGTTGGGCGTTTTTGTATCCCCGCCTCTCGCCCTCCCTCGGCGCGATAACGCCCTGTTATCCGAAACGGGAATCAGTAAGCATGGCGTTATGCCACTTCGATTGACCGTCATCGCCACGCTGTTCGCGTTGCTCTCTCCCCTTTCCCGGGCGGAAAACATCACCCTCGCAAGTGAGGGAACCGCCCGGCTAACGATCTGGATTCCCGCCGACGCTTCAGAAAACCATCAAGCATCTGCCGCGGCGCTCTCCAAGATGCTGGGAGAAATGTCGGGTGCCTCTTTCAAAATCGTCACCTCGAACCCTCCGACGCGTGCCATTCGTTTGTTTGTAGGGTCCGCCCAGGAACCTCCCGGCGCCCTCGGGCGGGAGCAATACACCATCAAATCCGATGGCAGTCTGGGACTCACCCTGATCGGCGCCACCGATCTCGCCCTGCAACACGCCGTTTGGGACCTGCTGCATCGACTCGGCTACCGGCAGTTCTTTCCTGGAAAAGCCTGGGAGGTGATTCCGAAACTCGACACCGTATCCATCGACATCGACGCGACCGAGTCGCCCGACTATGCCAGTCGCCGGATCTGGTATGGCTACGGATTCTGGGATCACAATCGCCCCGCTTGGGAGGACTGGGTGGCGAAAAATCGGATGGAAGGCGGATTCACCCTCAACACCGGACACGCCTACGGGCGCTTGATTGCTTCGCAGCAGGCCACCTTCGATGCTCATCCGGAATACTACGCCCTGGTCAATGGCGAGCGACATATCGTCCCCCAGGCAAAACTCTGCATCTCCCATCCCGGAGTGCGCGAGGCGGCCATCGGCTATGCCCTCGAATTCTTTGCCCAAAATCCCAACGCCGACAGTGTCTCCATCGACCCCAGCGACGGCGGCAACTGGTGCGAGTGCGAGGCCTGCGCCAGAATCGGCCCTCCCAACGATCGCGCCACCCTCCTCGCCAACACTGTCGCCGAAGCCGTCACCCAGAAACTCGGACCGAATCACTTCGTCGGCATGTATGCCTACAACTACCACTCCGAGCCACCGTCCATCGAGGTGCATTCCAACGTCATCATCTCGGTGGCCACCGCCTTCATCAAAGGCGGCCTCAAGATTGACGACCTCATCTCGGGATGGTCGGAAAAAGGCGCGACCCTCGGCATCCGCGAATACTACAGCGTCAATACCTGGGATCGCGACCTGCCGGGTGCCGCCCGCGGGAGCGATCTCGACTACCTCGCCGATACCATCCCGAAGTTCCACGCTCAGGGCGCCCGCTTTCTGTCCGCAGAATCCAGCGACAACTGGGGCTGCAACGGGCTGGGCTACTACTTCGCCTCCCGGGTCATGTGGGATGTGGAAGCCGCGAAGCACCGCGACGCCCTCGTCGAGGATTTCCTCGAAAAGGCCTTTGGCCCTGCCAAGGAACCCATGCGCGAATACTATCAGCTCACCGATGGCACCAATCGAAAGAAGCAGCTCGTCTACGACGACCTCCTCGCCCGCATGTTTCGTCATCTGAAAGCAGCCCGCGATCTGGCAGTAAACGCCACGGCCGAGCGGGAACGCATCGATCAGCTCATTCTCTACACCCGGCATGCCGAACTCTTCGATCGCTACCGCAACGCTCGCGGAGCCGAACGCCAAACCGCCTACGAGGCGATGATTCGCCACGCCTACCGGGTGCGGGACACCTTCATGATTCACAGCTACGCCCTCTGGCGCGACGTCCCCAATCGCGACAAGGCCATCCAACATCCCGAGAACGCCGGTTGGAAAATTCCCGAATCCGAAAATCCGTGGAAACAGA
>JAGROX010000011.1:0-1656 GCA_020440025.1 Verrucomicrobiia bacterium
GCGGTGCCGGAAGTCGTCACGACCGCCACGGGACGACGTTGGCGCTTTGCCAGACCGAGGGCAAAAAAGGCGGCGCTGCGTTCGTCGAAGTGCCGCCAGAGTTTGATCGGCGCCGGGGCATCGAGCAGTGGAAGAATCAGCGGAGCATTGCGAGCTCCCGTGCAGATGACGAAGTCGCGCACACCCCAAGCGAGCGTTTCCTCGATGACGATGGCGGCGAGCGCGGAGTTGGACATAGGGGAGGAGCAGGGATAGCGGAATGAGGATCGAGATTGGCTCCGCGCCTCGCGCCAAGGAGAATCTAAACTCCGAGGAGGGCTTTGACCGAGTTGCGTTTCAGCGCGAGTTCGCGCCACTCGCGGTCGAATCGGCTTTCGCGAATGATGCCGCAACCGGAGGGCAGAAACATGTCGCTGCCCGACCACGAGACATTGCGAATGGCGACCACGGACCGGAAGGCCCCCTCCCACATGACGCCAAAAGGGGCTCCGAAATGAGGTGGTGCTTTCAGTCGCTCGCGGTATTCACACAACATCCGGAGGGCCCCTTCACCGCGCGGATAGGCACCGAGAGCCGGAGTCGGATGCATCAGCCGAATCAGGGCGTTGAGATCGGGATGGGGATCGTTCAGTCGGACCCGGATGCGCGAGAGAAAGTGCACCAGTGAACCCAGATCCATGACGCTGCGGGTCTCGCGTTCGATCTGGCCGATCTCAGACATTTTCTCCACAAGGTAGGCCGCAACGAACTCGTGCTCACGAATTTCCTTGGGATCGCTGAGAAAATCTCCCGCTTCGTGGCGAGGAGCGGTTCCGGCCAGGGCCATGGTTTCCAGCAGTCCGTCGTGAACATTGAACAACTGCTCCGGCGTCGCTCCGATCATCCCGAGAGTGCCCAATCGATAGCCATAGCCACAGAGTTCCGCTGAAGAGCCGGTGACCGCTTTCAACAGCGCGGCGGGATCGCCCCCGTTCAGGCGTCCTCTTTCAGTGATGACGGGCACCGATTTCTCCAAGGTTCCGGCGGCAATTTCCTGCTGAATCGCGTCGTAGATCTCGCGAAAATCGCCATCGCCCAGTCCGTGCCATTCAACGGCCGGCAGCGGCGTGGAACCGTTGTCGGGCAGCAATTGGCGCACGTCGGAGGTCTCGAAAGCGTGGGTGGAAACCTTCCAAGGCTCGGGATCGGACAGCTCGAAATCGTTGATGTAAAACGCCGGTCTCCCGTCGCTCGGAGGCTCCGGCTGCGACTCAAAAGGACCCGTTCCACAGGCGAAACGCCCGGGACCGATCCTGAGAAAGGCAAAGTCGTGATGGAGATTGGGGGCAGACACGCGAGGAGAAGTGACTCAAGCTGAATACGCTGCGGAATCCAGACAGGACACGAAAGCGACGGTCAATCAAGTGCTTTGGTTTGGTGACTTTCTGCGAAACTTGCGGCCCCCGGAGAGGTTAGATCGAGCAAGAACTCGGAAAAAATGCTGGCAATCCCCTCAACAAGTCTGGAATTTAGGACTCCCTCAGGTCGCCAACGCACTCGCTTACTCCCCGCCTTTTCCCGACACCCTATGGCTTCCCCCAGAGATCTTCCCGACGATTCCCCTGCCGGGGAGGCGATGGATGAAGATCAGGCCCAATCCAACGAACATCACGTGAG
>JAGROX010000011.1:1727-2503 GCA_020440025.1 Verrucomicrobiia bacterium
ACGGTCGCCAAGATGCTGGGCAGCCCCGACGAGGCGGAAGACATCGCTCAACAGGTTTTCATCCGGGTGTGGAAATCGGCCAAGCGCTACCAGCCGCAAGCAAAGTTCACCACTTGGCTGTTTACGATCACCCGCAATTTGGTGTTCAACGAGATGCGCCGTCGCCAACGCAAGCCGGCGGTCTCCATCAACGAGCGGGAAGACGATTTCCACATCGAGACGGCGGACGATTCCTCGAAGAATCCCGACGAGTCCATCCTTCAGCGCGAGTTGGAAACCGCGATCGATCACGCCATTCAGGCCCTTCCCGAAAAACAACGCATGGCCGTCATCCTCCGTCGCTACGAGGAGATGCCTTACGAAGAGATCGGCGAGATTCTTCAGCTCTCGCTTCCCGCCGTGAAAAGCCTCCTTTTCCGCGCCCGAGCGCAGCTGAAGGAAAGCTTGCAGAGTTATCTCGATTCGAATTGATTGGCGGGGTGGCCGACGATTCCAGCAACTCCCTGATGCCTTTCCTGCAATGGGCATCCCTCATCGGAATCGTGGCCTTCTCCTCGCTCGCTCTTCGACTCTGCTGGCGGTTCCCTCATTTCCACCCGCGGGAGAAAATCATTTATTCCATCCTCATTCTTGCCCTTCCCCTGCTCGGAGCGGTCATCTTTTTCCGCACCAAAGAGAGTGTCGAGGCATCGATCCGGCGCCACACCGAGCGGCAGCGTCGCTACCGCAAACGTTGATCCTTCCGTGATTTCCGTGTATTCCGTGGTTACTTCCCT
>JAGROX010000450.1 GCA_020440025.1 Verrucomicrobiia bacterium
GCCTGCGAACGGGTCGCCCGCGTCGTGCCAGGCGGCATGCTGATGGAATCCGGCTACTATCGGGAAAAACTCGCCAACGGCGAAATCTCGGAAACCGATCTCGAAGCAGCCATCACCCGGGCCGGAGAAATCCCCGACCTCTTTCCGCCGGATTTCCTCGCGGGACTCCATCCGGAAAAACTCCGGTCCACCGCCCTCACCACGGAAACCCCTGACGAAAGCAACTTTATCCTCGCCTTCGCCGAAACCGTCGACCAACTCCGGGGCTCCCGCTGGGGCACGATCCTGACCGAGGCGACAACCGACTTCTGCGCCGCCTATTTCGACGAAGGCCAGAGCGCCTGGCGGACCCCGTGGAAGGGTGTGCCGCTTTACCAAGCGTGGCGGGAAACGGCCATGATCGACCGGCAACTCGACTGCCTCGGCCTCGCCGGTTTCCGGGATCACCTCGCCGCGATGCCCGCCTCGCCGACCGAAGCGATCTCGCTCGCTCTCACCGAACTGCAGATCGATACGTCGATTGCCCCAGACTACCTCCACCGCCTGCTTCTCTCCATCCGGGGCTGGGCCGGTGCCCTTCAGTATCGGGTCAGGGAAGCCACCATGCGGGGAAGTGAGGACGATTCCCTCATCGAACTTCTCGCGATCCGGGCCGCCGGTGAGGCCGCGCTTCAGAAATGCCTCGCCCTACCTGGGTTGGCGGAGTTCTGGCCCCCTGTGACCGCCGGAAACGCGGAAAGCAGCACCTCCATCTCGACCGGCGCGGCGATCCGCTACCTTCTTCAACTCGCCCACGAGCACGCCTGGGAGACCCGGATGCGGAACGCCCTCGCCGCCTCTTCCGCAAACACCCCGGCACAAACCCGGCCCGAGGTGCAGGCCGTTTTCTGCATCGACGTGCGGTCGGAAATTTTCCGGAGGTCGCTGGAATCGGTATCCGCAGAGATCCACACCCGGGGCTTTGCCGGATTCTTCGGACTGCCCATCGAATATCGGCCCATGGAACGGGAAAACGGTCAGGCCCAGTGCCCCGCACTGCTCCTTCCGCAATACACCGTCGACGAGTGTCATCACGATGCCCTCCACGACACCGCGGCGCGGAACCGGTTGCGGCTCGGCAAGCGCCTCTCCCACGGATGGAACGCGTTCAAGACCTCGGCAGTCTCCTGCTTCTCTTTCGTCGAGACGGCTGGCCTGCTCTTCGGTGGCTCCCTTCTCCGGGACAGCTTCGCTCCGGCGGGGAGAAAAGGTGATGCATCGCACAGCCACTGCGGCCCCTCACTGGATGGCATTCCCGTCGCGGACCGGCCCACTCTCGCCCATGGGATGCTCAAAAACATGGGCCTGACCGGCGGATTCGGGCGTCTCGTCCTGCTCTGCGGACACGGCGGCGAAACGGCAAATAATCCCTACGGCTCCGGACTCGACTGCGGTGCCTGCGGCGGTCATGCCGGTGACGCCAACGCCCGGGTCGGCGCGGCCTTGCTCAACGATCCCGCCGTCCGGAAGGGCTTGGCGGAAGGACACGGTCTGGAGATCCCCGCCGACACCTGGTTCCTCGCCGGACTCCACAACACCACCACCGACGACGTCACCCTCTTCGACCTCGCCTCGGTTCCCGCCACCCATGCCACCGACATCGCGGCTCTCCAGGAGAGTCTCACCCAAGCGGCGGCCAAAAGCCGGAGAGAGCGGTCCGACCTCCTCGGTCTCTCCGCTGCCGATCCGGACGTCGATGAAAAGGTCCGCTCCCGGGCCTGCGACTGGTCGGAGGTCCGGCCCGAATGGGGGCTGGCCGGGAATGCCGCCTTCGTCGCCGCGCCGCGGGCCCGGACTCGGAAGTCGAACCTTGGTGGCCGGGTCTTTCTCCACGACTACGACCACCGCACCGACCCCGACAACAGCATCCTCGAGCTGATCATGGCCGCCCCCATGGTCGTGGCCAACTGGATCAACCTCCAGTACTTCGGCTCCACGGTGAACAACCCCGTCTTCGGCAGCGGCAACAAGGTGCTTCACAACGTCGTCGGCACTCTCGGGGTCTGCCTCGGCAACAAGGGGGACCTCCAGACCGGCCTGCCCCTCCAGTCGGTCCACGACGGAACCCGGTTCATCCACGAACCGCTCCGGCTGCACGTCTTCCTCGAAGCGCCAGAGGACCGCATCGACGCGGTGCTGGAGAAGCACGACCACGTCCGGGAACTGGTCGCCCACCAATGGCTCCACCTCTTCGCCGTCGGAGAGGACGGCGCCGTCTCCCGCCGGAGACCTGGAGGAGATTGGGAAACCGCCACCCCGATTCCATGACTATCGACCGCAGCCGACGGCCCGATCACTCCAGAGTCAGAGCGACCGCAGATAGGTCATGCTCTCTCCGATGCTGGTGATCGGGTCGGGCGACTGATCCTGCTCGACGTGGCAATGCACCACCCCCGCCTCTGCCGCCGCGACGATGATTGGCTTCATCGGAATCATGCCCGCGCCGAGTTCCTTGAAAGCATCGTTGTCGAGCTTGCCGTAATTGGGCACCTCGGTACCAGTTTTCAAATCCTTGAGGTGAAGCTGGGAAACCCGCTTCTGATGCCCCAGAAAACTGATCAGGGAGACCGGATCAACCCCTCCTGCCTTGACCCAGAACACATCCATCTCGAATTTCATTTCCGGGGAAAATTCTTCGACAAAAATGTCGTAGCCACATTTGTCACCGTTCAAGGGCTCGAACTCGAAGTTGTGATTGTGATAGGCCAGCTGAATGCCCGCCGACTTCGCCAACTGAGCCCCGACATTGCAGCGCTCTGCCAGCCGCTTGTAGTCATCGAGCGAGGTCCGGACTTCCGCCTGGAGGTAGGGAATGACCAAATGCGTCAGCCCGGCCTCCTTGGCCTTTTCAAGAATCTCGGCAAAGGGCATCACACCCTTTTTGTTGGGATCGGTGACCGAATCCCAATTGAAGTGCGAGGAATTCGCCGCCATCCCGTTGTCCCGGGCGGCCTTGATCATTTCCAGCGCCTGCGCGTCAGGGAATCCATAAGGCTCCACCTGTTGATAGCCCGCGGCGGCCACCGCCTTGATCGTGCCGGGAAGGTCTTCTTTGATTTGGTTACGCAGCGTATAGAGCTGGAGCCCCATGTGCTTGCGATAAGGATTATCGGCTTCCAAGGCAAACGCTGGGAGACTGAGGGACGAAGCGAGGGTGGCTTGGAGAAAGTGGCGGCGTTTCATGGGGCAGGTGATTCTGATGCCATGATTCAACAGGGTTTGGTCCGGGAGTCAACAGGGTTGAATCAGGATCTCCCAGACACCGATTCCTCGAAGCCAGGCCACTGATGGTGCCAGCAAGCCCTTTTCGTCTCCTCCAGATCCTAGAAAATGTAACTCCGCAGCAAGCGAATCGCGGCCCGGACCGAGGCGAGCGAGGCGGTTTCCTCGGCGGTGTGGTAACCGGTGGTCGGAATCTGAAGGGTTGTCCCATTGATGTGACCATTGGTGGCAGCAGCAAGACGACCCAACTCGGTTCGGCCAAGGGACATCGGCTTGGCGCGCTCCTGATTCTGAGCTTCGATCCACTCGTCCTTGTAGGTGTGAGTGATCCCGAGTCGACCACAGACATAGGCGATCTCTTCCGTGAAACCGGGATCGAAAAGAGCGGTCGCGTCTTTTTTTCGCAACACCAACTCCTGCTCGGCTGCCGCTTCGGGAGAGGGATAGGGACTGGTGTCGATGACGAGCAATCGCCGGGTTGAAATGCTTTGGCGCTGAAACCAATCAAGGGCGTATCTCCAGCTGCGTCCCGCCTCCTCCTGCGCGGTGAAGAGGGCCGTTCCCCGAAAGCCGTTTCGGAACAGATAGACGATGAGGGCGACGCTGAGTACGTTGTCCAACTGAGCGGACAGGTGGGTGTCCGTGACTTTGAGCCGGTCCAAGAAAGAGATCGGTGCACCCGGTTGGAGGAATTCGAGACCGTCGATTTCGAAGATCAGGTTGTGGCGTTTGGGACAGTGAAATCCGTTCGAGATGACGCCCTGCCCGAGGTAGGTACCGGTATAGGGAAGATGGGCCTGAACCCGTTGGCCGGTGAAGCGATCGGCGATGGAAGCCATCATCTGCTCGGAGACGGAATCGCCAGTCAGTTCGCCGCGGTTTCCGGCAATGAAGGCAGCATACTGGAATTCGTTGGGACCGGTGCAGAGCAGGCCATGGCGATCAATGTGGGCGGAGAGAATGAGGCTGTCCGGTTCACTGCCCTGAGCCACGAGAACCCCGAGATGCCGCTCGACATGCACGTCGACTTCTTCCAACTCGCGACGAAGCACCCGGAAGAAGGAGTCTTCAGTGCCAACCACCGATGGCTCGCGAACCAGTTGCTGGAGAATCTCGATGAACGAGGAAAGATCGAAGGAGTCGCTGCTGGGAGCGACGGCATTCGGAGTCGGGCTACTGGTCGGATTCAATGAGGATGGGTCGGCACTGCCATCGCTGAGAAAAGCA
>JAGROX010000451.1 GCA_020440025.1 Verrucomicrobiia bacterium
TGTGGGCGGCTGTCGTTGTTTGCGCAATAGGCGTGGCATTTTACTTTTTTTCCAAACCGTCGTTTGGAAAGTTGAAGGGAATGCGCGCAGATATTTGGTTGTACGGAGGATCAAAATCATCAGCGCAGCCCGTCGATGGCATCGTGAAGGAAATTGATCAATACGGTATCTTGATCCTAACGGATAAAGGACAACTCGAATGGCACCCATTGGATCGGGTTCACGAGATCAGAAATATTCACCGACCATAGTTGGTTCGAATATGGGTCATTCCGATCAAACCAGAGACACGTATCGGAAGCGAAGAGTGCTGCGAGAACATGGGAAACAAGATTCTACGGCGAAAGATCAAAAGGGAGGACGCTCAACCCGATCTCGATCTGTCCGCCACCCGTCACGGGACCAGCTCGATCGTGTAGGACCCATCGCGCGGCGCCACCTCGAAACGCAGGCCGTCGGCACCTTCCACCACGGCTGATCTGGCGGGAACGGGGGAGCCCTCACCGTCTTTGATGACCACCTTTTGGCGATCCCATCCCGTCGGTGTCGCCACTTCGATGGTTAGCGGCTCATCATAGAGCGCCGCATCCGTCGTGCAGTTGAGTTGAAAGACGAGCTTCCGTGCGCCTGACTCCACCAGCGTGAGCTTCGAGGCATTGCGTTCGCTCTGGTATTGGTAGATGTCCGTCATCCCCGCAATCCAGAGGCGGTCGGCGTGCGTTTTGGCAATGTCCAGCGCGGCGCGGAAGTTCGCTTCGCTACTGCTGAGACCGTCGCCGATGTAGTGATAGTGCACCCGCAGCCAGAGACCGCGCTCCAGGTGCTGCGCCAGCATTTTGCGGAAATTCTCCACCCGGTTTCCGTAGCTGTCGTCCATCCCGGTGGAGTTCGCCCCGGCATCGAACTGATGATACTTGTCCAGGTAATAGCGCAGCGTCCGCGTCGTCTCCCAGCGAGTGCCGCCGCCCAGGTTCAGCGCCATCAGTTGGCTTCTTCCCGGAGTCAAAGCCCAGATCGCCCGGGCCGCGTCGCCGATTTCCGCCTCCATGTCGTCATCGCCGAGACCGCCGCGATGGTGGGCCGAGTGGTTGGCCAATTCGTGATCGCCCTGTGTGGCCAGCGCCTCCCATGCCGCCCGATGCTCCGCAAAGCTCGACGTCCGACGGCTGCCCGGCTCGGCGTCGCCGGGATTGATCATGAACGTCCCGCGAAAGCCATACTCATCCAGGATCGGCACCGCCTTGGACAGATGAGTGGGATGGGAATCGTCAAAACGAATGCTCAGCGCCGCTTCGCGCCCGTCCTGCCAATTCGCGATCCTCAGGCGCAGCCCGCTGGCCTCGTCCTGAATCGACCGCTCCCTCTCCGAAGTCGATTTCGGCCACCCTCCGGGCGGCTCCACCGCCTGCACCACGCAAGTCTTCGCTCCCGCCGGCAGCGGAATGTGCAGTTGGTGCCACTCGATCCCCGACCGCTGCACCGGCAGGGCCTTGCCGTCGCCATCGCGCACCTCCACGTCAGCCGCCGGCCAGACATTGCGACCGGAGACCGGTAGATCGACCAAAAGAACCCCCGGTTTCGCGTCGCCCTTTGCATCCACCTCGATCCGCAGCTTGAAAGGTTCCACCAGCTCCGTCCGGAGAGTCACCGCGCCCTGGTCATCATCCAGCGTCACCTTCACCCCGCCCAGATCATCCGTCTGCGCCCAGCCAGCAAAGGTTCCCAAAAAGGTAGCCAGCACGATCCCGGAGAGAAGAGGCGTTTTCATGGGTAGGTGGCAAAAAATCGGAGTGATCCAGCTTTCCGCGATCAGAGCCAGTTTTGTCCAAGCCGTCAAGCGTGGCGCGCCATCCCGGAACGTGCGTGGCCCATGAAACGACGCATCCGGCAGGGTAGGGTCAGGCCTCCGGA
>JAGROX010000012.1:0-5455 GCA_020440025.1 Verrucomicrobiia bacterium
AGGGACCCGAAATCCGAAGAGGCGCTGACGTCGATCATGAGCATGATCGTCAGTTCGCGTTCCTCGGTGAAAAGTTTCACATGCGGGATGCCGGTGCGGGCAGTGACATTCCAATCGATCGCCCGGACATCGTCGCCGGGCACGTAGTCACGCACACGGTCAAAGTCCATGCCGCGGCCCTTGAAAACGGACGCGTAACGACCAGCCATCGCGTCATCCACAAGGCGGCTGGTTCGCACCTCCATCCGGCGGACCCGTCCCAGAATCTCGGCAGCTCGCGCCTCCGTCTCGGCGTCCCCAAGATCGGGAGGTGAAGCGGTGTTTTTTCGGAACTGAAACATTTTGGTTATTCGTTATCGGTAGGTTTTCAACAGCGGCTATCGAGAGATTATTTGGAAAGCGTGAGGCGGTTTGCCAACCGCGCAGCACATCAGGGAACTGGCAATTGATCGAGAATTCGCGTGACCACGTGCTCGCTCGTCAGGCCTTCTGCCTCCGCCTCATAGGAAACGGTCACACGATGACGGAGCACATCCATCGCGACTTCCTTGATGTCGTGGGGGGTGACGTAGCCGCGTCCTTCCAGGAAGGCGTGAGCCTTGCCCGCGAGAGCGAGGCTGATCGATGCCCGAGGCGAAGCGCCGACGCGCAAGTAGGCGCCGAGATTCAATCCAAAATCGTCCGGATTCCTTGTCGCGTGGACCAAAGTCACCAGGTAGCGCTTCACCTTGTCATCAAGATAGAGGTTGTTCACGACATCGCGCGCCGCGCGGATGTGTTCGAGCGTGACGATCGGCGTCGGACTCGGGACTTCCTTGATATTCGCGGCGAGATCGACGACGCGCAATTCTTCCTCGAGCGAAGGATAATCGACGACCACCTTCAGCATAAACCGATCAACCTGAGCTTCTGGGAGCGGGTAGGTCCCCTCCTGCTCCAAGGGGTTCTGTGTGGCCATGACCAGGAAGGGACGCGGCAGGGCAAAGGAGTGATCTCCGATGGTGACCTGCTTCTCCTGCATTGCTTCGAGCAGAGCGCTCTGGACTTTGGCCGGAGCTCGATTGATTTCATCAGCGAGGATAAAATTGGCGAACACAGGCCCATGTTTGACTTTGAATTCAGAGCTTTTCGGATCAAAAATCTGTGTCCCAATGATGTCGGCCGGCAGCATGTCCGGAGTGAATTGGATACGCCGGAAATCAGCATCGACCAAGGAGGCGAGAGTTTTGAGCGCAAGCGTCTTGGCAAGGCCGGGAACCCCCTCGAGGAGGATGTGCCCCTTGACCAACAAGGCGATGAGCAGGCGATCGACGAGAGCTTCCTGCCCAACGAGGTACTTCGCGATCTCGCCGCGAAGGGGATGAATCCAAGCAGCAGCCTGCTCGATGAGCCCGTCAGACTGGAGGGAGGGTGCAGTGAAGGTTTGAGGTGTTGTCATGATCAGAGAGGGAGTGGTTTTCAGTATGGCCGTTTTAGTAAAAGCGCAGTGATCCCCAAGTTTTGTTCGTTGAATCGCGAATTTTGTGGAATCGACATTGGCGTCCCCTCGCTTCCGATGCCTGTGCTCACTCCACGATCTTCACCGATTCGAGCCCTCCCCAGAATCACTGACCACCGCCTCCTGATCCGCTTAGCATTTGCCAGCAAACCTCGAAAAAACCCAAGCAAGGAAGATGACTGAAAATGGCCCAATCTCCTGCTGGATCTGTTTGCACGTGGCGCAACGAGACCTTCTCAAGGTGGGTTTGCTCGACCTTGGCCCCATCAAAAGCGTTTGATTTCGCTTCGACACCCACCTTTGCCACGAATGCGGCCAACCAACTGACTTGGCGGCACTTTTTACAAGTTAGCCCCATTGCCAATTCGATGCGACCTGCTGCTGCTCCGAACAAGCTCTTGAGTCGACTGAACCAGCCGTCTTCACGGAACGGCGGACGTGATGTTGGACACTGGAGTGCCGCCGCAAAGCCTCCTCATATCTGCTGACCAAGCCAGGATCGAAGGTAGCGAGTGAAACTCGCATGCCCGAATCAGTTCACTTGGTTTTTTGTTTCAGGAACTGACCAAAGACGTCGGCGGTGGTGCGCGCCATGGCTTCGCGACCGCAGGATGAGGTGACCCATTGCTGTCCGGAGTTGCCCAACTCGCGACGACTTGCGGGATTTTCCATCAGGTCGGCCACGGCGTCGGCAAGGGCGGTGGCATTTTCCCGGGGGACGAGTCGCCCTCCCCCACTGGCGGCGATCATCTCGGGGAAGGCGCCGTGATCGGGTGCCACTACGGGAATGCCGCAAGCCATGGCTTCAAGGGCGTAGATGCCTTTGGGCTCGACGAATCGGGCGGGAACGGAGAACACGTCGAGATCGTGGAAAAAGGCGATTTTCCCCTCGAATTCGGGCGACTCAACAGGGTTGAATCGCGGACTCAACCCTCTCTGGTCGATCTTGGCGACTTGAGCGTCGTAGAAGGTGCGATCTTTTTCGGACAACCAACCGCCACAATGCAGTTCGACATCCTCGAAGCCGGGTCGCCCGGCAATATCGAGAAAGGCGTCGACGATGAGGTCGAATCCTTTTTCGGGACAGAGCCGGGCGAAGTAGCCGAGTTTTCGAGGCGACTCGGGCGACTTGGGGTTCGCGGCGCGAGCCTCGGCGATTCCGGTGAAATGATCCTCTTCCACGCCGAGGGCGGTGCGATGGAATTTCTCGGCGGGGATGGCCAGCAGGTCACCCATGCGCTGCCGATAGAAATCGTTGAAGACGATGAAGCCATCGACCGAGGCAGCGAGGCGTTTCATCTCTTTCATCACCTTGCCGCGCCAGGGTTCGGTGAGTTCATCGAGAAAGACGTCGTCCCCTTGCAGGGTAACGAGGATGGGCACGCCAGGCAATTCGCGCTGAATGGCAGGGATGGAACCGCCAACGAGCAGGTTGGTGAGGCAGATGAGATCAGGCTTCATCTCATCCCGCAGCCAGGTCACGAGGCGATGAACTTCTTTTCGCTGAAAGCCATGCTCGCCGCGCACCATGGACAGGGTGAGGGCGCCGAGTTCTTTGGCATTCACATTCACCGCCCGCGCGGTGGCTCGGCGGATCAGCTTGGGATTGTCCAGCCAGTGATCGAGGAAGCCCGGCAGCCAACGGAAGAGCGGGAATCTCTGCTGGAGGAAGACATTGATCCCGCCGAAGAAAACTTGATCGATGCTGACATCCTCATCCTCGGTCCGGATGGGAGTGTAGAGCGGCACCAGCGCGACATCGTGCCCGAGTTTCCGAAGACCGGCGGCGACGGCATTGTCACGCATGCAACTGCCGCAGTACATGCCTGCGGCACCGGCGGTGAGGTAGACGATTTTGGGGGAATCGGGATTCAGGGCTCAGGATTCGGGGTGCGGCAGCAGTCTCGCACGCAGCCATACAGTCGCAAGCGCCAGGAAGATGACGACGCCAAACCAGCGGACGGGGCCATTTCCAAAAACGACGGTGCCGTTGAAGATCATGAAGGCGAGGAAGACGTGAAAGGAAGCAGAAAGCCAATGCCATCGCCCGACGATCCAGGCCTTTCCCGAGAGTCGCCAGCGAATGACGTCGATAATCCAGAGGATGCCGATGAGGTAGTTGAGCCAAATGCCGGCGCCGGAATCGATCCCGGTGAGTTCGGCGGTCTGGCGCAAGGTTTCGGAAAAGGCGATCGCATGGCTCCAGTGGTAGAATCCGGCGAAGGCCGTCGCCACGTGAACCAGATAGGCCAGCAGCCCAGCTGTCCAGATCAACCAAGTAGATCGCCACGAACTCCCTTTGAGCCATCCGCCCATCACCACTGCCCAGGCCAAGACCGCCAGCCAGATGGAAGCGCGCACCAGGATGAAAAGTAATTCGACACTTGTCACGGAAACTTGGAATTCATCGATCCGGGAGACCAACGCACCGTCGGACCGCTTCCGCATCGAATTTCCGGTATTTCCCGCCATCGCGCCGAACGGTTTCCCTTGATCGGGACGGCTTTTCGGTCACGCTATCGGCTCGGGAACGCAACTGCCCTCGTCCGGCGGCGTTTCTTCTCTCTCCAGCCTACCGTCAAGCCCCCGCCCCAACTCAATTTTTATGTCTGCCCCTGTCGATCAGATCCAGACCGTCAAGGTTCCCAAGCCGGTGCCTCTCACCACAACCCGGTTTCGCCCGCCGAAAAAAAACATTCCGCAGACCAAGGCGGAACGCGACTTCCTGCTGGAAGCGATCCGCGATCACATCGAACGGGAAAATCCCGTGCCTCCGATGCCTCTGGATGAGCTGGAAGTGCACGCGCGGAAGATTCTCGCGGACACGGGCTACGACGAAATCTACCTGCACTACACCGCCGTCTGTCTGAGCAACGAGATGTGGCGGGAGACACTGGCGTCGATTCCCTACGAGCGACGAATGCTGCTGATGCCGAAATGCCTGCGAGTCGAGGACAAATGCCCAGCACCTTTTGATGAGTTCGGTCTGCTCTGCAAACAGTGCGGGCTTTGCTCCATCCAGGATTTCCAAAACGAAGCGGAACGCCTCGGCTACGCGGTGCTGGTGGCAGAAGGTTCCGCCATCGTGATGTCGCTGATTCAGACTGGCCAGATCGAAGCCATCGTCGGCATTTCCTGCCTGCCGGTGCTGGAGCGCACCTTTCCCTATGTGGAGGCCGCCGCGATTCCCTCGATCGCCGTCCCCCTGCTTCAGGATGATTGCATCAATACCACGGTCGATATTGACTGGGTCTGGGATTACATCCATCTCACCAGCGACGACAAGACCCGCCGCCTGAATCTGAATGCGCTCCACGACGATGTGCGGGAGTGGTTTACGCCCGAGTCGATCGAGCAGGTCATGGGACCGGCTGAAGGCGAACAGGAAGTGCTGGCCCGCGAATGGCTGGCTCGCGACGGCAAACGCTGGCGTCCGTTTTTGACCGTGGCGACCTATCAGGCGCTGCGGGATGATCGCGGCGAGCCGATTCCGGAAGACATCAAGAAGGTGGCTTTCGCTGCCGAGTGCTTTCACAAGGCCTCGCTGATCCACGATGACATCGAGGACGAGGACTTCGGTCGCTATGGCCAGCCGACTCTCCACGCCGAGCACGGCATTCCCGTGGCTTTGAACGCGGGCGATTTGCTAATTGGCGAAGGCTATCGACTGATCGGTGAATGTCAGGCGACGGATGCGCAGAAAACCGAGATGCTGCTCGCGGCCTCCATCGGCCAACGGGAACTCTGTCGCGGCCAGGGCGCGGAACTCATCTGGGCGAGAAATCCCGTGCCGCTGAAATCGAAGCAGGTATTGGAGATTTTCCGCCAGAAAACGGCCCCGGCATTCGAAGTAGCCCTGCAACTCGGCGCCGCCTATGCCGGCAAACTCAGCGAAGTCGCCGAAGTGCTGAAAGTGTATTCTGAGAACTTGGGAATCGCCTACCAGATCCGCGACGA
>JAGROX010000012.1:5596-9492 GCA_020440025.1 Verrucomicrobiia bacterium
TCGCGCTTCACAAGGTGCGTCAACTCGCCCACGACGTGGAAGCCGATGAGAAATGTCTTTTGCTTCTGGAGACCTACAAAGACGCGGCCGTCCGCTCACTGGCAGATCTGGAGAACGCCAATCTCAAGGGCCTGCTTCGCCGGGTGATGGGCAAGATTTTCAACGATCTCGAGATCAAGGGCTGGTGCCGCGAATTCGAGGTCAAAAATGGTGTGCGCGAAGATGAAGCCGCCGAACCGGCCCTTGCCGAAGCCTGATTCCCGATTCCCGATTCCCGATTCCCATGATCGCCATCATCGTTCAGATCAAAGTGAAGCCGGAATGCCTCGACCAAATGCTCGAAGCGATGGCAGAAAACGCGAAGTATTCCAATCAGGAGCCCGGTTGCCAGAAGTGGGAATACTCGCAGCACCTGACCGATCCGAACCAACTCGCCATCTACGAGATCTACGATGATGCAGAGGCGGTTCAGGCCCACATGGAGAGCGAGCATTTCAAACGCTGGTTTGCAGTTGCTCCGACGCTTTGGGAATCAAAAGAGTCGGGACGGTATCAGATTCTCTGACCTTCGACTTCCGCATCGCGGCGCTCTTTGCCGTTGTCATTGCGGCCCGCCGAACCCATGGTAGCACCATGCTGCTGCTGTCATGAGTCAGGAGGAAAGCCAACCAGCCCATTCGCGAGCAGCGTCGTCGCCTCGCAAACCGGATGAGGATCTGCCCCTCGTGGTCAGGGCTCGCGGAGGCGATACCGCGGCGTTTGATGAGCTGGTGGTGAAATACACCCCTCGTCTCTATGGATTGGTCTACAACATGACCTCCAATCGCGAAGACACGCACGATGTGCTCCAGGATGTCTTTGCCAAGGCCTACCGATCCCTGAAACGGTTTCAGGGGAAATCCTCGTTCTACACCTGGATCTATTCCATCGCGGTAAACATGTCGCTGAACTTTCTAAAGAAGCGCGGGCGGCGGAGAAAACTCAGCCTCGATGACATCGATCTCGCCATCGAGAACGACGAGGAGTTTATCGAGATGACCTCAAAGACTGACCCGGTCAAAGAAGCCAATCTCCATGAGTTGCAGCAAAGATTGAACACCGCGATGCAGGAGCTGTCAGACGATCATCGTGCTGTCGTTACGATGTATGACATTCAGGGCCTGCCTCACGCAGAGATCAGTCGAATCATGGGAGTTTCTGAGGGAACGATTCGCTCGCGTTTGTTCTATGCCCATCGACAGTTGCAAAACTATCTCGAAGAATTCAGACGCTGAACTTGCGAATTGATTCCTCCGCTTTTCACGCCAATTGGTTTTTTTCTCACCCGACCTCACCTGAACGATCGATTTTTCATGAGTGATTACCAGGACCTCGAACGCCTTCTGCGCCTGAAACGCTACGAGCAGCCCCCCGAAGGCTACTACGAGGAATTCGCCGAACGTTTCAAAGACCGCCAACGCGCAGAGATGCTGAACCTTTCGGCCCGCGACTTGTTGGTCGAACGCGTCTCGACTTGGTTGTGGGGTTTCGGTCCTCGCCGCCTCGTGGTTGCCGGTGGCGCCGCCTCGGCCCTATTGGTTGCGGGATACTACTTTGTCCCGGAAAGGGAAGAGAGCGAGACCTCTTTTGGAGCAGAGTCCTCCCTTTTGCCCACCGAATTGGGAGAGCATCTCAGCGACGAAAAAGCCTCCCTTTCAGAGCAACTCTCGACAGCGAAATGATTCAAGCCTTTCGGGCAACGATGACCCCGCGATCTCCGGCGGTTTCCTGAAAGCGCGGGTCTACGAAGCCGGCTGAATCCAGCAGGTCAAACATCTCGGTCGTGCTGTAGCATCGTCCTTGGGTGGAATGCATGAGAATGCAGGAATACTCCGCCACCGGCAGCGGCCCCGTCTTATCCGCATTGAGAAAAGTTTCGTGAACCGCGATCAGACCGCCACTGGGGAGGGAGTCCGCCGAGTGTCCGAGCAGTTGTTGAATCTCGGGAATGTCCCAGTCATGCATGACGTTGGAGAAAAGGTGGACGTCGGCATCCTTCGGCCATTTGCCCTGAAACATATCGGCGACGATGACTTCGACTTTGTCGTCGAGACCCCGCCCTGAGATTTTTTCTCGAGCCACCGCATCGACCGGTGCCTGTTCCATCACGGCGGCGGTCAGATGAGGATGATTCGCCGCCAACGCGCAAGCATAGACTCCGGAACCACCGCCGATGTCGAGCACCCGATGGCGATCCGCCAAATCGGCAGCCAGGTGATCGGCCAGGACTTTCCCGAGAAACACACCGCGACAATCCATCGATGCCGTAAAAGCCACGGCAAAGTCCTCGCTCAGCATGGCCTTATGCCAGTCGGCGTCGGCATCTTTGTGCCCACTCCAATGCGCCGGCTTTCCGGTTTTCATGACGCGAATGAAGTCCTTGGCCACGGGGCGATCTTTCAGAGATTCGTAGTAGCCGGCGAGGCACCAAGGGGAGCCGGATACCAAATGCTCTTTCGCCAAACCAGTGACGCGAATGGTTCCCTCAGGCTCTTCGGACAGATACCCATTGGACTTGCATAAGGTGACCAAAACGTCCGTGGGACGAGGAGCCCAGCCAAACTGCTTGCAGATTTCCTCCTGAGATCCCGGGGTCTCGGCCAGCTTTGTAAAAAAATCGAATTCGATGATCGCTGCCGTCAAAAGATCAACAGCATAGAGACCGTCACGATAGCGAAGAATGGACGTCGGATCGGTCCTGGGGATGGTGGTGAGAGGCATGGACGCGCAAAATACACCAGAAATTCAGGGGTGCTCCGCTGAAATTGTGGAGTTCCGAAATTTCTGCCACGCCTATGAAAACTAAGTGAAATTACGACTCCCGTCGGAAGGCTCGATCCAAGTGCACATATCCCCCATCCACGTGAATGATCTGTCCCGTGGTATGAGCAGAACGAGCACTCAACAGAAATGCCACGGTGTCGGCAATCTCCTGCGGCTCCGTCATTCTGGCACCGAGCGGGATCCGGCTTTCGATCTCTCGACGTCTCTCAGCTGGGTCCGCCTGGGAGCTGAGCCAATCGTCATACATGGGAGTCCAGACCTCCGCCGGAACGACCATGTTCACCCGGACGCCATCGGCCGCCAGATCAAGCGCCCACTCGCGAGTCAGCGCCGCCAGCCCACCTTTTGAAGCAGCGTAGCCACTGGTGCCCCCCTGCCCTGTCCAAGCGACTTTGCTGCCGATGTTTACGATCGCCGAGGGAGCATTTTGGCGAAGATAGGGTGCCGCTAAGTGAGTCATGGTGAAACACTGGGTCAGATTCCGCTCTAGCGATTGCCGGAACTGATCCGGAGAGGCCGACAACCCCGCCCCGTCGTTCACACCGGCATTGTTCACCACCCCATCGATGGTCTCGAAACGAAGAAGCGCCAGTTTGACCGCCTCGGCGACTTGTTGGGAATCAGTCAGATCAACTCTCAAATAGGCTCCATCGGCATGCTCCACCGCCAATTCAGAGAGCAACGCCTTGCAGTTTTCCTCCGGTTTGAGATCAAGGATCACCGGGATCGCCCCCTCGATGACCAGAGTTCGCACGACGGCCTCCCCGATGCCGCTCGCCCCTCCCGTCACCAGTATCACTTTGTCTTTCAGCTCAAGGTTCATAAGGGATGAGATCTTAATTCTTGTCCGCTCAACAGTGCCAGTAGCCGACGCCGATGTCCAGCTGATCGGACCTCCTTTTTGAGTCGGTCGCACTGACTCTCAAAGGTGCCCTTTTGCCTCTCGAATACCAAAGTTACAGAAATTACTTAAGAGGCTTGATATTTAAGTCTTGTTAACTAAGGTGGAAATGCTGCACCACTCAGCGACCACTCCATGGATCGACAAAAGTCCTCCTCCCAAATGCCTTTCG
>JAGROX010000012.1:9623-30132 GCA_020440025.1 Verrucomicrobiia bacterium
TCGCCTTCCCCGGCATCGGCTCAGCCAGCGGACACCTCCCCAAAACCGGCCGCCTCAGCCTCCAGCGAGTTACCCAGTGATGACGCCATCCTGGGACGCTTGCCTGAGCTATCCACCGAATACGTTCGCGACCTGCTTGGCATCTACGCGCGCCTCAACAACGCCAAGATGATTACCGAGCTCACCGGTGAACTCCGCAAGCGGAATCCAGAAGGCACCCTGAGCCAGTCAGACGCGGCCATCGCCACCGACGCCATGGATCTGGGAACCAATGAGCCTCCGAGTCCTCATGAGATTCTCGAGAACAAGATCGATGCGCTCGTGGTTGCCGAAAAATTCGCCGAAGCCATCGTCCTGATGGAGAAAGAGCGCACCACCACTTTTGCCGGACAGGGGTTTCCCTTCGAAGTCGATCTTGGAGACGCCTACGGCACGGTGGGAAATCTCACGGCGGCCCGCGAAGCCTATTCTCGCGTCATCTCGGCCAAGGGAGCGTCGGCAGATCAGAAAGCTCTGGCCCAGGCGGGCATGGTCGAGATCGACAAGCTGGAAGCCGTCAATCAAGGCTATGAACTCATCAAGGTGAAAAAATCGGAAGCCGCTCTCGCGCACGCCGAGGCACTGAAGCAGAAATATCCCGAGGATCTTGAGGTGCAATTGCTCTATGCCCAAGCCTTGGTGCCCAACTATCACTACATGGAAGCACTTCCGATGCTGGAAGCACTGAAAGCGAAATTCTTTGTTGGTCAGCCCTATCCCGCCCAGGATGCACTGGCCGAAGCTCTCCGCGCGGTCGGTCGTTTTGACGATGCCGAGCAGGCCTATGACGAATTATCAAAGGATGCCACGGTTCCGGCCCATGTCAGGGAGGAAGCGGTTGTCGGTCGTCGTGAAGTTTCCAAAATGAGGGCCGCCAATGTTCAGGCAGACTTGGAATTCCTGAGCGAAGACGAGGGTGATGCCCGGCTTGCCAACTTCTCCGCCTCCGCCCCTATCGGTTCGAACCTCTATGCCGGGGTTCGCGGCTGGGCCTACGATGTGGAGTTGACCAAAGAGCGTTCCATTCGTCAGGGATCCGGCGATTTTCTGGGAGCGGTCGCCTTTGTCCGCCAATATCTTGATGACCGCCTCAGCTACGTGGAAGGGCGCGTCGGCGGAGGCGAGCACGACCGAGTCACCTTTGGCGCCTCCTACGGCAAAGAGGCGCCTTACATCGGGGTGCTCGGCTACGAAATCTCCATCGATGGAAACACACCCGCCATCGACTCTCTCCAACTAATTGCCCTGAACGGGACCGAGAACAAGGTGAGTGCTTCCGTTACCGCCCCGCTTCCCAATCGTTTTGAAGCAACCGCCGGCGTCTGGGGACGCCAAGTCAAGGCGGGTGACGCCACCCTCGGTGATGGCTGGGGTGCCTATTTCGAAGTCGGTCGACCGGTGTGGGAAAACATCACGGAAACGCGACAAATCTATCTCTCCTACCGCGGCGAGTATGATCGATTCGATGCCGACCGGCTCAGCCCCAACGAAGTCCGCAGCCTGAACTACGCCGGAGAAGTGGTCGATGGCTCCTCACTCGGAATGGACTTGATCGAGCCGCGCTACAGCCCGCACGGACTTCACCTGACCTACGAAGCGCAGGTCAACAAACAGCTCTTTGTCTATGCCGGCACCGGCCTGTTCTTTGATTTCTCAGATGAGGAGTGGGACTACCAATTCACCACGGGACTGGATTATTCGCTGACCGACACCCTCGATCTCATCATTGAAGGCGGCTACTATTCTGACGGCACGGGAGCCAGCAATGATAACTCCGCCGTGATGGTTGGCACCATCGGTCTCCGCAAATTCTATTGATAGCGGAACACTTCCCCAACGGACTTGAGTCAAACCTCCATCAACTCCAGCCATCGATGACGACGACGACAATCCCCGCTGATACCGAAGCGGTCGATGCCCTCGCCCGGCGCGCCTCCCCGTGGCGCACTGCCCCCATCGACATTGTCGTTCTTCTTGCCTTGCTGGCCGGAGCCAATTGGTTCTTCGCAAGCGCCGATCCCGGATGGCAACGACTCAACCCCACTCCCTGGATTTTGCTCCCCATTTTCATCGGTGGTCGCTATGGAGCCGCGACCGGATTGATCGGAGCCGTGCTGGCCGCCATCGCCGTCCTCGCCCTCCAGTGGGCTCTGGGAAACATGTCACCTCAGGCGCTGTTCACCGCGAAACCCTACTACTTCCTTTCGCTTCTGCTCAGCGCCGCCATTGGCACGCTCATTCATCATCTGGTAGCCGGCCCAGCGGAGCGCCTGAGACGCCATGCCGTAACCATTACCGAGAGAAATCATCGACTGGAAGAGGACGCCGCACTGTATCGTGCAAATGAAGCCAAGCTGCAGGAATCCCTGCTCCTCCAGGGATCGGAAACGCTTTCCCTCGCCAGCGAACTCCAGCGCCTGTTTCGCGCCGACAACGGTCGCTTCGAAGACGGCCTACTGGCCTTGCTGGAACGCGACTTCGGCGTCATCGCCTCTGCCATCTATCGCGACGAAACCGGGCACCACCACACTCTGGCAAGAACCGCGAGCTGTGGCACCGGCGATTCCCTGTTTCCCGATCAGTTGCCGGATCAATCATCCCCTATCGCTGAGGCAGCCTTGAAGAGTGGCAAGATCGCCACCTGGGAATCGACCTGGGATGGAGGCGCCCCAGTTGCCGGAGAGTCCGAGGTCCATCCTCATCTGGCGGCCATTCCCTGGCAACTTTCTCCAGAAACTGGCGAGGGACCGCGCAGCCTTCTCCTGATTTCCCGGATGGAGTTCGGACAGATTCGTTGGGAAACATTCGATCGCATTCAGGCGATTTTTGCCTGGTGCATGGCGCGATCCCAGCCATCGGCTTTGAACGAAACCAATCCCAGTCAGGTGGAGAACCGCATTCTTCCTCCGGAAGTTTTCCGACAGCGATTGGAGGAAGCCCATCGACTGGAAAGGGAACTCAACCTCCCCGGACAGTTGGTTCTTTTTGCGGCTGATCCCAAGGCACCTCAGGCAAAATTGGAGGAATTCGTCCTGAAACTCCAATCCCTCGCCTCAGCGGGAGATGCCTTGGGGGCCATTGGGGACGGAAAGAAAACTCCCGTTGCGATCGGTCTCATCACCCCGGCTCCCTCCAGAGAAGCTGCCGATCTCATCGCCCGCCAACTCATCTCGAGAATCGGAACCACGGATGATGCCGTGCGCCATCACGTCCTCAGTCTCACCGAGTCCCTGAAACTGTCGAGTGGCCCCGTCGAAAGCGCTCCCTCTCCGCAAGCTCACGCCAGCGCTCCTGATACCCCATCGCCCCAGGCCCCGATCGCATCGGAACCGACCCCTGAGCCAGTCGGAGCTGCGACCGAACCCTCCAGCGATTGATCCCGAGGACGATCCGCCCGTATCCCATGGCTCATCTCCCGCTCATTCTCGTCTTTGTCCTGTTGGCGGGTCTCGATGTCGCCGCCATTCTCGTCGCTGTCGAGCGCATCGGCAGCGCCGCACTTCCGGCGATGCCCGCTGCAGTTGGAATCCATCTACTGGTCTGCGCCATCGCCCTCGCCGCCACCCGCTTTTATCCCGGTGCCAAAGAGCGCCCCGGCTATCGGACTCTCGGAATACTGACCGCCATCATTTGCCTTCTGACTCCGGTGTTGGGCTGTCTGGTCGGGGCCTGGATCATGGCTGGAGCTACCCTGAAACGGCGGACGGCATCCCCGTTCGATGGCATCAGACTGGGAAACCCCTTCTCCGAAGCTTCCCGGATTGATCGTCCCAGCATCGCCCCGATCACCCAGCCTCTTGTCTCGGCACTCAGACAGGGACACCGCCCCGCCCAGCGGCTTGCCGCTCCCATGCTCCGCCAACACGTCGACCGTCGTGCCATTGGAGTCCTGCGGCACCTCCGAGATCAACCCGACGCCCGTACTCAGCTCTACGCGCAGGGTGCCCTCTCCACTCTTTTTGAAAATCGCGAACGCCAACTAGAGCAGCTTCGCCTTCGCGTTTCCGAGACACCTGCAGACCACCTTGACGCCCTGGCCATCCGAGAACGCCTCGCGTCAGCTCTGTGGGAGACGGCAGAGTCACAACTCCATGGCCAGGCCGAATCCAACACCATGATCGAGGAAGCCCTCAGTCAGTTTGACGGGGCCCTCTCCATCGACCCGGCCGATGCCGCCTGTCTCTATGGCAAAGCCCGCTGTCTTATCCGTCTCTCCAGGCTCGACTCCGTCCCCGATCTCTACGGTAAACTCTGTGCCCTTCCCGGTGCCAGTTCCTACGCCGACCGTCTCGAACCTCTCTACTTCGCTGCCGTCGGAAATTGGCAGCGGACGGCAGACACCGTGCGACGCCTCGTTAGCAACGGCAATCCCACCCAACTTGCGGTCGAACAACGTGACTTCTGGTTCGCCCAATCCGTTTCCGCTGGAAAATGAGTGCCCCCTCTTCCAACATCGCCACCACGTCTTCCGATGAAAAGGCCGACGTCTGCCTGCTTCTTGAAGGCACCTGGCCCTATGTTCGCGGAGGCGTTTCCACCTGGGTCGACCAGATTCTCACTTCCCTGCCCGAAGTAAAATTCGCGGTGGTTTTCATCGGAGCGGATCGAAAAGCGTCGGGCGCTCCCAAATACCAATCTCCTCCCAACCTCATCTGTTTTCGGGAACTTTTTCTTTTCGATCCCAACGAACCCGAAGAGATTTCCGAACGCTCCTCGAAAGCCACGTCCCGCCATTGGTCCGAAGCCCATGAGGCCCTTCGCCTTCTCGTCATTCCCGATGAGCCTGCCCGATCGGAAGCCGAATCTGACGAGCGCATCGCCGCCGCTTTCATAGCCCTCTCACATCTCGCGAGTCGGGTCCCCTTTTTGCGATTCTGGAGCCATCCGGGGACGTGGGAGTTGTTGCAGGACGTTTATATCCGCCACTTTGAACAAGTTTCGTTCATCGATTTTTTCTGGAATGTCAGGTTCCTTGCCGAACCAGTCTGGCGGCTTCTGCGACTCGCCGACCAATTGCCCGCGGCATCGGTTTACCATAGCGTCTCCACCGGATACGCCGGTCTTCTCGGAGCACTGGCAGCTCGCTCTCAGCCTCAGACGCGCTTCCTACTGAGCGAACACGGCATCTACGTACGGGAGCGGATTTCCGAGCTACTCAGAGCCGAGTGGAGTCAACAGAGCCAGAATATCACCACCACGGCAGCATCCGGTGGCATCGCTCCGCTCCGTAGATTGTGGATTGATTTTTTCATCGAGATCGGACGATTCACCTATCATTCCTCCGCGGCCATCGTTTCGCTGTTTCAGCGAAATGCGGACATCCAAGCCGAATTTGGTGCTCCCGCAGAGCGTATCCGAGTCATTCCCAACGGAGTGAACCTCGAACGGTTCGATGCCATCCGCGAGAACCGCCGACAAAAACGTGCCAGCGAAGCTGATCGACAGATCGTCGGCTTTTTCGGACGCGTGGTCGCGATCAAGGACGTGAAAACGCTCCTGAGAGCCGCCCGCCTCGTGGTCGATATCCTGCCTGGCGCCCGGTTCCTCATGGTGGGACCGACAGACGAAGACGAGGCATATTTTCAGGAATGCGAGCGCCTTACCCAGGAACTCGAACTGAGCAAATTCGTCCATTTCGGCGGCCCCGCGACTCCCGAACAGGCTCTACCCGAATTTGATGTCATGGTTCTGAGCAGCGTCAGCGAAGGACTCCCGTTCTCGGTACTGGAAGCCTTTGCCTCCGCGATGCCCGTGGTCAGTACTGATGTGGGTTCCTGCTCGGAGCTGATTCATGGTCGCAGCGGAGAAAGCCCCGCCCATGGCTCTGCGGGAAGCATCGTTCCCGTGGGAGATCCAGCAGCCTTGGCAAAAGCTCTCGTCACCTTGCTGTCGAATCGTTCCCTTCAGGATCAATGCGGCGAGGCCGGACTCGCCCGAGCCAGGCAACTCTATGCCGAGCCAGCCATCATCGCCGAATACCACCAACTTTATCGCGAGCTGGCTTCCTCCCAACCCGGAGCACAGAAGCCTTCTTCGATTTCCCGTGAACCGGCGAATGCTTCCTGATCCGATTTTCTCCCTCTCCCTTCTCCACCTTTCCCAAGTCCCATGGCAGGCATCGGCTTCGAACTCCGCAAAATTCTGATCCCGCGAACCTACGCCGGAACCCTGCGCGCCTACCTCTACGCCGGAGTCATCAGCAGTGGTCCCTGGATCATTTCCATCGTCTCCATCATCCTACTCAATCTCATTCTCCAGCCGGTTCTGACCGAAGGAGAGCGGGTCCTTTTCTCGACCACCATTACCCACAGTTACGCGCTGGCCCTCATCCTCACCGGAGCGCTTCAGTATGTGCTGAATCGACACGCCGCAGACCTTGTCTCTGCCGCCACGCCCGAGCGAATCTTTCCCGCCGCCATCGCCGCGCTTGTCCTGACGGCTTTCCTCAGCCTCGTAGCTGGCGGATTGCTGTTCGGATTGTTCACTCCCGAGTCCCTGCTCTACAAGGCTGCCGCCATCTCACTGTTCGTCTATGTCTGCCTGATCTTCGTCGCGGCCAACTATCTCAGTGTTCTGCTGCACTATCGGAGCATCGCCGTCGGTTTCCTCATCGGCTATCTCGTCAGTTGCTTCGCGGCCTGGTTCGCCGCCTCTAGGTGGGGAGTCTCCGCCGGTCTTGCCGGTTTTGCGATGGGGCACCTGATCCTTTTCGTCTTTCTTCTCGGCAGCCTGCGCCGCGAACTCTCGGGAAAAGCCCCCATGTTGGCGAGTTGGGAATTTCTGGGACATTTCCGGCGCTTTCCCGGACTCATCCTCTGCGGCTTTCTCTACAACCTCGGGATCTGGATCGATAAAATCCTTTTCTGGCAACTCTCGGCGGAAAACCGTCAAGTCAGTGGAGTCCTCCACGCCTCCCCCGAATACGACCTCGCCATCTACCTGAGCCTTCTTTCGATCGTCCCAGGATTGACCGTGTTCTTCCTCCGGCTTGAAACCGACTTCGCCGCCAGTTTTCAGAGATTCTTCAACGCCACCAACCAAGGTGGACGACTGGCCGACATTCTAGTCGCCAAGGATGAAATGATCGACTCCCTGCGCTCGGGGTTCCTCCATCTCTTATCAGTTCAGGCAGTGGTCACCCTGTCGCTCCTTATCTTTGCCGACCGCATTGGTCAATGGCTCGGCATCGGAGCCATTCAGGAGGGCATCTTTCGCGTCACCCTCATCGGCGCGTTCCTTCTCATGCTGTTTCTCGCGCTGATGACCATCCTCTTTTACCTCGACGACCGTCGCGGTGCTCTCATGGCCTGTCTCGTCTTCGCTCTCGGTAACGCCGGGCTCAGCCTGGCCACCGTGCTCGCCAACGAGGCCTGGTATGGATTTGGCTTCGTCGTGGCCGCTGGTGCCGCCATGTTCATTACCGCATGGCGAGTGAATGCCCGCATCGCGAGGTTTGAATACCACGTCTTTCTGCCCGACGCAGCCTAGAGAGACTCAACAGGGTCAGGCTGACAACCTAACCCTGTTAGATCAGCGAAAAAATCGGTCACTTCTTTGCTGAGGCTTCGTCTGGACCGATATCGATCCCGGTGCCAGTCAGCCGCGGCTCCCCATCGATGTCTTTGGCCCCTTCTTCTGGCAAGGTCTTGGGATCGCCGGCATCGATGGCGGGAGATCCCGGCGTGAGATGAATTCCATCATCGGCCAATTTCGGATCCGCCCACCGGGATCGACCATCGAGGCGGGCCCCCTCCTGATAGGCGGCAAAGGTCTGATAGGCTTTACCGCTCCAGACAAAGCGATCTTCCTCACCATTGTCGTCGGGAGTGAACCAGACATTGAAATCGAGATCGTTGATCTGTCCCTTGTTCTCGCTGTAGAGCAGTGGCTTGTCGCTGCTCTTTCGTCCCACGATGATGTTGTTCCGAATCACGTTTCCCTCGGCAAACTGGATCCACAGTTCGGCCTCCGCCTTTGCGTGGCTGGTGTTGTCCCGAATGAGGTTGTTGAGAAAACGGCATCCCACGACGCGGCCTCGTTTGCGATCGTAGCCACCGATCGCCACCCCCGCTTTGTCGTTTCCGGTGATCACATTGCCGACCACGGTGATGTTGCTGACCGTCACGCCCGGATTCTCGGCCCCCACCTCGATCCCGAGATCGCACTCGCTGACGTGATTCGATTCCAGCACGATATCGCGTCCGCCATCGACATAGATGCCCGGTCCATAGCCGCCGCCATAGTTGGCTCTGACTCGCTCGACTCGATTGCTGCGGCAAATACCGTTACGGGCAACCTTTTCCCTGTCATCGACGATGCCATCTTCGCCGCCGATGAAATCGATCCCAACTCCGCGAATATCGTGGACGTGATTGTTCGTCACCTCAAAATCACTGACATTGCCATTCAGCGTCAACGCTTCGCTGGGGGCTGCGTCACAATCGTGAATCTCATTCCCATCGATGACCAGATACGACACGGCCTCGTCGTCGTTGGTTCCGTAAATGGTGATTCCCATGGCGTTCTTGCCATGGATGGCATGAATCAGATTGTTGCGGAACTCCAGGTGCGAGCCACTCCCTTCGACGCGTATCCCTGAGCCATCCTTGGTATTCAGATCCCGAATCTCGAAACCGATGATACGGACCCAGCTCTTGTCCTCAAGGTAAATGACATTGTCGTCTGAGAGTCCTTGGGCAGTGATGACGGCTCCCGGTTCTCCTTGCAGAGTCACGAAACCTCCATCTTCGGAGCCTTCCACTTCGACATAGACCTGCTCGTTGTAGATCCCGGCGTGGACAACGGCGGTGTCGCCGGGCGCCAACTCTTCACAGGCCTTCTGAACGGTCCGCCAGGGAAACTGCTCCGTTCCCAGAGCCTCATCACTGCCACGAGGCGAGACATGAAAAGTTTGGCCAGCATCTAAGGGCAAGACGGAAAGGGCCAGTAGAAAGAGCGAGCAAGCGGCGCCATTCATCGGGGCAGCAACCGGCTTTCTAAGGAGATGGGAGGATTTCATGGGTGCGTTCAAGGCAGCACTTTCACTCCATTCGTCTCAAATCACCATAAAAATTGTTATTTGTAGTCATTTTTGGTAAAAATCGCTTGAGTGACTCGCAAAAATTGGATATCTGTCCGAAGGTTATAAAAACCATAATTAATTCGAGCTAACAGACTTTTAACTATTCCTAAGTTCCGAATCCCCATGATCGCCCGCACCAAACCCACGAATGGCCCCCGCATCCTCGTCACCGGAGCCGCTGGATTCATCGGCAGCCATACTACTGATCAACTTCTGGGGCTCGGCTGCCGCGTCATGGGAGTCGATGACCTGAGCACTGGTCACCTCATGAATCTGCGATCGGCGACCGCCAATTCGAACTTTCGATTCGTCCGAGCCGACATCACCGGACCCAACGTGATCGAGGAACTCTGTGCCGGCTTTCGTCCCGATGCGATCGTGCATCTCGCTGGGCTCGTCAGCGTGGTCCGGGCTCAGGAGGAACCAAATCTCAACTACCGACTCAATCTTCACGCGACCCATCTCGTGGCGGAGGCGGCACGTCTCCATGGGGTGAGGCGCGCGGTGTTCGCCTCCTCGGCGGCCATCTATGGAGATCATCCGGATCTCCCCCTCACCGAATCTGCTCTGCCCCAACCGATCAGTCTCTATGGCATGGCGAAGCGAGCGTCGGAGGAAGTGCTCATGGGCTACGGAGCCTCCTTTGGCTTGGAGACGGTGTGCCTCCGCTACTTCAATGTCTACGGTCCCCGTCAGGATCCCAAATCTCCCTACTCCGGTGTCATCTCGATCTTTGCAGAGCGATTCGCCGCCGGCAATCCGGTGACCATCTTTGGCGACGGAAGCCAGACACGAGATTTCGTCGCCGTGGAAGACATCGCCCGGGCCAATGCCCTTGCCGCGACTCGACCAGGCTTGTCACCCATGGTGTGCAATGTCTGCACCGGTCGGCCTCGACGGCTCCTCACGGTATTGGACGTCTTTCGCTCGCTCCATCCCGACGCCCCGGCTCCTCAATTCGCTCCCGCCCGTCCGGGAGAAATCCAACACTCGCTGGGCAATCCCGAGCGCGCTGCAGATCGACTCGGTTTTGTGGCCAACACGGAACTGGAATCAGGTCTCCGCGCCTTTGCCCAGTCTCTCGGAACAGCCAATTCCCCCCAGGCTCTCGCCACGGCCTGAGCTGAGGCCTCGACCCGATTTCCGTCCCCCGCCCGTCATGATTCATCGCTTCCTTCGCGCCAGTCTGTTCGCCCTCGCCGCCCTGATTGCCACCGCGGCTTCCGCCAAGGACGAGGTTCAGGCCGACACTTTCTATGTCGACTACTCGGCACGGCCCAATCCCACTCATCTGCTCGCTCACGAGTTGTGTATCCTCCACGGCGATGCCGAAGCCGATCTGGACGCTGGTCATCGCCTCGGCAATCGCTACCTCGCTTACCTGAGCTTGGTCGAAGTCGCTGACAGCGCAGAGTATCGAAAAGCGGTGAGCGCAGCGGGCGTCGCCTCGCTCGTGACCAACGAGACCTGGAAAAGCGCCGCCGTCGATGTGGCCAATCCCGCGTGGCGGCGATTCGTGATCGAGAAACTGGCCCAGCCGGCTGCCGAACGCGGTTTTGACGGTTTCTTTCTCGACACCGTCGACAGCCTCCGTCTCCTCACGGGCAATTACCCGGACAAAGCAGACGCGCTTCGCGACGGATTGCTCACGCTGATCCGCGAACTCCAGTCGACTTTTCCCGACAAGTCATTGGTGATCAACCGAGGCTTTGAGCTCCTACCCGATCTGGCACCCGAGATCATCGATGCCGTTTTGATCGAGTCGGTGTTTCGCAGCTTTGATCCGGCCACTGGCAACTACATCTCAGTCGATCCCGCTCATACTCGGACGCTCACCGACCAGATCGCTCAGTTGAAAGAAGACGGCTACCCTGTCTACGTCGTCGACTACGCCAAGCCGGGCGAACAGGAAACGATCGCCGAGACGACCCGACTGATTCGCGCTCTCGATGCAGCCCCCTTTATCACCACACCGGAGCTGAACGGGACCATCAGTGCAGGCGGCGAAGTCGCCCGACGAATCCTCGTTCTCTTTGGTCATGACCCCAAGGAAGTGGAACGCCATCGAATCTGGCCCGCCGACACCACCACTCACGCCATCATCCAGATGCCTCTCGAATACATGGGCTACGAGGTGGATTACCACGATGTCAGTCAGGGTATTCCGACGCTGGGAACCGGCACTGAATATGCTGGAATCATCCTCGATGAAGAACTGGAACTCCCCTTCTCCATGGAGCACGACTATGCCAACTGGTTGCTGGCCCGGCTCGATGAGAAGAAAAAGCTCCTTTTCCTCGGCTCCTATGCATTCTCCGATCACTACGAACGGGATCGCATCTTCGCCCGACTCGGAATCATGGGCGATGACGAAGTTCCGATCCCAGCCGGTACTCCGAAAATCGCGACTCTGGATGAAACCATCATGAATTTCGAGTCGCCGGTCATGCCAACTCGGCGCGACTTTTCGAATCACACCGCACCGGAAGGTTCCCGCATCCTTCTCTCCATCGAAGCCAACACCGCCGCCGATGACTCTGGCCAAGTGGCCCGCTACGACGCCGTCTATCTCTCCTCTTGGGGCGGCGCGCTTCTCTCGCCTTTCCTTGTCTTCGAGGCCTCCGAGGAAACGCTGCTTCAGTTCGCCGATCCTTTCAAGCTGCTCAATGAAATCTGGCCGGCCAATACCTTTCCCGCTCCCGATCCCACAACCCGCGATGGTCTTCGGGTCTTCTATACCCATGTCGATGGCGACGGCTTTTCGTCACTCTCCGCCGTCGATCCGGGTAAAACCTGTGCGGAGGTTCTCTACGACCGTCTGCTCAAGGATCTGCCCTGGCCGATCACCATCTCGGTAGTCGAGGCAGAAATCCGCGGCCAGATGCTCTCTCAGGCAAAGGGCGAATCGGAAACACTTACCGAGATTGCCCGACGCATCTACGAACTGCCCAATGTCGAGCCCGCGTCCCATTCCTACTCACATCCCTATCTCTGGATCGGTGACGATGCCGAATTTGACGGCCTCTACGATAGTCGCAATCTCGACCTCAAACTGACGGCGAAATATCCGTCCATCGATCTGAAACGGGAGACCGTCGATTCGCTGGCTTACATCACCGAGAACCTGACTCCTGCAGATCGACCTGCGGAACTGTTGCTCTGGTCCGGCAATTGCCGCCCGTCACCTGAAGCCCTTCGTCATCTCCGGGCCCAGGGCTATGAGAACATGAACGGAGGCAACACCATCCTATGCCGACGCTTCCCCGGCCTCTTCGGGGTCGCCCCTCGCACCATCTCATGGAATGGCGAACTCCAGATCAATGCCGCGAACCAGAATGAGTTCATGTATACCGATGGATGGAACGGCCCCACCTGGGGAGGATTCGCCCAAGTGATCGAGACCTTCGAAATGACGGAAACTCCCCGTCGACTAAAACCCGTCAACGTCTACTACCACTTCTACAGCGCCGAACGCCTCGATGCCTTTGCTGCCCTCAACAAGATCTACGACTGGTGTCGCGGTCAGGAACTTCACGCGGTCACCGGTCTCGATTTCGCCAGACTGACCCGAGACTCCTGGCAAACCAAAATCGTAAGAACGGGCGAGCGTCGCTGGGTCGCGGTCAATGACGGTCTCCTGCGAACCTTTCGCCTGCCCGCCAACCTGGGAACCCCGGATCTCTTCGCCTCCAAAGGTGTGACCGGATACCATCAAGACGGTGACAATCTCTACGTCCACACCGATGGACGTCCTCGAGTCACTCTCGAACTGAGCGACAGCCCCTCTGTGTTGCCGCATCTGGAGACATCGACCGCCGAAGTGCGCATCGAACGTCTCGCCACCGACGCCATGGATTTGCGCGTGCTGAGCCGTCCGGCCGCCATCGTGGTGGGCGGATTCGCTCCCGAATCTCGGATCGAAGTCACGATGCGAGATCAGTCCGAAACCCTCGAAACCGACGCCAACGGACGTCTTCAACTGGAGACCCCCGCTGCCGTGAGCCTAACCCTGAGACTCGCGCCACGATGAAACGAAACCGCCAAAATTCTCTGCATCTTCGCCAACAAGCGGTGAAGGCTCGCTACGAGCAACTCCGTCGCCGCACCGGGTTGGTGCCGCTACTGGGACTTTTTGTCATTCTATTGCTCGCCCTTGGGCTCGCGGGCTACCTCATTCCGAGACAGAGCGAACTGGTGAATCGTCTCGTGCAGGACGGTCGCCATGAGCGCGCGCTCGCCTTGGTCGGTGAGGGAGTGCTTCCTGGAGGCGATGCTCTGGTCGATCCCAGTCCTGCCACGCTGGTCGAGGTGTTGATTGACTCCATTGATCACGATTTCGACGAAGCCAGTCGGGAGCGCATCGATGCCCTCGTCCGCATCACTGACGACCCTGCCGGAGTCTACAAAGTGTTGAATGATCGGCGACGAGTGATCCCTCAAGAAATGCTGCCAGAGCTCCTTGATCACCTCGCGGTCCGAGCCGTTCAGGCCGGGGACCCGGCTCTCGCCGTGAGCCTCTACGCTGATCTCGAAAAACTCTCGCCGCTCAACCTGGATCAGACCCGGGCCAGCATCGCCGCGAGTCGCTACGCCGGTCAGCCGCGAGTCGCCCTCGATACGGTGTCCCACTATCTCGCCGCCAATCAAATGCCTTTCACTCAGTTGCCTGATGACCTGCGAAAACTCACCATCGGTCTTCATCGCGAGCTCAACGAGGGCAGCGTCGCTTTCGACCTCCTCTCCGAAGAGTTCAAGGCGACCCTCGATCCCGCTGAACGTCACGAGCTGGTAGAACTCATCACCACCGTTGCGGCGCAATCTGCACGTCTGACCGACAGCCTGCCACTCCTCGAAGATTTCCTCGCGAATACCGATGCCGGAAAACGGGATTGGAGGGACCTGTTGACTCGAACAGAATCAGCCGATGACGATGCTGATTTCCTCCAGTTTGGTAAGATGCTCGCCCAGAATCTTGAGTGGAACAATCGCTCATCAGAAGCCTTCGATCTCAATCGCAAACTTGCCGTGATGGGAGATGTCGACGCCCTCGATCGCTGCGTCACTATCTACCCCTGGGTCGATCGCCAGGGCGACGCTACCGACTTGCTGGAAGCTCTGGTTCCCGTGGTCGCAAGAGATCGCTACACTCTACTTTTGGCCAGGCTTCAGGCAGAGCGCGGAAAATTCAATGAAGCAGAAGCCATCTATCGAGAAGCTCTCGCCGGCGCCCATTCGGAGGATGCCTCCATCTGGATCGAGCTGGGGGACATCCTCGACGCACAGGATCGTTTCGAAGAAGCCCGCGACATCTATCAGACCTCGCTCACGCTCGACGAAGGCCGACACGATATCAGGATTCGTCTCGCCCGCATTTTCGTGACCTTGGGAGATTACGCCGCGGCTTTGGCGGAGTACCAGAGAATACCGGCCGATGCCCACGACCGAAAGACCCGCGAGGATTACTCAATGCTCGCCCAGTCATTGGGAGCGACCGAGGATTTCATCAAGGCGATCAAATTGAAATTGGCCGCGGAGCCAACAGCCGAGGCGGGCACCATTCTGGATCTGGCCGATGCCTGGGAAAGTCTGGCCGATACGGATGCGCTCGAAACTACCCTCCGCGACGGTCTGCAGCGCTTCCCCGACAGCGCCGCGATCAATCTGCGACTGGTCGACCACCTCACCAAGCAGGGGCGCAAGGACGATGCCTTCGAACTGCTGGCCAAAAGCAATCGTACCGGGGACAAACGATTCGCCTCCCGCCTCCTCAGCCTGGGTTACGACACCGCTCGCTACGTTGAGACTCTCGGCCTGGTCAGTGGAAAACAGGTGAAATGGTCGCCCTCCGAGCGCTTCGACCTCGCGTCCCTCTACGAAGAAACCGGCAATCTCGAAAGTGCTCTCGCCCAGTATCGGCTCGCCGAAGGTGGTGAGGCCGGCACTGCACGACTCGAGGCCGAGATGGCCTTCAACAGGGGCGATCTCGCCACCGCCCTGCGACGCCATCGCGACTACCTCAACATGCTGACTGGTCCCGACTATGAAGCCTGGACTTTCTACGGTGACATCTATCAGGCCTCCGGGCGCACGGCCGATGCCGAGGAAGCCTACAAGAAAGCGCTCGAGCAATTGAAAATTCAGCTCACGCAGGAACCCGAGATTCCCGGGGCGCAACCCGCCGTTGCGACGTCACAGTGAAAAGGCGCTCTCAACCGAGACCATCCTCGTAGGCCTGATTCACCAGAAACGCATCACCCAGCACCTCTTTGAGCGGATCTTTTTCCTTGGTGGAAAAGCCCAAATGAGAATGTCGGCGCCACCCCTCAGCATGGGCGAATTTGCCGGACTGCTTCCCGACCTCTGCAGACATTTCATCCATGCTGATGAGGTAGCTGTCCATCCCCTGACTCTTATCGAGCCAGTCCTTCTGACTGCGATGCGCGGCCAGAGATTCCCGTTTTACCTCATGCACCGGAGTCGTGTCCACCCAGGCCCCGGCATCGACCCGTCGGCGCAAGCCATCCCGAAGACCGTGCGGCATCGCATGATAGACCGTCACTTCATGACTCGCAGGTGGACTGGGAGGTTCGACGCGGAAATTGGGCATGCCCCGAGCAAAGGCGGCGGTCACCGCGAGGCGGGAGGCGTTCATGTGATCCTCCATGTAATCCTGCGGGGAATGGGTTAGCACCACATCAGGCATGACCTCGCGAATCACCGCCGTGAGCTTCCGCAACAGAGCCACCGAGTAGATGACTTCCAGATCATCGCAGATCGGCGAGTGAAACCGGGCCCCGAGAATCTTCGCTGCCGCCCTCGCTTCCTTGGCCCGGACGATGCGAGTCTCCTGAGCGTCGGTTTCCAGACTCCCGCAATTGCCCGAGGACAGGTTCATGTAGTGAATGTCCCAACCGCATTCCTTCAGTCGAAGCAGGGTTCCCGCCATGACAAATTCGATGTCATCAGGATGGGCAGCGATGGCAATGGCACGGGGCATGGCAGTTTTGGGGAGGGGTGGAAATTCAGTTTTCAGCCCCTTTGGAAAGACTGACTTAAGAGGGATAGGCCAAGAACTCAACAGGGTTGAGTCTGGGTCTTGAAATCGGCAATCCTAGTCCAGTTCGCTGAGCTTCACGGGACGCCCCTCTTCCACGGATTTGTCGCAAGCGAAGAGAACCTTGAAGCTCTGGAAGGATTCTTCGAGACTGGTCAAGGGCATGTCTTCGCCTTTGTCCAAGGCGTCGAAGAAGGATTGGAACTGGGCCTGGTAAGGGTGATCGGCGACATCACCGGAATCGGCCAGAGCCACCGGCAGCTCGGTCCAGGCTTTGTCGCGCAAGGCGAATTTGCTGGAGTAGATCTTGTTGTCGAGGATGGAACCTTCACTCCCGCACAGATGGGTGTGGAAATAGTAGGGTTGCATGCAATCGATGACCGACGCGACTTTGCCGACTTTGCCGCTCTTGAATTTCAGGATTGATGTCGTCGTGGTCGGATACTCGTACTTTTGAAAGATCTCGTGCTTCGAAGTGGTCGCATAAGTGGAGACTTCCTCGACATCGTTCCCCAGAACCATCAGCGCCGCATCGAGAGCGTGGCAACCGGCTGACAGGAGACTGGATCCACCGTTTTCTCGGGTGGTGTTCCATCGATACTGTCCATACCAGGGACCGATACCGTGATAGTAATCCACCTCACCGTAGTGAATGTCACCGATCATGCCGGAATCGATAAGCGACTTGATGGTCTGAAACTGGCTGATGAAACGGAGTTCGAAACAGACGCAGGCCTTGACTCCGTTCGCGTTGACGGCTTCGCGGATCGCTTTGCAATCCTCCCAGGACAGGGCCATGGGTTTTTCCAAAATGATGTGCTTCCCGGCTTCGGCCGCGGCGACGGCCTGTTCGCGATGCTGATTCGGATAGCTGGTGATGGAAACGACATCGAAATCCCCTTCGGCGAGCATTTGCCCGATGTCCTGAAAGGCCCGGATGTTTCCGCCATGGGCGGCAGACAATTGAGCGTCTTCCAGTGGACGCGAGGAATACACGGCGGTGATTTCGCCCTGATCCGTGTTGTTGATTGCGTCAATGTGAGCGGTCGCCGCCCATCCGTATCCAATGATGCCAACTTTGGTAGCCATGAGGTTGATTTCGTTCGTTCGTTTCTTGAAAAAAGGTTCGGAATTGAACCGCCATACTGCCCGCCCCCGCCTTTGGGTGCAATGCCAAAGAATCCGTAGGCGGGATCACGCGCCCTTCGCGGCGATTTGAATCAGTTTTCCGTGTTCGCCGAGACATCGAAAGAGATGCCCACATAGCCTCCGCCCGAGTAGACGCCTCCCAGTCGCGAAGGCATTTCGAGATCTGGAAACAACACCGGCTTGCCCGCGAGGGAATCACGCCGCCACCACCACCATCCGCCGCCGATGAGGCAACTGAGGAATCCGGTGCCCAAGGACATCAGCAACCAGGGCAGATCCATGAGTTTTTCCGTGACTCGGGCGGCTCCCGAGTTACTCGAAGCCACCACCGCGCCTTCGCTCTCAGCCGCCAGCTCCTGCCAGTCAGGCTCGCTGAGGCTTTCCTGGGTCGAGGCAATGGTCTCGCCGGCGGATTGGCGCTCCAGCAATTTCGCCATCCAATAGAGCCGGATCGACAACTCAATGGCAAAACGCTCCACCTGATCAAACGCCGTCTCGGCGACCTGAGCTTCCCGCACACAACTCTGGAAAATGCGATCAAAGACGACCGCCGGGAGTCGCTGTTTCACCTGCTGACCGTAAACGACCTGGGTGAGTTCGGGATGCTCAAGGAAATAGGCCACCGTGACCACGGGATCCTGGCCAAACCATTCCTGATGTTTTTGCTCCAGGGAAATGTCAGCCGGAATTTTCTGATCCCCGCCAAAAAGCAGAAGGCAAATGTCGAACTCGGCCTCTTCGGCGTGATATTCGAGAAAGCGCTCGATGTCGTGGGATTTCTGTTCGGTCAGCAACTGCTGGGGATCCACGAGGAAGCTTTTTTCTCCCACTCCCCCGGTGCCTCCCACGGAAACCGGTCGCAGAGCGAAATAATCATCCTTCAAATTGCCTTCAACCTCGGGCAGTTCGTGCGAGTAGACTTCCTCGATTCGCAACGGCATGAGCATGGGCGTCGGCACCCGCAGACCGACCACGGGTTTCAGCGCGATGGGCCCATCGTTGATCGTCGGAGGACGGCTCACCGCGACAAGATCCTCGCCACGTGCCGGACCAGACACCAGAGGCGGTGGTCCTCCGTTGGGATTGCTTCCCGCATTGTTTGAATTCTCCGCACCAGTAGAATTGGCGAGCCGCGAGGTTTGATCGGAATTTTCGAGAGAATCATTCGAGTCCGGCAGCGCGCCGGCGGGCCACAAGCCACCTCCCAACGGATAACTTTCGCGATCTGATTTGCCATCCCATTCCGGCAATTCGGGCTTGGCGTAGGCTGGGCACAGGAAGACGGCGAAAAGGAACACGCTACCCATCAGTTGCGCCCTCTTTCGTCGTTTTGCTTCCCCCTTTTTCGTCACCATGATCTTGCCTTACCCATCGGATCGTCTTGCTCGAATCAATCAGGCCCGAATGGGAGTCCCCGCCCCCGATACTCCCTGATTCGCAATCTCGTTTCGAGTGGTGCCCGGATCGTTCACGGAGGGAACGGTCGGACGTCGTTTGATTGCCGCTTCCAACTCGGAGGGATTGCGTTTCAGAAACCGCGCCCTCTGACTCAGGGAACGCCCGATTTTTCGAAACATGATGGCCAGCGCCTGACCGTACGCGGCATTCACCAAGAATGGTCGCGCCGCCTGAAGACAGCGATAGCCCTCGTCCTCCGGAAGCAGGATTTCGCTGTAGTAGCCGAGCGAAATCCCCGCCTGCTTGGTGTTCACATCGATGATCACCATCACGGCATTTTCATTGGGACGGGCATAGTCAGCCCCACGGACTTCGGCATGATTCAGCAGCCAGAAGCCCAATTCGTTCAGCCTCACCTGATCGCTCAACGCTCCAAGATAGATGCAAAACAAGAGCTGGGGAAAGCGCATCTCCATCTGATCGAGGATGTCCTCCAAGGCATCCTTTTCAGGCTTTCGCAAGCAGTGGGCCGCATCGTGCAAGCGACTCATCTGCACATAGTTGCGGCCAAACATGGACTCCGCAATACTCAGCGAATAACCACAGGAATAGCAAGTCTCAGCCTCGTGATCGACGGGTCGGGAACAATGCGGGCATTTCATGGACGATCTTGGCGCAAACCAGTGAGCTTCAACAAAGCCAATTTAGTTCGATTTTCAATAATATTTAAAAATGCTGAATAAATCAATCTTCACGTGCCTCAAAGAATCTGGTCACGATACCAAGCGGCTCCCACATCGACCTTGGTCAGGGGCGGCGCGAAGGCTCGTGTGATGTCTTTCGGAATCTGATTGTTGGCAAATATCTGATTCTTTTCCGACGACAATTCCAGCCCCAATTTGTCACCTCCCACCACCAATTTTGCCAAGTCATCGCCGGAAAGAACATTACCTAGCAAGCGAATGCCCCGTGGCAGCAGACTGTGATTATCCTGACCATAGCGCTCATCCAAGCAGATCGCAGGCCCGAGATTGGCCGCAAAGAGATTTCCCTTGGCGAAGATATTCTCTGCGCGTCGATCTCCCTCTCGACCGGGATCAGCCACTCCCGTCATGAGCGACAGAGCTCCTCCGCCCCGGCCCGTCAGTCCGATGAAAGCATTGCCGAGGATTTGATGGTCGGCTCCACGTACCCGAATGCCGCCAGCGCCCTGCTTCCGCAAGCCGGCAAAGAGATTTCTCTCAACTCGGGTTCCGCCTCCGTATCTCAGATCCAACAAGCCACCACATCCGCGAAAGGTGTTGTCGAGAATCAGGCACTTCCCGGCGTTCACCGAGAGAAGGGAGTCCTCTCCATCACACTCCTCAAAGAGATTGCTCTTTATCGTCGTAAACGACGACGATTCGGACTCCGCACTGCTACCGATGCAAATGGTCTCGTAGCTGCGGCCCGCGCTCCCAGCTAAACGACGGAGAAAATGATTCGACATCACTTCGTGGTGATCCTCTTTCCCAACCACACGCCGAATCATCACCATAGGGCCCGGAGAAACTTTTTTGGAAAACGTGCAGTAATCAATCCGGTGGTAATCACCACTCAGCAGTATCCAAGATTGATCCCCCGGCTGGCCGGAACCGGGAGCTTCGGCTCCCGCGATGACGGAGTTCGTAACCCGGCAATGGGTACCCTGAATCGAAATGAGAGGTTTCTGCGAAGCCGCTCCGCCAGCAAATCGCAGTCCATCGATCACCACATGCTCACCGATCAACTCGATGGTCGATTTGCCG
>JAGROX010000012.1:30241-31423 GCA_020440025.1 Verrucomicrobiia bacterium
CGTGTCGCCGGGCGAGGCGGCTGACGACATCAGCGAGAGAGCATCTGGAGTCACCAGTTTGTCCTCGGCCACTCCGAATTGAGGCACCGTTAACATGATGGAGATCAGAAACCTCCATGAGCCCCCTCTGCGTTCCCGGTCTTTGACGCCGATTCTCATGGCTCCAATTATGAACCTTTCTCCCATCATTGTCACTCCTGGCAATCTCGCAACAGACATCATTAGTGAACATATATTTTATTGATTTATTAAGTATTTCTGGCTTTTTGTGCCAATGCTCTCGCTTCGTGCGCTCCCTCTTACATTTAAGATGCTGGGTCTCTGCATCCTATTGGCAGTGATCGGCAGCAGTACGGCCTTGGGATTTCTCTACTGGCAAGGTCGAAAAGCGGCCAAGGAATCTATCTCCGAGAGCGTTCTCACGGCGACGGTGGCGTCGGCTTCTTTCATCGACGGTGCGCTGGTTCAATCTGCCGCCGAAACTCGCGATCCCGTGGCGCGTGCGCGCCTGACACGATCGCTCACCGAACTCGAGCAGACACCGCCGCTGACCCAGATGGAATTGTCGGCCCGCATTCTCTGGCGATCGGCATCGAGTGAAGTGGTGTCAGTGGTCGGAGTGACGAACAACGAAAATCACGTTACTGAGGAGACGGTGGATCTCTCCCCTCTCCTGAAGAAGGTGCTGGCGGGACATCCTGAGACTTCTGGCATGCTCGATCAAACCGCCAACGCTCAGTCTAGCGACAAGTTGATGCAGGCACTCCGAGACGCGGCGGGAATGGGTGCCTCGAAACAAGTGATCACGGCCTCGCCGATTCGAATCGGCAGTGAGGTGGTGGGCGCTCTGGAACTAAGGGCAATAGCTCCCTCTCACCGTTTTGCCTGGTATGTGGTTTTGACGCCGTCAAACTTCCTCAGTCTCCTCGCCATCTTTCCCGGCCTCTTCGTTCTGATGTTTCTGGCTTGGGAACTGCGTCGTCAACTCGGTAGATTGCGCGCCGGAATGCGAACCGTCAGCGATGGCAACTACGCCTTCCGTCTCTCTGAGAGTGGCAACAGCGAATTCCGCTCCGCTCGTCGCAGTTTCAACCGCATGGCCGAGAGTCTGCAAACGGCTGCCGTCCGCGTCAGTGAAGCGATTCGCGATCTCCGCGAGGCACGGGGCCAAGCCGAAGAGGC
>JAGROX010000012.1:31462-31959 GCA_020440025.1 Verrucomicrobiia bacterium
GAGATTCGCACCCCGATGAATGGCATCATCGGCACCACCAGTCTCCTGCTCGAAACCCCGATCAGCGAAGAGCAGCGCGAGATGCTTCAGATCATGCGCAGCAGCGGGCAGTCGCTCGTTCATCTCGTCAACGATGTCCTCGATTTTTCCAAGCTCGAGTCCGAGAAGATGGAGTTGGAGCACACCCCGATTCATCTGCCCCGCCTGATCGAAGAGACGGTGGAAATGTTTGCCTACTACGCCGCTGAAGGACGCCTGGAGTTGATCTATCACATCGAGCCTCAGGTGCCCGATCTTATTTTTGGCGATCGCGAGAGGATGAAACAGATCCTCGTAAATCTGATCGGCAACGCCATGAAATTCACCGCCGAGGGCGAAGTCGTGGTCACGGTGGTTCCAAGGGTAGTGACCGAGGGAAACGAGTCGGCCACTTGGTTGGATCTGACCGTTCGCGACACTGGCATTGGCATTCCACCAGATCAACAAGAGCGCATTTT
>JAGROX010000112.1 GCA_020440025.1 Verrucomicrobiia bacterium
TACCACAGTTGCTTCAAGGGCGAGGGAATCGATTTCGAGGATTTTCGCGAGTATCAGCCGGGCGACGAGGTGCGCTCCATCGATTGGAACGTGACCGCCCGCATGGGCGCGCCCTTCGTGAAAAAATTCGTGGAGCAACGCGAGCTGACGGTCTTTCTCGCCATCGATGTCAGCGCTTCCGGCAACTACGGCAGTCACGGCCCGAGCAAACGGGAGCTGATGGCCGAAGTCGCGGCACTGCTCGCTTTCAGCGCTCTACAAAACAAGGATAAGGTCGGGCTGATCCTGTTCACCGACGAGATCGAGCTTTTCGTTCCGGCGAAAAAGGGCAGTTCCCATGCGCTGCGATTGATTCGCGAAATCCTCTATCACCGCCCGATGCGGCACCAGACCGATCTCGCGCCGCCGGTGCACATTCTGCAGAATCACATGCGTCGCCGGTCGCTGGTGTTCATGATTTCGGATTTCCTGTTTCCCGGTGATCTCTCCAATGAACTGAAAACGGTGAGCCGCCAGCACGACATCGTGGCGGTTCAGGTGAGCGATCCCGCCGAACGCACTCTACCGTCAGCCGGGCGCGTCCGTCTTGAAGATCCCGAAACTGGCGAGCAGATCGAGATCAACACCTCCAGCGCCAAAGTCAGGCGCGCGTTTTCCGAGGAATCCGCCCGGTGGCAAAAGGAACTCGACTCTCAGTTCCGCCGCCTCGCCATCGACAAGATCTCGCTCTCGACCGATCAGGACTACCTCCCGGCCTTGCACGGATTTTTCAAGCGCCGCGGCGGCGCTCAGTAATCTAGTTCAATGGAGGACGGACCTCCATCACACGTCACAAGTCATCGCCGCGTGCCGAAGCGCGAGAACCGGATCGTCCCAAGTCGGGATGAACTCTTGGGCGACATAGCCATCGTAGCCCGTTTTGAGAATCTCCCGCATGATGGGCGGGTAGTTGATCTCTTGAGTATCATCGATTTCGGCCCGGCCGGGATTTCCTGCCGTGTGATAGTGACCGATCAACTCGTGATACTGCCGAATCCGACGGATGACATCGCCGTTCATGATGGAGACGTGATAGATGTCGAAGAGCAGCTTGAAGTTTTCCGAACCAATCTGTTTCACCATGTCGAAGCAGAGTTCTACATCGTCGCCAAAATAGCCCGGGTGGCCTTTCATCGGGTGCGTGTCGTCGCGCGAATTGAGATGCTCCAGCACGATGGTCACGCCTTTCTCCTCGGCCAGCGGCAGCACTTTCTTCCATGCCTTGAGGCAATCGGCGATCGCCTTTTCCTCGTCCATGCCGTCGAATCGCATTCCGGTGAAAGTGATCACTTTCTTGGAACCAAACTCGGCGGCGATGTTGATGCTTTTCTCCAGTTCAGCCACCGCGAAGTCGAAATGCTCCGGATCGCAAGGCCCCTTGGCGAAGCCATGACTGCTCACCAAGGAAATCTCCAGCCCAATCTTTTTGACCTCGGGATAGAAACTCGGACTGATGCCCTCCATCGCGACCAGCCCGATGTCCTTGCAATGCTTTGCCAGCGCCAAGGCATCGAAATGATCCTTGAAGCACCATCCCATGATGGACTGTTTGATGTTGCCGTTCTGCACTTTGAAATCGGCGCTGGCGGCGGATCGCGGCAGTTGAGCGCGGGCCACGCCCGTCATCGCGGCGGTCGAAATACCAGCACCAAGAGTTGCCACGGAAGCCGTTCTGAAAAAATCGCGTCGAGAAGAAGAGGAAGTCATGCCGACATCCTACGCCGGAGCCGCGCTCCAGATCAAGGCCGCGACAGCGGTATCCGATCTTTTCAACGCAACACCTGCACCGCCTCGGCGCAGCGCATGCCATCGAGAGCGGCGCTGACGATGCCCCCGGCATAACCGGCTCCCTCGCCGCAGGGAAACAGTCCGGCGACTTCGGGATGCTCCAGTGTCTCGGCATCGCGGGGAATTCTCACTGGCGAACTGGTCCGAGTCTCGAAACCCACCAGATTGGCCTCGGCGGTGACGTAGCCCTGCATCTGTCGGCCAAAAAGTTTGAAGCCGCTACGCATCCGCCTCACCATCCAGGCAGGCAAAATTTCGTCCAACCGCGCCGGATTCAGTCCCGGTTTGTAGCTGGCCTCCCCGACATCCGCCGAGTCGCGTCGGGCCATGAAATCGGGCAGCCGCTGCGCCGGAGCCACCTGTCCCCCGCCCCCGGCCTGTTTTGCCGCCGTCTCGAGCGCTTTTTGAAACGCCATGCCGGCGAGAACGCCATGCTCGGCTCGGTAGGGCTCACAGTCCTCGGGTTCCACCGTCACGACGAGGCCGCTGTTGGCGAAGGGGGAATCGCGTTTCGACAGGCTCATGCCGTTGACCACCACCTCATCGTTTTCGGTGGCAGCCGGAACGATAAATCCCCCGGGGCACATGCAGAAGGAATGAACGCCACGCCCCTCGATCTTGGTGGCCAGCCGATAGCTTGCCGCAGGGAGCAGGCGGGGCCGGATCTTCCCGAGTTGATAGTGATACTGCAGGCTGTCGATGAGCGGTTGCGGATGCTCGATGCGCACGCCCATGGCGAAGGGCTTTGCTTCCAGTCGCACGCCTTTCGCATGGAGAAGCCGGTAGATGTCGCGCGCCGAATGCCCCGTCGCCAGGATCACCGCGTCGCCGACAAACTCGCGTCCGTCCGCCGTGACGGCACCGCGAGCCCGGTCGTTTTCGATCAGGAAATCCGTGACCTTGGTTTCAAAATGCACTTCGCCCCCGGCGGCGCGAACGCTCTCCCGCATCGCCTTGACCACATTGGGCAAGAGGTTGGAACCGATGTGAGGATGCGAATCGATCAGGATGCGCTCGGGTGCGCCATGCGCCACCAGCGTCCGATAGACATCGGCCACTGGTCCTCGCTTGCTGGCTCGGGTGTAGAGTTTTCCGTCGGAAAAGGTTCCCGCTCCGCCTTCGCCGAAACAGTAGTTCGAGTCTTCGATCACCGTGCCATGACGCAGCAGCGGAGCGAGATCGAAACGACGCGCCGAGGCGTCCTTTCCGCGTTCCAGCACGATGGGTTTGCGTCCCAGCTCCAGACATCGCAGCGCCGCAAACATTCCGGCGGGACCACTGCCGACAATGACCACCACCGGAGCGCCCGCTTTCACCCTCGGATAGTCAGCGGTCAGTTTGGGTTCCTCGGGCAGATCACCACCGATGCCCGCCTCGATTCGCAGTTGCACCTTGATCCGGGATTTGCGCGCATCGATGGAATGTTTCCGCAATCTCAGTTCCCCCAACTGGGACTCGGGAAGCTTGAGCCTTTCCGCCACTGCCCGTTTCCAGGCAAGCACGTCCTCGGCCGCTGCCAGGGGCAGAATCACATCGACAGTTTCGACTCGGGCAGCGGCGCTCATGAAAAGATTGATCCCGAGGCTACCCCAACCACGCTTCGCCGCAAGCGCTGCCATCGACCAAAGAGGGTCAAGTCATCGACCATACCCTCTTTGGTCACGGGCAACATCTTCCGCATTTTGGCAATCAGTCCGCCTGAACTGGGATTTCGAGGCAATCGGCTTGCGCATCGTCTGATCGGCACAATGTTGCCAAGAATCATGAGTGAAACATCCAGCATCTATGATCGGATCGGCGGCGAAGAGGGCATTGCCAAGTTGGTAGATGTTTTCTACAAGAAAGTGCTCGCCGATGGTGAACTGAAGGTCTATTTCGAGCACGCTCCGATCGAAAAACTGATGCGCATGCAGCGGGAGTTTTTCGCCATGGCGACGGGCGGCCCAATTATCTACAGTGGAAAGCCTCTGCGTCAGGTGCATCACCACCTCGCGATCAGTCGGCGAGAGTTTCAGCGATTTACCGAGCATCTCATCGATACCCTCAATTCGTTTGAGCATGTTTCCCGACAAGATGTGCTCGATCTGATCGCCAAGATCAATCTCTACGCCGATGAAATCACCAACGACACCAACGTCGATGGCTGAAATATCGCAAAATATGGCACTATTTTTTGCTACTCTCACAGAGAAGGAACCGCTAGGGTCAGCGTCGTATGCAACGACGTTTTCTTCTCCCTCTGCTTTGCACTTTTCTTTGTCTCCCCTGGGCGGCGCCGGCCGATGAGGCCGCAGACATCCTCAAAGCCACCGGCATCACTGGAGGTTTTGTGGTTCATCTCGGCTCCGGTGACGGAACCCTGACCGCCGCGCTCAAGGCGAGTGATTCCATCCAGGTTCACGGTCTCGATCGCGATGGCGCCAAGGTGGATGCCGCTCGGACGGCCCTGAGAACGACCGGTAGTTACGGCCCGGTATCTTTTGAACGCCTTGACGGCGATCACCTGCCTTACATCACCGGAATGGTGAACCTCGTCGTGGCAGAAGCGGACTTGGGGATTTCCGATGAGGAGATCATGCGCGTCATCGCACCTCGGGGCGTGGCCTATGCGAAGCAGTCAGATGGTTCCTGGAAAAAAACGGTCAAGCCAGTGCCGGCCGAGATCGACGACTGGACGCACTACCTTCACGACTCGGGCGGAAATGCCGTCGCTCATGACTCCGTCGTCGGACCGCCCCGGCGGATGCAATGGGTCGGCAGTCCGCGCTGGTCGCGTCATCACGACCGCATGGCCAGCATGAGTGCGTTGGTTTCGGCGAAGGGGCGCCTCATCTATGTGATGGACGAAGGTTCCCGCATTTCCATCCAGCTGCCTTCTAAGTGGACTCTGATCGCCCGCGATGCCTTCAATGGCATGCCGCTGTGGAAACGGGAGATTCCCAATTGGCAGGATCATCTCTGGCCTTTGAAAAGCGGTCCGACGCAACTGGCCCGTCGCTTGGTGGCGGTGGAAGATCGCGTTTTCTGCACCATGGGCATCGTGGCTCCGGTGTCGGTGATCGACGCGACCAACGGCGAAACGATTCATGAATTAGCCGGCAGTGAAGGAACGGAAGAGGTCATCGTTTCCAATGGCACGGTCTATGTGATCGCGATGAAGGAATCCCGCGAACTGGCCAACTTCCTGCCGCAGCTCAACACCGGGGATCAGGGCCGCGTAGCCAAGGAATATGCTTGGAACGAGTTGCCACGCGTGGTGATGGCCTTCGATGCCGAGTCGGGAAAGGAACTCTGGCATCTGGTATCGAAAGTCTCCCCCCTGACGCTGGCTGCCGACAATGAACGGATGTATTTCCACGATGGCGACAAAGTAATCGCGCTCGATGGCAAGACCGGCAAGGAGGCCTGGACCACAGAAAAGGCGGATCGCCGGGACGTGGTGAATTTCAACTTCGGACCCAAGCTCGTTGTGACCGGCGGCAAAGTCATCTTCGCCGGAGGTGATCGCAAGATGCATACCTATGACGCCACGACCGGCAAGGCGCTCTGGGAAGCTGCCCACGCCCGAGGCGGCTACCAGTCGCCCGAAGATCTACTCGTGATGAATGGACTGGTCTGGTCCGCAGCCCTCACCAGCGGTGGTGACGACGGGGTGTTTCGCGGAATCGATCTGAACACCGGCGAGGTGAAGGCCGAATTCCCGCCCACGGTGGAAACGTATTGGTTCCACCATCGGTGCTACATCGCCAAGGCGACGGATCGATTCATCATGCCGTCCCGCACCGGCATCGAGTTTGTGGACCCGAAGACGGAGCAATGGGAGATTCATCACTGGGTTCGCGGAGGTTGCCTCTATGGGGTCATGCCCTGCAACGGACTCACCTACGCACCGCCGCACAACTGTGCCTGCTATCCCGAAGCCAAGCTCTACGGTTTCAATGCGCTGGCGCCTGCGTCAGAAGAGGAATCGAAAGCTTTGCCCGATTCGATACAACTACGCTTGGAGAAAGGCACCGCCTTTGGCTCCGTGCCGACCGCCAAGGCGGGAGCGGAGAGTGATTGGCCGACTTTCCGCCACGACAACAGCCGGAGCGGCACCACCAGTCACGCCATCGCGGCCGACAAGTTGAAGGAAGCCTGGACCACGGATCTCGGCGGCAGACTTAGCAGCGTGGTGGTCGCCAATGGACTGGCTTTTGTTTCCCAAATCGATGAGCACACCGTGCATGCCCTCGACGCGACCAACGGCGAAAAAATCTGGTCCTATACCGCTGGCGGTCGAGTCGACTCCCCGCCGACGATTCATCAGGGCGCCGTGATTTTCGGCTCGGCCGATGGCTGGATCTATTGCCTGCGGGCCGAGGACGGCACCCTCGCGTGGCGCTTCCGAGCCTCGCCGCGCGATCGTCGTATGATGGCATTTGAGCAACTCGAATCGGTCTGGCCGGTTCACGGCAACATTCTCATCGAAAGTGGCGTTCTCTATGCCGTGGCGGGACGCTCAAATTTCCTCGATGGCGGTCTGCGGATGTATCGCATCGATCCCAAGACTGGCGAGCTACTCGGTGAAACGATCATCGATGAAAAAGATCCTGAGACGGGTGAAAACATTCAGAATCGCCTGCAGACCTTGCAGATGCCGGTCGGTCTTCCCGACATCCTCAGCGCCTCCGGTGGCTATGTTTACATGCGCAGTCAGCAGTTTGATCTCGATGGCAATCGCCTGGCGATCGGTCCGAATTCCGGCGATGCCGCCACCAACGCCGCAGTGCAGGCTGGCGATGGACGTCATCTCTTTGCACCGATGAGCTTCCTCGACGACACATGGTTTCACCGCAGCTACTGGGTCTACGGCAAGAGTTTCTCCGGCGGTCACAACGGCTACTACCAGGCAGCGAAGAACACGCCCAGTGGTCGTCTGATCGTGTTCGATGACGAGAAAGTGTTCGGTTTTGGTCGCAAACCCGAGTATCTGAAGTGGACCACCACGATCGAGCATCAGCTTTTCTCCGCACCGATCGACGCCCCCGAGGGCGCGCTTTCCGCTATCGATGACAAGGAAGCGAGACGCGGCAAAGGAGCTGCCGCAAAGAAGGGAGCTGCGGCGGGTGGCCCATCGATGATCACCTTTGACTCAACGAAAAGCCTGAATCCGGCCGAGAAAGCTCTCTCGGTCGAGGCCTGGGTGAAAACGACCAACAAGAATGGAGTCGTCATCGCTCGTGGCGGTCCTGCCGATGGATTCGCGCTGACCATTCAGGGCGGAAAGCCAAGCTTTCTGATTCGATCCAAGAATGAACTGACCTCAATCGCCAGCGAAACCGATCTCGGCAACGATTGGACCCACCTCGCAGGAGTTCTCGGAGAAGACAAATCGATGAAACTCTACGTGAATGGCAAGCTGGCCGCAGAAGGCAAATCCACTGGATTGATCGCAACCGATCCCAAACAGGGCATGGAGATCGGTGCCGACAATGGAAGTGCTGTCGGCGACTACAAGGCGCCCATGGCATTCAAGGGATTGATCGATGAAGTGCTGCTGTTTTTCGGCGAACTTTCGGCTGAAGAGATCGCGTCTCACGCCGTCACCCCTGGCGATGCGCCAGCGGCCAATGCGGAACTCGTGCTCGCGGTGACGTTCGAAAACAGCGACGCCGGCGACAGTTCCGGAAAGAACAACCACGGCACTATTGTCGGAAAAGCCAGCGTCGCCAGTGATGCCCCGGCAGGAAAGGCCATGGAATTCACCGGTGGCGGAGCGGGAGGCGGCGGCAACGCTCAGCCCTCTGGGACACTGGTCAAATTTGATTGGACCCAGGACATTCCCCTGCTAGTTCGGGCGATGGTGAAAACCAGCGACGCGCTGATCGCAGTGGGGCCACCTGATCTCATCAACGAAGAGGAGACCTTCAAGAAATTGACCGAGGGAGATCCTGAAGTGCTGAAAGTTCTCGCCGATCAGGACGCTGCGTTGGAAGGTTCCCAGGGCGCCGTCCTCTGGGCGGTGTCGACTGCTACCGGAGAAAAGCTGCGTGAATTGAAGCTGCCGGCACTCCCTGTCTGGGACGGCATGGCCGTCGCAGGTGATCGCCTTTTCATTGCAACGACGGATGGCAAAGTCCTCT
>JAGROX010000452.1 GCA_020440025.1 Verrucomicrobiia bacterium
GCCAAAGCCTTTCGCCAGCAGTTCGCCACCGAGGCCATGGGCGCGTTCGACGAGGTCCTCCTCCCCGCCAATGCCCGCACCCGCATGGTCGCCGAGACCGATCAATGGACCGCCTGGGACGTGGTGCTCGATGTCTATCCCGAACTCTTCGCCTGGGGCACCCTGGTGTTACCGAAAGACCTAAAGCCTGACGAGAAACGTCCCGTCGTCGTCTGTCAGCATGGTCGCAACGGCCTGCCGCGCGATACCATCGATGGCGGGAAAACCGCCTATAATGACTACGCCGCCAAACTTGCCGAGCGCGGCTTCATCACCTTCGCTCCGCACAATCTCTATCGCGGCGAGGATCGCTATCGCTGGCTCGATCGCAAGGCCAACGCGGTCGGCGCAACCCTGTTCTCCTTCATCATTCCGAGTCATCGACAGATTCTCGATTGGCTAAAGACGCAGCCAAATGTCGATCCCGAACGCATCGCCTTCTACGGACTCAGCTACGGCGGCGAGTCCGCCATGCGGATTCCTCCAGTGATCGAGGACTACGCCGTCGTCATTTGTTCCGGCGATTTCAATCAATGGACCCGCAAAGTCGCCGCCATCGACTATCCCGGCACCTTCATGAAGTCGATCGAATGGGAAATGCCCTACTGGAATCTCGGCAACACCTTCGACTACGCCGAAATGGCCTACCTCATCTTCCCCCGCCCCTTCATGGTCGAGCGAGGCCACCACGACGGCGTTGCGATCGACTCTCGGGTCGCCCACGAATATGCCAAAGTGCGCCATCTTTATGCTCAGTTCGGTCTCGCCGACCGCACCGAGATCGAGTTCTTTCAAGGCGGCCACTCCATCAATGGCCAGGGCACCTTTGATTTCCTCCATCGGCATCTAAACTGGCCGAGAATGGAAAGGTGATTTTTCGCAGACGTCAAAGATGGTCTTGAACGAACCTCTCTAGAATAAGAGATACACGGGAAAAGAACCCGATTAAGATTCACTCGGCAGGTCCGTAGCTCGTGATCTTCCAATCGGACCTACAGTACCGACAACATCACTAGTCTTTCGGTGGAGGCGGCAAAAGAACTCTGGTTGTAAACCAACCTTCCCCTGAAAGGGTGTAGTCACCTGGCTCAAAGGCCTTCTCAGCAAGCAAGTATTCTTGGGCTCCGGTTCCTCCAATCATCGTCTCCAAAATTTTCCAACCATCCATCTCAAAAGTCTTCTGGTCTGCTGGATCGATTACCGCATAGACCAAACCCCGAGATTTAACCTCGATTTTTGAGTCAGCTTTGCTTCCTCCGGGATACATGGCCATGGACCATCCGCGAAATTTTCGGGGAACCTCTTTCCAAACATATCCCCGATTCGAAAATTGGAGCTCTCCTACTTCGAGGGGTTTTGTTGCCCCTTCCCACGAAACGTTTGCGGGCTCCTTAGGTGGATCCCTTTCGAGAGCCCCAGATACGACTATTCCCAACGACTCGTCCACATTCTCCAAAGCTCCTTTCACAATCGCAGCTTCATTCAACTTTCCCTCCTGGGTCAATACCGTCTGCAGTTCCAAAAGGCGAGCTTTGTGAGCCTTTACCAAGTCCGGCAATACCCTGCTCGCTAATCTCAGGCGCTGCTCAGCTTCGCGAGCATAAATCGATTGTAACCTTGCCAACTCTCGAAATCCTTGTTGCGCTGATTTCGATTCGCCTTCACGAAATCCTTTCAATTCTGTCTCGACGGCCAGCGCTTCAGCAAGATTACCCGATGCTTGACTTGAGTTCCTTAGTTTTTCCAACTGATCTTGGTAACTGGATTGCAGGTCTCGCACGGGTTTCACCAATTCAGATCGCTTGACGTCATACTCTAGATTCAATGCGTCCAATCTAGGCACTTTTGGAGCGTCCCTTTGGCCCTGCCCATCCACAGGGCACACGAAAGCCAATACAAATCCCAAAATACAGAGCGCTGGTCGTTTTCGGATCAATTTCATCTTCTCACTGACTATTCTTGGATAATCACACTACTCATTGCGGAAGTTGGATACAAATCCGTTTCAAACAAAACAGAATGAAGAGTCTCCTGAACTACTCACACTCAAATTCAAACAGGCGAGTTCGAAGAAAGAAACACCTCAAAATTCGAAACACTTCTCTTTAGCTTTGGATTTTCTAACCAATCAAAACTCACTTGAGAAGCAGAAAAACTCAAACGGATCCCGGAGAAGTGGCGGTAACTATGACCGGGCCAACGCAGCACTTCGGAGCCATCGCAATGACTTTCACTCGGCTCCTATTTCTGCGAGATTCCTTTAGCACCCCATGACGCACCGATTGATCCCCTTCCACCTGTCGCTCTTTCTCGGCCTCGCAGTGGTCGCAATGGGCTTCCCCATTCCCGCCACCGGGGCAGATGAGGCGTTTGTGATCGATCCTTGGAAACCGGCTTTTCAGGGGATCGAGATAACACGTGGCAAGCGCGACACGACCGCTGGGCCAGAGGTGATGGTGGCGGTGCGGATCGATCTGAAGGCGGATGGGCTGCGCTTTTTTGGCACTCCGGACAATGGGGAGACGGCTTTGGATACGGACGGCGAGACGGGCGCTCAATTTCTGAAACGAAACGATCTTCAACTCGCGGTGAATACGGCCTTTTTCACGCCCTGCTGTCGCTACTTCGGCAGCGAACCGCTCGACGTGACGGGCTTTGCGGTTTCCCAAGGCAGGAAAATTTCCGAATGGAATGCCACGCGGCCCATGGTGATGCTGATCTCGGAAGACAACGAGGTGTCCTTTGTCCGCAGCGAACCGAAATCTATCGACGGCATCTAGTTTGCCTGCGCGGGCATGGATCTGCTGAAGCAGGGAAAACCGGTCACGGAACAGAACGACAATCGCCATCCCCGCACTGCAGCCGGAGTGACTCGGGACGGACGTCACCTGATCCTCTTGGTGATCGATGGGCGCCAGCCCAAACACAGCATCGGCACCAGTCTCCATGACACCGCTCTCTGGCTGCGGGCGCTCGGCGCTTACGAAGGCGTCAATTTCGATGGCGGCGGTTCGTCCATTCTCGTGATCGAGGGCGGTCTCACCGGGGCCCACGTCCTCAATCGACCCAGTTCCGGGCTTCCTCGCGTCAACGCCGCCCATCTCGGAATCTTCGCGAAGTCCTTTCGGTAGTCGCAGAGACGGATTCAAGAGGGTTGACTCGGCGACCTTACCCTGTTGAGTCGATGTCATCTTTTTCAGCCTATTTTCATGAGCACAACCCCGAAACCCGTCCTCATCATCGGCGGAGGCATGATCACCA
>JAGROX010000453.1 GCA_020440025.1 Verrucomicrobiia bacterium
GTCGAGGAATCCATGCAACGCGCCGCGCCCCTGCTTCGGGACACCGCCCGGCGACACGCCGACGCCATCGTCGCGCTGGCAAAAAGGGCCGCCACCTGAGCCTTCGCCTCCCACCCTTGCGCCCCGCCCCGATTCACGCTCTATTTACCGCTATGAACTCCCGGCTGGCAGCACTCTTCCTGCTTCCCGCATCCCTCCTGTTGATGGGATCCGGCAAGCAGACCCAATCCTACCTCATCACCGTCCACATGGAGTCGACGGCCGATGAAGTGCCGAAGTTCGCCACTCCCGTCAAACTCGGGGCCGAGATGCGGCAGTATTATTTCAAACGTGTCCCCGAACTCACCGACAACGACATCGTTTATTTCTATCCCTTCATTTCACAGGATGGCGCCACCTACGGAGCCGGATTCAAGCTCAGTTCCAAGGCCACCCAGTCGCTCAAAGCCACCACCCTCACCCATCAAGGAAAACTCCTCGGCATCCGCGTCGACAATGCCCCCTATACCGCGGTCATGATCGATCGACCCATCGACGACGGCGTCTTCGTCGTCTGGCAGGGCCTCACCAAAAGCCACCTGAAAGCCTTCGAGAAAAAATTCCCCCACGTCGAGCAGGTCCAACCCGAAGGCGCGACCCCAGATCCCACCGCCGTCGCCCTCCCTCGCTAACCCATCTCCCATCTTTCGTCCTCCTACCGTTCCCGTGAAATCCGCTGTCGGCTTCTCTCCTCTCGTCATCGCCTTCCTCCTTGGTCTGCTCGCCTCCGCTCCCGTTCCCGCCTCCGCCGGCCCGCTCGGACTGGTGTTACCCACGGAGAATGACGCCATCTTTTCGGACGATCCCTCGAAGTTCTACATGTACACCTATCGAAATTTCGAAGGTGTCAGCTCCGCCCCTTGGAGCGGCGGACGCTATGGACTCACCCGCGACCAGAAGCGGACCGATCAGGGCATCCTCTTCACCAAGTTTCACGAAGGCATCGACATCCGCCCGGTCAAACGCGACAGCGCCAACGAACCGCTCGACGACGTATTCGCCATCGCCGATGGCAAAGTCGTCTACGTCAATGCCTCGCCCAGCAAATCCAGCTACGGGAACTACGTCGTCATCGAGCACAACTGGGGCGAAGGCCCCTTCTACTCACTCTACGCCCATCTCAAAGCCACCCTCGTTCAGGCAGGTCAACCCATCAAAGCTCGTCAACGTCTCGGTCGCCTCGGCTACACCGGAGCCGGGATCAACCGCGAGCGCGCCCACGTCCATGTCGAGCTGGCCATGATGCTCAGCACCGAATTTCAGACCTGGTACAACCTCCACTTCACGTCGAAAAACGAGCACGGAAACTTCAACGGCTACAACCTCGCCGGGCTCGACATTGCCTCCCTTTTCCACAGTCATCGGGACAATCCCCAGATCTCCATCGCCCAGTTCGTCGCCGCCGATACCCCCTACTACAAAGTCGTCGTCCCCAATCGCGGCACGCCCGAAATGTTGAAGCGCTATTCGTGGCTGGGCAAAGACATGGACCAGGCCTCCGCCAATCCCTCCTGGGAATTCACCTTCAACCACGTCGGCGTTCCCCTCGCCATCGCCCCCAGCAAACAGAGCGTCACCAATCCCGCCGTTTCCTGGGTCCACGATTCCAAGGTCAATCACGCCTACAACACCATCGCCCGACTCTCCGGCACCGGCAGCAAAGCCACCCTCTCCGGCAGCGGCTCGCGCTACATTCAGTTGGTGACCGGCGGGTTTTGAAAGTCAACTCCTGACCGACGGAATCGCCGGGTTTCCCGCCAAGTCCTCGATTCGTAGCATGGAGTTTCACTCCGTGCCCGTCCGGTGGGATTCCATCCCGCCTCCTGCTCAAGCCCTCCAGTGGCGTCTCACGCGGCGGCGGAGACTCAACAGGGTTGAGTCGGCGA
>JAGROX010000454.1 GCA_020440025.1 Verrucomicrobiia bacterium
CCTCGATCTCTTTTCTCGCCCTGGCCATGGGCCTGATGTCGCAGCCGTTGGCTTTCGGGCAGAAAATGCAAAAAGCCGAGGAACCTGAGGAAGTCGGACTGACCAGCGTCGGTGACGCCTATTTTCCCAACTCTGGGGACCTGCCTGGCTTCGAGATCCCCAATGGCAATTTCGAGGTGGCGCCAAACAACGGAGACATCCTTCAAACCAGTCGATTCATCACCGAGAGCTCCGATCAAGCGCCCGAGGGGAAGAGCTTCCTCATCCAAGAGGGCAAGGCCGTGGCCACGATTTCTCTGACCGCGCCCGCCAGGGAAGGCGTTCCCTACCTGGTATCCGTTTGGCTCCGGACCTCGGCGGCGGCCTCCAGCGGCATGGCGACTTCGAAGACTGACGAGATCTATTACGGCAAGAACACTCCGCTTGACGTCCCTGATACGGGAGGCGCCTGGAAGCGAGTCGGTTTCTATTTTCGCACGGCCCCCGGGACGACCGGGGTCAACGTGATGCTTCGCTTTTCCGGCGGGGAGGCGGTTGCCATCGACGACATCCGTTTTCGCGAAGCAACGGAAGCCGAGTTTGCCAAAGCCTACGCCGGTTGGCGTGCGAAGTATCCGTCGCGCGATCTCAGCCCGCGACCGGATGATGGGAAAAATCTCTCTCTTTTCCTCTCCAAACTCACCCATCCCGATCCGTCCCAAAAGACCATCAAGATTATGGGGATCGGATCCAGCTATACCAACATGCTCGGGAATGGCGAGCGTTTGGTTCAGTGGATTCGCGAAAAATATCCCAAGGCCCCCCCGGTGCTTTACGAAAAGCACGTCGGCTCGGCAGTGGAGTTCGATTACACTCGTGGATGGATGCGCCAGCATGTGCTGTCAAAACAACCGGACCTCGTGATCCTCTATTCCGGTGGCAATGCCGGGGATCTGGAGAAACTGCTCCGAGATTTCCGCGCGTACTCGACTGCCGATGTCATCGTCGCCAGCCTCCACCTGAGAGAGCGCGACGAAGTGGTCAGCGACGCCACCATCAATGCGCCGGAGTGGGACGAAATTCGGGACGTCGCCCTGAAATACGGCTGCGAATGGGTGGACAGTCGAAGGGAGTGGGGGGCCTATCTGCGAGAGCATGGGCAATCCATCGAGTGGTTGCTGAAAGACGCCGTTCATCAGAGCGATCACGGAGCGCTCGTCATCAACGAGAACATTTGCCGACACCTCGTCCCGAATGAGGCGCCATCATATCGACCGGAAGACAGAGAACGTTTTCTCAAGATGGAAGCGGCGGCGGAAGGACAAGAGGGGACCGTTGCTTCCGAGGGCGGATCGCTGGCCCTCCGGTTTCGCGGAAACCGGATCGATTTGATCGGCAGAAAATCGGCGGACGGAGGCACTTTGGGAACATCCAGCGCCATTACCATCGACGGAACGCCGCTCGACGAACTCCCGGCTTTTGTCACGACCCTGATCGTTCCCGGCGCAAAAAATCACCGCCCCGAACGTGGCAGTACTGCAGACAGGTCACCCCATCTCATCACTCTGGGAGAGCCCGCCAAAGTGGTGCCTCAATCCTGGATGATCCGGATGTATGGCGATGCCGGTGCCTACGAATTGATCGGCTCCGTGACGGGGCATGATGGCTACGGACACAATGGCGAAAATCTCACCAGCAACAGCGGGCAGATTCTCGTGCCGACCGATCTGTGGAGACGTCGCCTCGAGTCCGATGGCGAGACCTATACCAATCGCGATGGCGATACCTTTAGCTGGGAGGTCCACCGGGCCACGACACCGACGGTATCCTTCCAGGGAAGGGCCGGGGAGGTCTTTTCCGTGACGCTTGCCGATCAGCTTTCGAATGGATGGCACGAACTCACCATTCCCATCGAGGGCGTGGTGTGCGACATCCTCGGTGTCCACGTCTTCGAACCCCCATTGGGACGAAGTGCCCCGTGAGAGGTGATGCCATTCAATAGGGTTGAGTCAGCGACCCTACCCTGTTGAATCAAGCGAAATCAGGCTCGA
>JAGROX010000455.1 GCA_020440025.1 Verrucomicrobiia bacterium
ACCTGAGCGACAATCAGCTCACGGAGCTGCCGGAATCGCTGGGGCAGCTCACCTCCCTGAAAGCGCTTGACCTGAGCGACAATCAGCTCACGGGGCTGCCTGAATTCCTTCGAAATCTGACGAAATTAGAAAGGCTCTTTCTTCATGGGAACTCGACTTTGAAGATTCCCGAAGAAATTCTGGGGCCTTCATACGTTGAGACTTTGGGAGGGCGGGTCCAAGCGGCATCACCCGAATCGATTCTCAATTATTATTTCTCGACCCTTGGCGATCAGGGGGCGGCCCTTCGGGAATTGAAACTCCTGGTGGTAGGACGTGGGCAGGCTGGGAAAACCAGTCTGGTGAGGCGATTGAATGGAGAGCCGCTCAACTCTGGCGAAAGTGAAACCCACGGCATCAACATCAGCCCGCTGACCCTGATTTGTGGGGACGGGAAGGTCACGGCGCGGACGTGGGATTTCGGGGGGCAGCACGTGCTTCATGCCATGCATGAGTTTTTCCTGACCGCGCGGAGCCTGTATTTGCTGGTCTTGGGGGAGCGGGAGGACATGGCCGAGCGGGATGCGACCTATTGGCTGCAACTGATCCGTAGCTATGCCGGCGATGCTCCGGTGGTCGTGGCGCTCAACAAGAGCAAGGGGACCGCCCGGGAGATGGACCGCGACTCGCTGGAGCAAAAATACGGGCCCATCCTCGCGTGGATTCCCACGGAATGTGAGAACGGCTACGATGAGACGATCGAGAATCTACGAACCGCTTTGACCGAAGCGGCGGACCAGATGCCGGAGGTGCGGAACCGCTTTCCGAAAAAATGGTGGCAGATCAAAAAATGGCTGGAAGAGATGGAGGAGCCATATCTCGACTTCGCCACCTACCAGGAACGCTGCGACGCGCTCGGTGAGGACGATCCCGAACAGCAGGAAGAGTTGGCCGCGTGGTTGAATGATCTGGGCATCGCGATCAACTATGCCGATGACGAGCGGCTGCATGACACGACGGTTCTCCAGCCGGAATGGCTCGCCAACGGGATCTACGCCATCCTGCGGGCGAATGATTCTCAACACCACCGGAAGTATGCGCCTGAGGCGACGCTCACGGTGGATGCGCTGGGCCCGATCTATGAAGGGGCAGAACGCCTGAAGATGCTGGAGGCAGCGGAATACCCGGCGGAGAAGTGGCCGTTCCTGATGCGGCTGATGAGTCTCTTTCAGTTGGCTTTCCCGATCGATGACACGGGAGAAATCCTGCTCGTGCCGACTCTGCTGCCGTTGGAAGCCCCGCCGGATAGTGACGAGCCCACAGACAAGGATCGCACCCGGGTGCGCTACGAATTTGCCGTGGTGCCAGGTCCGCTGCTGCCGAAATTTCTGGTGCGGACCTTTTCCCTGATCGATGGGGTAAAACGCTGGCGTCGCGGGGCGATCCTGCGCTTTGGCAGCGCAAGAGCCCGCGTCTGGATGACTCAGGACGAGCGCTGGGTCCACATCACCGCGGTGGGGAACCAGGACGATCGCGAGGAACTGCTGACGATGATTCGCCTGACCTTGTCCGAGCTTTTTGCGGAGTACAAGAATTTGAAAGCAGTCGAACAATGGGAGCATAAAGGCAGTTGGGTCCCGCGCCGGACCCTGGAGGAATTCGGGGTGCTGCCCAAAGAGAATGATAGGGCTGGAGGGGAGGTGGAGCGATGAGTCGGCCCGTTGAAATCTTTGTGAGCTATGCGCATCTGAATGCCGCTTGGTTCGGGAAGCTCAGTCCGCTCCTAAAGTTTCGGGAGAAAACCAAGCTGGCGCATATCTGGCATGACCAGAAGTTGGAAGCTGGGGATCGCTGGGATCCCGAGATCCGCAAGGCACTGGAGACGATGGATGTGTTCGTCTGTCTGGTGAGTTATGAATTCCTCGCTTCGGGATACATCATGGATATCGAACTGGAAAAGGCTTTGGAACGCGAAAAGACTGGAGAAGTTCAGATCGTGCCGATCATTCTCTATGACGTGAATTTGGAAAAAGATTGCCCCGAGCTGTATCCCTTCAATCCGCTTCCAGCATGGGGCAAATGCTGGCGGGATTTCGAGAAAGACGGAGGGGAATACCAGGATGCCCACAAGCCAATTCGCGATGGTCTGCGTCAGGCGATCGAAAAGGTCAACGCGCGGATTCCCTAGCGTTGCCGTCCCGACTCATTGGAGCGTGGATATCGGTGACGGGCTTTCCGTGAGCTGGCGGGCTGGTGAGATAGGAATTGGGTTGGTCAGCAATGGGCGCAATTGCCTTGTCTTCTCGGGGTGGGCTTCTACTCTGAGGAACGTCTCTAGCGGCTTATGAACTCGAATCCATCATTCTCCAGGGTCTGCGGCTGGCTTGGTTGCCTGCTTTTTTTCCTTTTCTGCACAGGACCGGTGAAAGGGGAGCCGCTGCAAACCAAGCTCTTGGAGCAGGGGGCGAGCAATCCTGATGGCAATCGATTTGGGTTTTCGGTGGCGATGTCGGATCGATATTTCGCCGTCGGTGCGCGATACAGTGAAGATGCGGCCCCCGCTGTTGGTACGGTGAAAATCTACGACGCCCGAACCAGACGTTTCCTCAGGACGTTTTTTACGAGTGAACTCCATGGTGGATTTGGTGAAAGTGTCGCGGTGAGTGGGCGATTGCTGCTGGCGGGAGCGCCCCTGACGGGAGTGGCCCAGAAAGGGGCGGCCTATGTTTACGATATTCCCACCGGTCGACTGATTGCCAAACTCACGGCGCCGTCTCCGCAGGATTTCGACAAATTCGGCACTCGTGTGGCGCTGAGTGGTGACATCGCTCTGGTCGGCAGTTGGGGTTCGGATAGGGCTTTTGTCTATCACGCCAGGACGGGGCAGCTGCTTCACGAACTCAGTGGCGATGACTCGGTTCCCAGTGTGTTTTTCGGTTACAGTGTGTCCCTGTGCGGACGGATTGCTGTCATCGGAGCCAATGGCGTCGATGACAGCCACGTGGATCAGGGCAGGGCCTATTTGTTCGATGTCCTTACCGGGCAGCAACTGGCGGTGCTGGAGCAGGATGACCCTGCTGATTACGACTCCTTCGGCAAAGAGGTCGCCATCGATGGCCCCTGGGTCTTGGTCAGCGCCCCTCACAAGGCCACCAATCTCGGGGCGGTCTATGTCTTTGATTCTCGCAGCGGGCAATTGCTGAGAAAGTTGACGGATCCTACTGGAAATCCCGGGGAACAATTTGGCACTAGCGTGGCTGTCAGCGGCAATCTGGCGCTGATTGGTGATTTCTTCGATGGGGCGAATGACGGCAGCTCAAATGGCAACGGCGAAGGATCTGCTTTTGTCTTCGATCTGACGACAGGTGAACTCGTGTCAAAAATCTGGGCCGACGTTGCCGATACGAGCGATCAGTTTGGACTCAGGGTCGCCCTGAGCGGTGATGAGGCACTGGTGGGAGCACCGGGGGACGACGATAACGGGTCCGAGGCCGGAGCGGTCTATCATTTCACTCAACTGACTCGCCCTTTTCCGGCGGTGACTCTGGCGAAGACGGGGGACAGCGCCCCGGGCGTGGCGGACGCGACGTTTCGAGGGTTTGGGCAGTCGGCTGTTTTCGATGAATCGAGCATCACGATCGAAGGCTTCCTGAGGGGGCCCGGTTCGAATCGAAACCGGGACAGAGGTCTGTGGTGGAATCAGAGTCAGGATCTGAACTTGCTCGCGAAAAGTCGGGACGAGGTAGCGGCACTTGGGACGAATGTTCGGTTTCGCCGGGTTTTCGATCCGATTTCGAATCATCAATATCACGCCTCGCTCTCCGGACCGATCCTCACGGCCCTGTTGTCGGGTCCGGGGATCACGGCTCGCAACAACCGGGCGATCCTGGCCTCTGGCAGCGGTGGCTTCGTGCCATTGATTGCGACCGGGGAGCCTCGGTTGGAATTCGGTGATGCGGAGGTGCAGGCGTTCCGGGAGGTGCTACAGGCCGCTCCTTTTGGCGAAGTGTTGCTGTCCTTTCAGCTCCGTCGCAATGGGGCGCTGGGAATCACGCGTCGAAACGACACGGGTCTCGTAAACTACGATCCGCCGTCCGGGGTGCCTTACCGATCATCGGTCCATGAGGGGAGTGCCGGACCTGGGGGCGTTACCTATGGCCAGTTTTTCGGTCGGGCTGGTTCTTCCAGTGTCGACGAAGGGGTCGCTTTCGGGGCTTTTGCCATTCCTGCCGCGGGTGGACGGGCCGTTCCTACCATCTTCTCAGACTCGAACGATTTCAGCGGTCCGGTCGAAGTGATGAGGCAGGGCGACGAAGTGCCGGGTCTGGAGCCGGGACAAGTCTTTCGTACCTTCACCGGCGAGGGTGTCCACGGCTTGAATGAAGCCACCGTGGTCCGCGCGATGCTCGCTGGACCAGGGATCAGCGGGCGCAACAATGAGATGCTCTGGTCCTCGGATACGCAGTCTCCGATGTTGCAAAAAGGGCAGCTCATGGGGACCGATGATGCCCGCTTTCCCGATGAGGTCGTGGTTAGTCGAATCTATCGTTTCTGGCCGACCGGTGAGAATTCGGGGCTGGCGCAGGTCAGGCTGGGAGGACGGCGAGTGAGCGCGGCCAATGATCTCGCCCTGTTGTTTTTGAAATACGAGGTGACTCAATCGAATTGGGAAGCGGCGGTGGTGTTGCGCGAAGGCGACGAAGTCTGCGGTTTCGATGCGGCGCGAATCCGACTGATTCAGCGCGTGGAGGTGAATCCCGTCAGTGGAGATTTTGCCGTTCAAGTGGCGGTGACAGGTTCTCGTGGGAATAATCAGGCGCTTTATGTGGGGACCGCCTTCACGGGTGCTTCCGAATTTCTCGAACAGACCCGCCCCCGGCTCCTGCTGCGAAAGGGCACCCGGTTTTTGATGCCGGATTCCATGGAGACGGCCACCCTGCGGTCTGTCCTGTTGCAGCCCTATCCCGAGCGCACCGGGATCGGAGCCCGTGGCCACGGTCGGGCGGTGGGTGCTGATGGCGCGGTGGTCGTGACGCTTCAGTTGGATCGGGAAAAGAGAGTGGCGGTCTTCCCTGGACTCCCCTGAGCCGATCGCAGGAATTTCATGGCAGGTCTCTTGTCGTTAAGGTTTTCTATTTTCTCTCTTTTTGAGGTCCGTATCCCTGATACTTTGCCTGGTCGATTCTCCGTAAACCCTGCGATCAGGCAGGGCGCTTCTTTGTCTCTAATTTTATGGCCTGAACTCTGCTTGAAGTTTAGGCTGACATTTCTCCCATCAAGTCTCATGAACCATCGATCTGACTCCCGCCTGACTATCCTGGTTTCCCTCGCTGCTCTGTTGTGGTGTCTGCCCTTCCTGGCCAAAGCCCGGCAACCGATCGATCGGATCCTGGTTCCGAAAACACCGGAGGTGACCGGCAATTTCGGGGCCGCAATGGCGGTCAATGATCGCTGGATCGCGGTCGGGGAACCGGGCGCGGAATCCGGCAGGGGCGTGGTATCGATCTACAGCGCGGCGACGGGCCGTCTGGTGAGGGAATTGCGGGCACCGGACGCGGCCGACGGTGACGCCTTCGGCAGCAGCCTGAGCCTCTGCGGCAACAAGCTGCTGATCGGGGCTCCGGATTTCGGGAACAATGTCGGCGTCGCTTACCTGATGGACGTCCGTAACGGGCGCCAGATCCATCGATTCCAAGCGAGTCCTGCGGTGACGCAGGATCGGTTCGGCGAGGCGGTGGCATTGTCGGATCGCTACGCGGTCGTCGGGCTCCCCGGGCGAAACAGTGGTGCGGGTAGGGTCGTGGTTTACGACACGATCACGGGCGAGTTGGAACCAAACGGACTCTCGGCCGAGGACGCCACCGCGGGGGATGAATTTGGAAAAAGTCTCTCCGTGCATGGCGAACTGGTCCTCGTCGGCGCACCCGAGAAAGGAACCGGGACGGGAGGGGCCTACCTGTTCGATCTCCGAAGCGGTCGCCAGCTTCGCAAGCTGACCAGTCCCAATTCATCCGCTTTCAAATACTTCGGCAGGGACCTGGCCCTCGACGGAACTCGCGCCATCGTCGGCGAACCCGGGATCGGGACGGATGGGAGAGCCTACCTGTTCGATCTGCGGACTACCGATCCTCCCGTGACCTTTCCGGTGTTGGGTGGCAGTGCCGGATTCCAGGTCGAGCTGGACGGCAACCTCGCCCTGATCGGGGCGCCAGACGACGAAGTCGCCTATCTCTTCGACGTCGCGCGAATGGAACGGCTGCGGACCCTGACACCGAGCGATGGTTTCAACAGTTTTGGCCAGGTGCTCGCCTTTGGTGGCGACCAGGCCCTTTTCGGCGTCAGCGCGAGCGGCGGTGGGGCGGTGCATTTCCTGCGTCCCCTCGCGGGACCGCTTCCCTTGGAAACGGTGACCCAGGTGCGAAACTCCGCTCCCGGGACCGTCCAGGCGGATTTCCGCAATTTCTTCCAACCGCTCATCAATCCCGACGGCGAGGTGTTCTTCACCGCCGGGCTGATGGGGCCGGGGACGGGCGGCGGGATGAACCAGGGGCTGTGGACCAATTTCCAGGGCGGAGTGGATGATCTGGGCATTTCCGGCGGTAGTGCCGAACTCATCGGGCCGGGTCTGAAAACGGGGCGGATGCTCCGATTCGTCAGCAGCCGGGCCGATTCCATGGTCTTCGAGGTGCTGCTGCGGGGGCCCGGTGTCACCGCCTTCAACAACCGGGTGCTCCTGACTTTCGACGGCACCCAGGCCAATCAACTGCGCACCGGCACGGCCCTGACGGCGCTCGGCGATGTGGAGATCCAGTCGCTGCCGGAGATCCTACACACCAGTGAGAATCCCCCCGGCTCCACTCCGACCGATCGCCTTCTTTTGCCCTATCGCTATCGTCAAGGGCCCGGCGGGGTGACGGCGACCAACGACACGGGTATCCTGCTGACGGATTCTTTCGCGAGCAATGTCGCCGACTTCAAGGCGCGGGAAGGCGAATCCGCCAGCGGACTGGACACTTTCGGCCAGTTTTTCGGCAGAGCCGCCGCGAGTTCCACGAGCTTCTACGCTTTCAGCGCCTTCGTCATTCCGGAGGGAGGCGGACGCCCTTTGCGCCAGTGTTTCACCACCAGTTCGGGCGGCAGTCTCTTTTCGGTGGTCCGGGAAGGGCAAAAGGCACCGAACCTGGGGGGGGAGTTGCAAGATCCGGTAACGTTCCGCACCATCCTGGGAGAATTGGTCGACACTAGCGCTCTTGGCATTGCCCGGGCTCGCCGCGGTGGAACGGCCTTTGAAAATCGCTTCGCGGAAGGATTTTGGAGAGAGAGCGGAGACGCCCTCATGCTGGGGCGCGGGACCGAGCTCGATAGCACTAGGAATCCTGTGACGGGTCAGCCACTGGGAAGTTTCCTGGCTTCGCGTTTCCTCCGCTACTGGGCGGTCGGCTCGGATGGGATGATCGTGCTGCTCAAGGGATACGGACCCGGCACGAACGCTTCGAACGACTGCGCCCTGGTCCACGTGACCCGCCACGCGAGTCCCAGTTTTGAGAAGTATGCTTATCAGGTCCTCCTGCGCGAGGGCGATCCGGTCTCCGCCGGGGACTGTCCGCGGGTGCGCGCCATTCAGCGGGTGGAGGTCGATCCCATCAACGGGAACTACGCCATCGTCGCCGCGTTGACCGGAGCCCCGAACCGCAACCAGGCGCTTTTCGTCGGCAACGCCGGACTCGGTCACCCGAATCCCGGGAGCGGCGAAAACCCGGTGTCGCCCCACGCCTTGCGCCTGCCCCGCATCGCCCTGCGCAAGGGCACGATCTTCAACACGCCACACTCCGAGTCCACCCGCCTGCGCTCCATCGTCATGCAGCCCATCGTCGATCGCACCGGCGCCGGGGGCAAAGGCCACGGGCAGGTGCTGAATCGCGATGGGGAGCTGGTGCTCTGCCTCCAGTTCGACAACGGCGCCAAGGAACTGGTGGTAGGCAAACCCTGAGATCGCGGAAAATGCCGACCCAACCCTCTTCGATCACTCACCCAACCCTCTTCATGAACCGCTCCTGTTTCCTCCTCCTGGCGATCCTGGCCCTGACGCCGTGTCTTGTTCCGGAAGCATCCGCCCGCAACCCGGTCGTGACCAAGCTCCATCCGCGACCCGGGGATGTGACCCGGGAGGGCTACAGTTTCGGCCGCAGCGTCGCCGTCAACGAGAACTGGGTCGTGGTCGGGGCTGACGACTTTGGACCTTCGAATTCGCTGAATCCGGGCGATGGTTCGGTTTATGTGTTCAGCGCTCGCACCGGTCGGCTGATTCGAAAAATCCAACCATCCCGGGATCTCTTCGGCGATCTGAATGGAAATGCCTTCGGCGGTAGCCTGGCTCTCTGCGGCAATCGGCTGCTGGTGGGAGCCCCCTTCTTCACAGCCAATCCTGATTTCAGTGCCGCTCTCCTCTACGACCTGCCCAGCGGACGGCTTCAGAAAGTCATTCGCCTCGAAGATCCC
>JAGROX010000456.1:0-1317 GCA_020440025.1 Verrucomicrobiia bacterium
TGTTGGCCACCAGAACGATGGCACGCCGAAACACCATTTCACTGGAGGGCATCACTCCGTCATTTTCCCAAAGGCATTTTCTCAGAATGGCATCGAACACTGCCGGTTTTCGGACCAGCTCGGTCTGCATCTGTTGGGTTCGGTAGCCCTCTTCGATTTTCAAAATCCAGCCGCGCTGGTTCATCTCACGACCGATCCGGATCACGTCCTCGACCAGGCTTTCGCGCAGAAAGTAGATGCGATCGAGATCGCCGGCGATTTTGGTATCCGAGAACCACATCTCGACACCCGCGGATTCCGCCGCGTCGGGAATGGACGCAAAGCCTTCGCCGCACTCATCGACTTCGAATGCCAACAGCTGCTCAACGAAGCGGTAGCCTGCCTCCATCGTCTCCGACCAGTAGGTCCGGCGGGCGGCGTCATCATTTGGGGTTTCCGGATTCATTACTTGCTGGCTTCGGCTTTGAGCTTCTTCTCCGCGGCCTCGCGGATCTTGATGTCTTTCGGGTGTTTTGAAAAGGACTCAAAGACATCGCCGATCACTTTGTCGGCCAGTTCGCCAAGCTTGCTCAAAATGACCGCCTCGGCATCCGGGGTCAGTGGCGAGGTGTTGGGCTCATAGCCGCCGACTTCATACGAATCCGCGGTCGCCAGGTAGCCGACGCGGCCATTGGCGTAACCGACGATGATCGGAATGGCGCGGTCGGCGATGGCTTCCTCCAACTTGAACCCGTACTCGACCATCGGCTCGCCGGGCATGCACAGAAACAGATACGGCCCGACTTTCATCGCCATCAATTCGCCATCGACGCTCACTTGTTTTCCGGGCAGAGCGACCACTTCACTGGCGACGCGGATGGGATAGAAATTGCCGCGCTCGGCGAGTTTTTCACGGGTGACATTCTGCGCCAGGGAGCGAACGACGGCACCACCCAAATCGTCTGCCGCCCACTGCAAATCGGCCTCATCGGCACAGCGATAGGGAAAGCCGGGAAGGTTGGGGCGGATGTCTCCGGCGCAACCCTGGAGAAACAGCGCACTGGTTTCTCCATCGTAAACCTTCTCCACAAAGGTCTGCGCCGGCCCCGGAAAGTCAGCGCTCAATTTGGGGTAGCCATTGGGGTAGGGTGGCGAACCCTTGTCACCCCAGGTGAAAAAGCAGGGATGACACACGGCGTGCATGATCACCGCCATCGGCGTCAACGATTTTCCGTCGTCGAAGCGCAGCACCTTGACGCGCGGATCGTTCGGCCCGTCGGGATTGAGCCGCACCACGGTGCGGCCATCGATGACTTTGCGGCGATTGATCCCAAATCC
>JAGROX010000456.1:1375-1823 GCA_020440025.1 Verrucomicrobiia bacterium
CGCCAAGCTTGTTGACCAGGTCGCGCCCCCACTTATGGAGCGGATCGTAGGGCGGCCCGGAGTGATTGTGCGAGGCGGTGATCATGATGTTTTCCGCCGGAACTCCGCTCGCCGCTGCTATTTTTTCCCGTGCCAGCGGCACCAGCGCGTCCCACGCCTGCAGCACATCCATGGTCACGATGGCCGCCTTGGTGGTGCCGTCATCGAGCACCAGCACGCCAGCGCGCAGCGGATCGCGAATCGCTTTCACTTCGCGGCGATGACCGTCGGCGATCATGCCGGTGACGTCGTCCGGGGTGATGTCGATCTTGGCAACTCCGGCGCGGAGATTGGAGCTAGCGGCGAACTGGCCGTCGCCGACTTGCTGAGCGAATGCGGGCAACGCCAACGCAACCAGAGTGACGAGGATGAGGCAAATTTTCATGCCCCGCATTTTGACCGCAGGCCC
>JAGROX010000456.1:1891-2450 GCA_020440025.1 Verrucomicrobiia bacterium
CCCCCCCATCCAATCCGGAGCGTTGCGGGGTGACCGCCGAGCGCAGCGAGACAGCCTGACCGAAGCGTCAAAGCGTCGGGAGTGAAGAAGCGATCACCTAGCCGTTGGCTTGATCCGCCACCTGCTGCGCCAGCATGGATAACTCGGCGGCTTTGAAGATGTGTTCCTGGGTCATGGCGGTTTCGGTGCCGTTGAGGATGTCGAGGATCATCTCGCCGAAGAAGGGAAACCCGGTGCTGCCGTCGCAGTCGATCTCCTGTTCCTCCTCGCCGTTGACGAGGAAGATTTTGTTGCCCGGTTCCTGACGCGCTAGGGCGATGTATTTGCGAATCTCCAGGGTTCCCCGAGTGCCGACAACGAAGACACGTCCGTCGCCCCAGACGCGGAGGCCATCGGGAGTCAGCCAGTCGATGCGGCAATAGCAGGAGGCGCCGGTATTCATGGTTAGCGAGGCTTCGCCGAAGTCTTCGAGGCCGGGTTTGTCGGGCGCGGTGAAGTTGGCGACGCGCGCGAAGTTCACCTGGCCATCGGTGGCTCCGGTGAAGGCGAGGAATTGCTC
>JAGROX010000457.1 GCA_020440025.1 Verrucomicrobiia bacterium
ATGCGCCACGACCCAACATCCTGTTTCTCTTTGCCGACGACCAGCGCAATCACACGCTCGGTTGCGCGGGACATCCCATCGTCAAGACGCCCAACATCGATCAACTCGCCGCCGAGGGAGTGCGTTTTGAAAATGCGTTCGTGACAACGTCCACCTGCTGGGTCAGCCGCGCCTGTCTTTTCACCGGCACCTATGAGCGCCGTCATTTGTACCGAGTCAAACCGGGTGTATTGGATCCGGAACTCTGCTCCACCTCCTACTTTTCGATCCTCAAGAGCGCAGGCTACCGAACCGCCCACATGGGAAAGGAACACGTTTCTCTTTCCGAGGAATCCTCGGCAGCGATGTTCGATGTGCGTCGTCCGCTGGGCCGAAATCCCTTTTTCAAGCCCCAGCCCGATGGCAGCGAGCGACACGAAACCCAGATTCTCGGCGACTGGGGAATCGAGTTCATCAAAGAGCAACCAAAGGATCAGCCCTTCTGCCTGACCATCAGTTTCAATGCCACGCATGCCGAGGATGGTGACAAGCGCCCCGGTATCGGTCACTACCCCTGGCCGAAAGTGATGGACGGTCTCTACGAGGACCAGGAGATGCCCCTCCCCCGTCTCAACAATCCCGCCATCTACGAATCGCAGCCGGATTTCCTCAAGAATTCGATCAACCGCCAACGCTTCTTCTGGCGATGGGACACGCCGGAGAAATATCAGACCAATATGCGCGCCTACTTCCGGATGATCGGCGGGATCGATCATGTCCTAGGTCGCCTCGTTGCCCAGCTGAAAGAACAGGGTCTCGCTGACAACACCGTCATCATCTACTCCGCCGACAACGGCTACTACCTCGGTGATCGCGGCTTCGCCGGAAAATGGACTCACTACGAACAATCTCTGCGGGTTCCGCTCATCATCTACGACCCACGCCTTCCCAAGGAGAAACGCGGAAAGGTGGTCAGCGAGATGGCACTCAACAGTGATCTCGCATCGACGATGATCGAACTCGGTGGTCAGAAACCTCCGACCACCCACACCGGTCACAGCCTCGTGCCGCTGGTTCATGGGGAAATCCCCACCGACTGGCGCCGCGACTTCCTCTGCGAGTTCCTGGCGGTTCCCGGCACGATTCCCCGCTGGGAAGGGGTTCGAGACACCGATTGGGTCTACGCCCGCTACTACGTCGACGGCCCCAACCAAGCACCCTTCGAGTTTCTCCATGACTTGAAGAACGATCCCGATCAGTTGGTGAATCTCACGTCGCCGGAGACAGGTCCGAATCCCTTGACCGCCCAGCAACAATCCGCACTCGCCAAGTTGCGAGAGCGCTGCGATGAACTCATTTCCCAGAACGGCCCCACCATGAAGTCTCTCCCCGAGATTCCGAAAAAGACAAAATCGCCCAAAGGCAAGGGAGCCAAAAAGGGCGATGCGTGAACGAGCGATTCCGGAAACCTCCCCAGCAGAATGTGATGGAAGAAACCAACGAACTCAGGGCGAACACCCTTTTCATCGAAGTCTCTGGAGCCGGCCTTCATGAAGTGGATGGTCTCTTCATTCCTTCGACGGCTCCTCCCACGGAATCGGAATCGGGAACGGTTTCCAGCCTCGGATACTGGAATGGTCGCATGGCTTGGGACCGTGCCGATGGCAAATCTGCGAGAAGCCCGGCGCTTTCCTATTCGAACAGCTATCAATCGTGGAGGATCTGCCGTCTCGATGGTCATCTTGCCTATGACATGACTTGTGAGGACCAGATGCCGCCAGTCGACAAGGAATGGCACGTTTACAAGAAGGGTGTCGCCCCGGCTCCGAAGGTGGTCATTCATCACTTCGACCCGAGGTTGCCCTGTCCAGCGCCGAATGTCGTCTTCGTCCTCGGAGGTCCCGGGGCCGGAAAGGGAACCATGTGTGAGCTGGCGGAGTCTCAACTTGGCTGGACGCATTTGTCCACGGGCGATCTTCTCCGTTCCGAGCGGGAGAAGGGAGGACCGGTCGCGGCGACCATCGAAGCCTTCATGACCGCAGGGAAATTGGTGCCGAACGAGATCACCGTGACGCTTCTCAGAGACGAGATGGAGAGGATCACGAGGACGACAGGAAAGAACAACTTCCTTCTCGATGGATTCCCCCGATCACCTGAGAATTTGCAGGCATGGCGTGAGATTTTCGGTCGGGACACCGAACTTCCCAAAATGCTATATTTTGAGTGTCCCTACAGCGTTCTAGAAAAGCGCATCCTCGCCCGTGCCAAATACTCCGGCAGGAACGATGACAATGTGGAGAGCATCAAGCTGAGATTCGACACCTTCAAGGCCGAGACCCTTCCCATCGTTGAGCTGTTCAAAGGCAGCGGCAAGTGTGTGGAAGTCGACACCAGTCAGGATCGTCAGTCTGTCTATGCCCTCGTCGAAAGCAACCTGGCCGAGTTCACGGATCGCGAATTCGCCATCAAACCGCTCACCGAAAGAGCGGAGATTCTTCTTGGCCTGAGACCTTATCCGAAAGACCAATCGTAGAAGCCTGTTGATGCTCGGGTCTCGATAGTGCCACGGCGGGATGAAGAGCCGTGAAGGGAGCCTGTTGTGGTAGCTTCGGTTTGGGCAACTATTTCACGCGATACTGGTCCAACCACCAGCGCAGCCGCTCGGCATCGGTGGGCTCCGCCGTCTTCAGGCGTTTTTCCCACGTCCGGTTGTAATCCTTGCGTTTGCTGGCTTGAATCTCGGCCAAGGGAGGTTCGGAATCGGGATCGCCGGTGGCACCCTTGTCGGTGGATG
>JAGROX010000458.1 GCA_020440025.1 Verrucomicrobiia bacterium
GATGAAAGGCGGTCGCGATGCGCTGTTCCGTGCTGGCTTCGGGCAACAGATCTCCGGCGAGCTGCTCCAGCGTGAACTGATCGTAGGGCAGATTCCGATTCAAAGCATCGATGACCCAATCGCGATATCCCCAGATGGTTCGCAGGTTGTCACTGGCGTAACCCATGGAATCGGCGTATCGCGCCAGATCGAGCCACGGAGCCGCCCAACGCTCCCCGTAGGAGTGGCGTTTCAGCAGTTCGTCGATTTTAGCGGCCCAGAGCCCGTCACGTTCCGGACCCGACGCCGAGGCGGATTCCCACGCGGCGACAAAGGCTTTTACTTCATCCGGTTGTGGCGGCAGACCGATGAGATCGATGCTGAGTCGTCGGAGCAACACCTCGGGCGAGGCCTCGGCCTGAGGCTTCAGGTTTTCACTATCCAGTCGCGCGAGCACGAAGCGGTCGATGTCGTTTTTCGCCCAATCATCGCGAGAGACAGCGGGTTTCTCCGGTCGCACCGGCGGCACGAAGGACCAGTGACGATCAAATTTCGCCCCGGCATTGATCCATTCTTCGAGGAGCGCGATTTCGTCCGGCTTCAACTCGTGGCCTGATTTCGGCGGCGGCATCACCTCATCAGGATCATCACTCTTCGCCCGGAGAATGGCTTCGCTGGACTTCGCATCACCCGGAGCGATGGCCCGGTAGCCACCCAGATCAACGGTGGCCCCGTCAAAGGTGTCCAGCCTCAGATCAGCTTTGCGTTTGTTCTCATCGGGACCGTGGCAGCTGACGCAGTTGGATGAAATGATGGGTTTGATGTCGCGATTGAAGTCAATCGCCTCATCCGCCGCCTGCACGGAGAGCATCGAGCCAATCAACAGTACCGCACTGCCGAGAGTTTTTCTGAGGGTAAGATCAGCCATGAATCGGGGAAAATGAGACCTGCACCCAACTATCCCTGAGATCACTGGATTGAGCAACTACGCGGAAACGCCTCCAATTCAGGCGTAAGATCCGACCAAAGAGGGTCAAGTCCGACACTCAACCCTGTTGAGTCGCCCTCCCCCACCGGCTCTTGCACCCCTCTCCCGCTGGTTTACGGTAGCGCAGCGAAATCAATCATGGGCATTTACAACCGCGACTACATGCGAGATGAGGACGGCTACGGCGGCCGCCGGGGAGGAATCACGGGGCCGGGCACCTGGTCAGTGGTTACTTGGCTCATCGTCATCAATGTGGTGGTGCACATCGCGGAGGTCCTGATTTTCGACTCGGGCCGAGTCGGCACCGCCAGTTTCGACGAGTTGATGAAAGGTCATGTCTATCTCCTGCTGACCTATCAGTTTATTCACGCTGATTTCATCCATCTGCTTTTCAACATGCTGGTCCTGTATTTTTGGGGCTATCAACTGAAGCAGGTAATCGGACCCAAACAGTTCCTCGGACTCTATCTCGGCGCGGGTGTCTTTGGCGGACTCCTTCAGATGTGTTTCTCGCCCAGTCCCATCCTGGGAGCCTCGGCAGCGGTGATGGGGGTGGTTTTCGGGATTATCTCAATCATGCCACGACAGGTGGTGAACTTGCTGTTGTTCTTCGTCCTCCCGATTCGCTCGCCGATGTGGAAAATCGGGGCCTTCATTGTCGCGATCGAGTTGATCATGCTCGTCTCCCAAGAAGCCTTCGGCATGACTTTCGGACAGAATGGCATCGCGAATCTCGCCCACCTCGGTGGCGCGTTTTTCGGCTGGTTCTGGATCGCGTGGATTCACCCTTATTTCCAAAAGCGGCACGACATCGATGACAGAAAAAAACGCTGGTCGATCAGTTTCGGCGCCAAAAAAGTCGTGGATGCCGAGGTCGTGGAGACTCCGAAAAAGCCGAAGCCTTTTGTCTCCACCGAGATCGATGCCATTCTCGATAAGATCTCTGAACAGGGAATGCAGAGCCTGACCGACGAGGAAAAAGAGATCCTCCAGAAAAGCAGCGAAAAATTGAGTCGACGGGTCGATGGGA
>JAGROX010000113.1 GCA_020440025.1 Verrucomicrobiia bacterium
TGGAAGGCTTCGCGCCAGTGTTTGAAGGTGGCGGGCTTGGAATCGATTTTGTGATGGCCGTGAGAGCGAGAGTCGGAATCCGGGACGGTGAGATCGATGGAGCTATCGGATCTGTCGATGCTGACGAAAGCGGCATGGACATGGCCGGTGGGGGCGTGGAGATCCGAGGAAAGAGGCTGGCGGACAGGGGCGGGGAGGGGAAGACAGACCGGAGCTGGACGAGAGCGGGGAAATCCGGCGAAGTGATTCACAATCGTCAGCTCCGGCTGTGGCCCTTCGGGCCTCCGCCGCCGATCGCTGAATAACTATGGAAGAACTATAAAGGCTGGTAATCACATTTCTTTTGAATATCGTGGAGCGGAATGTTTTCCCGATTCGTGCTTGGAGGAGCCGGCGAGACGAAAACGCTATCCCCCTACATCCCAGAATCACATGAGTTCTCGAACAGATACGAAAGGAAAGGAAGCCTCCAACTCCAATGGAGGGCGTAGTCAGGCATCCGCAGCCCCTGCCGAAGGCGGTGACAATGTCGACAAGATCCGCGAACTGCTCTTTGGCGAGCAGATGGTCGGCTATGAGCGGCGTTTCAAGGAACTGGAAAACCGGTTGATTGCCGAGGTCGAAGCCCTGCGCCAGGCGGTGGAAGACGGATTGACTGAACTCCGGAACCAGACTGAGAAGCAGATCAACGACGTGGAAGAGGCCTCGGTACCGCGTAAGCAGTTGGCCGATTCTCTGACCAAGTTGGCGGAGAAACTTCGGGGTTGATCCACTCCCGTCACGGGGAATCATGGACCGATGTGGTGCGCGAGGCATCGCGCGCCTGTCTTGGTTGTCAGTGACACTCTCAGGATTGCGCAATGAGCGTAGAGCCGAAATCTTCTGACACTCTGAGTCAGCTCAAGGAGCTGATGATGGGCGACGAAAGGCGTGAGCTGGACGATCTGCGTGCTCGCCTGGAGAACCTTGATGAGGAGTCGGTGGATCGCCTGGCGCTGGATCTGGCTCCGGCCCTGCGACGACGCCGGGAAATGGGCGAGGCGGAATTCGACGAACTGGTGGCGGCGCTTCAGGCGGGCACGGAGTCTGCGATCCAACGTAGTGTGTCGCAGGACAAGGCGAAACTGTCCAAGGCCCTGTTTCCCATCATGGGACCGGCGATCCGGAACTACGTGATGGATCTGTTCCGTGGCATGGTGGAGGAACTGAACGAGACGATCCGAAACACCACCTCTGCCGAGCGCCTCAAGTGGCGGGCCCAAGCCCGAATGGCGGGCAAATCCTACTCGGAATACGTGTTGCTCAAGACGCGGAGCTTTCGCGTTGAGGAAGTTTATCTGATGCAACGCGACACCGGGTTGCTGTTGCTGCACGCGGCGCGAAATCCGGAGGAAGAAGCCGACGGCGAGGCAGATCTGGTGTCGGGCATGTTCACAGCGATCCGCAGTTTCGTGCGTGACTCCTTCGCGTCGGAAGACGCGGGCGATGACGATGCTTCCGAACTGGACAGTTTTTCTTTTGGTGAAAGGGAAGTCATCATCGAGGCTGGCCCGTCCATGGTGATCGCCGCGGTCGCGCACGGAGTGCCCCCGGCGTCTGCGCGTGATGAGCTGAAGGGAATTCTCGAAGATCTTCACGCTGAGATGGCGGATCGACTCGATCATTTTTCGGGCGACATGACATTGCTGGAAAGCAGTCGCCCGACCTTGCGTCGCGCCCTGATCGAGAATCGGACCACGGCGGAAGAGACGGAAAAAGGTGGCGGGCTCTGGCGGGCCTGGCTCGCACTTGGAATCATCGGGGCCGTGGCGGCGGTGATCGCTTTTTTTGGCATGCGGGAGCAGAGCCGGTGGAATCGATTTGAAGCGGCCGTCCGATCCGAACCCGGGGTGGCGGTGACGTCGGTCGAGAACGATGGCTGGTGGCGGCATCGGACGATGCGGGGGCTGCGCGATCCACTGGCGGTGGATCCCGCAAGTCGTCTGGCAGAATTCGGAATCGATGCGGAGAAGGCCAGTTTTGATTTTGCGCCGATGGTTTCGATGGCCCCCGAGTTTGTGGCAATGCGTGAGGCCAAGGAAGTGGAGGGGCAGAAGCAGATTCTTGCGGCTCTGGGCGCTTTGAGATCGGACCTTGGCAAAACCTTGACGCCGGATGATTTGGTGACATTGGGAGGACAGATTGACGAAAACCTGAATGCCCTGCGAAGCGAGACGCAAGCGGCCGAAACCCGTCGCGCCCAAATGGAGGCGGAATCCCTGAAAATGAGAGAGGCGATGATCTTGAGTCAGTTCGGCGCGATCGACGGACTCGAGATCAGCTTTTCTGAGGATGGTAGTGAGGCGCGCTTTTCCGGTGCCTTGGAAGCTGAGGATTTTGAGAAGGTTCAGGCTCAGGTGAAGCCTCTGGCGGCTTTGATGAAGGTGGATACGTCGGGGCTGAACGATGACTCGGGCGCGCGCATGACTCAGTTACTGTCCGAGATCGGGGCGGTATCGGTGTTGTTTCAGGATGGTAGTCTGAATCAGGATGACAATGACCGGGTGGTGGAAATGGTAGGGATGTTGCGACAACTGGATTCGCTGGCGGCGAAGGTGGGCAGGCGCTTCCGCTTCGAGGTGGTGGCCCATCCCCTGATCGGAGCCAATCGAGAGGCGAACCGGGTGGTGGAGAAAAACCGGGCCGAGCAGATTCGTGATCGATTGTTGGAGGCTGGCTTCGCCGAGGATAGAATCAGCATGAGCCTGAGCGAAGATCCGAACCGTGCCGGCGACGGGGTGAGTCTGAAGGCGTTGGCAGGCCAAGGTGGAGAGGAGGCTCCCGAGCGATGATCAAAAAGAAGATCTGCCTCATCGGAGCCTACGCGGTCGGCAAGACGAGTCTGGTTCGCCGCTTTGTCAGTGGCATTTTTTCCGATAACTATCTGACCACCGTCGGGGTAAAAATCGATCAACGGACCGTATCCGTGGATGATCGCGAAGTCCGATTGATGATCTGGGACCTGGCGGGGCGTGATGAGTTTCAGGCGGTGCAAAAATCCTACCTGCGCGGTTCTTCGGCGTTTCTCTATGTGATCGACGGCACTCGGCGGGAGACGCTGGATGCGGTGCGCGAGGAGATGGCGGAAATTGCCGCCGAGTATCCTAGGATGACGTCGGCCCTCCTCGTCAACAAGCATGATCTGGTCGACGACTGGGAGATCACCGAGGATTTGCTGGCTCCATTCCGACAAGCGGGCTTCTTGGTGCTGTCCACCAGTGCGAAGACGGGAGAAAATGTGGCCGAAGCCTTCGATGAGATGGCGAGGCGGATGCTCGGAGACGATGCGGGCGCTCAGGAGAATTGAAATGAGCGAAGCTTCTGACAGCGCCATTCGTGGACAAGCGCTCAATGCGATGGGGGTGTTGGTGCTCTCACGTCAGGAGCACGGGGAATTCGTCGAGATCGATCCGGTGCCTGCTTGGTGGAAGACTGTGTTTGGTTCGGCGGCGGAATTTCGGGGACGCTCGCCGTTTCTTGAGGATTTTGCCGAAGGCGCTGCCGCGGAATTTTGGGACTCGGCAGATGAGGGCGAGGGGACTTTGCCCTCAGGGATCTGGGAAGAGACGACCGGCGAAACGGTCAGTGGACGGTATTTTTTCGAAGCCATCGCGGGTCGAGGAAGCGGTGGTGAATCGTTTCTCATGGTGATGCCTGCCGATGATCGATGGCAGCGGGAGCAGGGCTTTACTCAGAACGCGCATGACCAGAGTCTGGGAAAGCGCCGATTGGTGAAGGAGTTGGAGAAAAAGCAGATCCTGCTTCAATGCATCATGCACGACCTGGGGAATCCTCTGTCGACGGTTTTGATGAACCTCCAGCATATCGGGCGACAACTTGATGATCACGACAAGGTGCTGCGACCGGCGGTTCGGCGCGCCGTGGTGCAGGCCGAACGCCAGCGCGAATTGATTCGTTCCATCGCCCAGGTTTTTGCGGCTGACCTGGTGGGCGCCTCTCACTCGGGCGACCCGGGAGCCGAAATTTCAGTGAATCTGATGTCAGTGGCGGCAGAAACGATCGCGGCTTGCGCTCAAGCGGCGGCGGAGCGGGGAGTGACCTTGTGTCCCTTTTTCAGCGGACGACTTTTCGTCGTCGGGGAACCGCTTCCTCTGAGTCGGATTCTGGAGAATCTCCTGATCAATGCCATTCGGCACAGTTCCCAGGGAGGTCAGGTGACGATTGCTTTTGAGGAAGAGGAAAGATTCGCGATTTGTCGAATCGAGGATGGAGGTCCCGGCATTGACGAAAGCGTCATCGATCGGTTGTTTCAGCCCTTCTCTCAGGGTGGTGACATGCCGGGTCAGTCTGGGCTGGGGCTCTACTTTTGCCGGATGACCATCGAGATGTGGGGTGGCTCCATTGTGGGAAGCAATCGGCCTGAAGGTGGCGCTTGTTTCGAGTTCCGGCTTCCGCTGGCCATCTCCGCCAATGCCTCGGGAAAATCCAACGGGGAGGCTGAGACATCGTCATGAGCCGCGAGTCGACCAACCTACCGGGATCTGCCGGTGCGATTCTCGTGGCCGAAGACGACGCGGACATCGGCGCATCGCTCGAGATGATTCTCGGGGCCGAGGGGTACGAGGTCACCGTGTGTGGCGATGGACTCGAAGCGCTGGAGCGATCGAAAGAGTCGGCTTTTGATCTCGTGTTGACGGATTTTCGGATGCCGGGGATGGGTGGTCTGGATCTGCTGAAACATCTGCGCGAGGCGCATCCCTTGCGACCGGTGATTCTGATGACGGCTCACGGAAACACCGAGCTGGCGATCGAAGCGACGAAGCGGGGGGCCTACGACTATTTGCTGAAACCTTTCGACATCGACGAACTCATCGATGTGGTCGCTCAGGCCATGAAAGCGGGAAAGACCATGCGCCAGCGGGTGCGGATGGGGGAGTCGTCCACCACGGGTGAGCCCAGCCTGTTGGGTAGCAGTCGGCCGATGCAGAATGTTTACAAAGAGATCGGAAGAATTGCGCCCGCCGACGTGACGGTTCTGATCCTGGGCGAAACGGGCTCGGGCAAAGAATTGGTGGCACGGGCGATCTATCAACACAGCCAACGAAATGAGAAACCTTTCGTGGCGGTGAACTGCGGCGCCATTCCCGAGAACTTGTTGGAGAGTGAACTCTTTGGCCATGTGCGCGGTGCCTTCACCGGCGCGACGGCGGATCGAATCGGACGTTTTGAACAAGCCCACGGGGGCACCCTTTTTCTCGATGAAATCGGCGATCTTCCGATGCCGGTTCAGGTGAAGCTCCTGCGTGTCATTCAGGAGCGTCTCGTGCAACCGCTCGGCAGCAATCGTGAGATCCCGGTGGATGTCCGCATCATCGCCGCCACCCATCAACCGCTGCCCGCGTTGATCAAGGCGAAGCGATTCCGCGAGGACCTCTATTACCGGATCAACTCGGCCATCATCACGCTGCCCGCGCTGCGAGATCGGGAGGGAGATCTGGAGGAACTGGTTCGGCATTTCATTTCTGAAGCCTCTGCGGAGTATCAATTGCCGTCACCGGCATTTTCCAAGTCGGTGATCACTCAGTTGCGTCGGCATGATTGGCCGGGAAATGTCCGGGAGCTCAGGAACGTGGTTCGTCAGATCGTTTTGCGCAGCCGGGGCTATGCGGTGTCGACGGAACTGGTCCGAGCGATCCTGATCGGTGGCGGAGATGAGGTCCACCTGCCGGTGGGTGAAGAGAATGATTTTGATTTGGCAATCGAAGCGCCGGTTCGACGGGAGGTGGTCGCCGCGAGAGATTCTGGAAAAGGTCAGGTTCACCGTGACTTAGTCAGCCAACTCGAGCGTCGAATCATGAAAACCGCCCTCGATCTCGCCGAAGATCACTTGGGAAAGGTGTCTGATTGGTTGGGAATTTCGCGGGTCACCTTGAGAAAGAAGATGGCCGAACACGGCCTCGGCAAGGGCGGGGAGTCGCCCCTGCGCCGCGATGAGGATTGATGGTTTCTTTCTGAAAAATTGAAAGAAAGTTTCAATTCACCGCCTTTTTTGGGGCTCTTACGACGGTGATAGTTTTCTGTAATTTATTGATTTTTAATCGGTTGCGATGATTGATTAGTGGTTGGCACGGAGGTAGCATTT
>JAGROX010000013.1 GCA_020440025.1 Verrucomicrobiia bacterium
CGGATCAGCGAATACATTCGCCTGACTGACCGACTGGGCATTCGCATCTGCGGTCTCTGGGGAGGCTGGTCGGCCACGCCACCCTACCAGGCCGAAGCGCCCGGCCTGAAGTTGTGTCGCGAACTCGGGATGGGCTGGCTGACGACCACGCCGATCAAGCACATCGAGCGCGGCAGCGAAGACTACACCGAGGAAGGGCTCCGGCAGGGCGTGCGCAATTTCATCGCCGAATACGGGAAGGAACGCCCGCTGATCATCAACCTAGGCAACGAGCCTCACGGAACGGGCGAGCGAGTGAAAAAGAACGTCGAGGCCTATCGGATCGTTTACGAGGAGATCAAGAAGGTCGATCCCACGATTCCCGTGGTCGCCACCTCGGTGGAACCGAATGAGGAGTATTTCAAAAACGGCTACGGCCAGTGGTGCGACGCCTACGACTTCCACATCTACGAAGCGTCCGAGAACGTTCGTCGGACCATGGAGGAATACGGTGAGTTGATGAAGCAATACGACGTGGTCAAACCGATCTGGTCGACCGAGCTGGGCTTGAACAGTCAGGGCCAGCCACGCCACGCGGTCGCGATCGAGGTATTCAAGAAACTCAGCACCTTTTTCGCCGCCGGCGGGGAGAACGTGTCGTGGTTTGGTCTGCTCTATCCCGATCCCGACGGCAAGCAGCACGGCAGTTCCGGCGATTCACACAACGTCTTCGATTGCCGCTTCAATCGCTATGCCCCGCGTCTCGATGCCGTGGCCTACTACCACATGGTCAATGCCATCAGCATCAAGAAATTCGTCGAGGAGAAGCGTTATGAAGGAGGCGTCCACGCCATCCTCTTCCGCGGCCGCGACGGGCGCTGCCTGCAGGTGTTGTGGAAGGACGCTGGCATCGCCGATGTCGAGGTGCCGCTGGCAGGTGCCAGCGAAGTGCAGGTCATCCGGATCGACGGGCGGCGTTCGGCCCTGAATGCGAAAGGCGAGGGGATCACGATCACGGTTTCGACCGATCCGATGCTGTTGCTCTATGAAAAGGGTCCAGAGGCTTTGGCGACCGCGTTGGCGGCGTCGGCGGTTCGCGTGACTGAAGTTCCCGAGACGGTGAAACGCGGGCAATCGATCGAACTAGCTACGGAGTCGGAAACCGAGTTGAGCCTGATCGCTCCGCCTTTCTGGAAGGTGGAAACGTCGGGGGCACCATTCAAGGTCGTCCCGCCGGTCGACAGCGACATTCGTGAAGCCGAGGTCATCATCAAGCTGGAGGAAGGGCGGGGAGAGCTTTACCGGCGGATCACGATTTCAGAACCGTGATTCACCGCATCCTCTTCATCTCGAAGGTCTTCCCGGAGAGGGCTTCCTTGGCGTAACTTCCCCAGAACGGCGTTGGCGTATAGCTCCAGTCGGAGATCATGATCGGGGTGGCCTTGGGATGGAAGCACCAGCCGGTCCAGTTGAGCCGGTGGTTCTGAATGAAGCCCAACATATCGGGAACCCAGGTGTGGGGATCCTCCTGGGCCTCCGCTGGGATGAAATCCATCTTGTGAATGTCGGCCCCGACTTCTCCCAGAAAAATGGGATACTCGGCGGCAGTCGCCAGCACCTTTTCTTCCCAGCCCGTGTGCCAGTTGTAGGTGTGCCAGGAATACATGATGCCGTGGCCGGTTTTGTCTTCCAGCGCGTAGCCTTTGGTGATGCCGGACAGGTCATTGCACCAGAAGATCCCTCCGGCGATGATGATGTTTTTTGCCCCGGTGGAGCGCACCGCGTCGACCAGTCCCTGCATGCCGACGGATTCGAATCCCTGGGCCTTTTTCTTTTCCTCGTCGGAGAGAAAGGCGGATTCATCGGTGCCGGTTTTCTCGCCGACGAAGCCGCCGCTTTTCCACACGTCCCAGGAAATGCCGTGGGGCTCGTTGAAGACATCGAAGAGCACGGCGGGATGATTTTTATAGAGCGCCGCGAAGTCTTTCCAGAAATCGGCGTGTTCCTGGGTCGGTGCTCGGAATCGATGAAGGTCGATCACCACGTAGGCGCCCCGGTTGGCGGCCAGGGTGATGATCTGGTCGATGGTCTCCCGATACTCCTTCCCGCCGTCCTTCTGGTAAGGGTTCTTGCCATACCAGAACGCCTCATTCATCGGCACCCGGACACAGTTCGATCTCCATTCGTCGATGGCCACGACCACGGATTTGATCGGCTGCTTGTCCTGAGGCAGCGTTTCCAGTCCTCCCGCGTTGACTCCCTGAAGCCAGACTTCCCCACCGTCGGCATCGTGGAGCCGGTTCCCGACGACCTTCAGTTGGCTGGGCCATTTCGCGTGGTCAGGTGCTTCTGCGGGGACGAATCGTGCCTTGATCTCGGCTTCCCGTTTTTTGGCGGCGGCGAGCAGCGGTTCCGGGTCGATCGGCTTGAGCGCGAAATCGTCCAGATCAAAAGTGCCGGTTTCGACTTGGAAAAGACTGGGCATCATCACGAGGGCGAGGGCCTCTTCGGGAACCAGAAACTGGTGACTCTTCTCCACCCAACCGTCGGTGTCTTTCTGGGCGTAGGCCGGAGATGGTTTCTCGGAAAGGTTCTTCCCGTCGATTCCCTGAAACTCCAGCATGATTCGCGCATCGAACCAGGGCATGGCTCCTTTTTTCAATCCACTGATCCGCTGTCGCCAGGTCAATTCGAGAGCCTCGACTCCCTCGGGAATGTCCATGGCGCGATAGACCATGATCTGTTTGCCGGGCGACGATGATGTCAGGCGCAGGAAGTGGCCGCCGTCTTCTTCCACCCAACTCCCGCCTTCCTTGAGACGACCCCAATCGTCGGGCCAGCCGACTGCTTTTTTGTCGGCTTCAAAGTTGCCATTGGAAATCAGTGATCCACTGGTTTCCAGCATCGAAGCGGCCTTGTCCCGGCGGACCTTTGCGGCGGCTTCCTGTTTGGCCCTTTTTTCCCGGGCGGCGATCTCAGCTGCCTCGCGAATGGGGGCGGGATCGACCGAACGGAGAACCAGATCGTCGAGATCAAATTCACCCGCCTCGACCTGAAACAAACAGGGCATGAATTTCAGAATCGTCGCGCCCTCCGGCACGAGAAAACGCGTCTGTTTTTCCACCCAACCGTCGGTGTCGCGACCGGTCGCAGGAGCGCTTGGGGACGGCTCGATTTTCTCTCGGGCGGCGTTGAGAAACTCCATCAATATTCGGGCATCGAACCACGACTGCTTGCCCCTCTTCAGTCCGGTGACGCGCTGCTTCCAGGATAGCTCGATGGCCTCCACTCCCTCGGGAATGGCGATTTCCTGATACAGCATGACCATGGCGCCGGGTTCCGTGCTGGTCAGCCGCAGGAAGTGGCCGTCTTCCGCCTTCTCCCACGATCCTCCCGGCTCGATCTTGGCCCAACCGTCCGGCCATTGATTCTGGTCGACGTCCGTTTCGAAGTTGCCATTTGGAACCAGTTCGGCACCGGGTTCTGCCAGCAGGCAAGGGGAGGGGATCAGCGCGGCGAACAGGCTGAGGAGGAGGAAGTATCGATTTGCCCGGGAGATCAATCCCGAGGGGGAAGGGCGCTGCATCATGGGTGGATCGGATGATTCGGCATCGCCGCCAACAGTGCCAGTGGAAAATGGGGGGAATCGACTGCGCAGGGTTGAGTTGTCGATCGTACCCGGTTGAATGAGAATCCTGTGTTTCGAGACCGTTGGTTGCGAGATGCGTCTCCGCAAGGGAGAGTGAAGGCATGAATCAACTCGAGCAACTCAAGCAGTTCACCACCGTGGTCGCCGACACGGGCGACTTTGAATCGATGCGGGACTACCTTCCCCAGGACGCCACGACCAACCCTTCGTTGATCCTACAGGCCGCACAGAAGGATGCCTATCGCGGCATTGTGCAAAAGGCGATCGACGAGCATGCCGGATCGGAATTGACCGGAGCGGCGAAGACGGAATCGATCATCGACCGGGTGCTGGTTCTGTTCGGAATGGAGATCCTGAAGATCGTCCCGGGCCGGGTTTCGACCGAAACGGACGCCCGTCTGTCGTTCGACGTCGACGGCTCAGTCGCCAAGGGGCGGCGCCTGATCGAGCTCTATGAAAGCGAGGGCATCAGTCGGGATCGGATTCTCATCAAGATCGCCTCAACCTGGGAAGGCATCCGGGCGGCGGAGATTCTTGAGCGCGAGGGGATCCACTGCAACCTGACGCTACTCTTTTCACTAAGTCAGGCGGCGGCCTGCGCCGAGGCCAAGGTGCAGTTGATCTCGCCTTTCGTGGGCCGCATTCTGGACTGGTTCAAGAAGGACGCCGGACAGGATTTTTCGCCGGAGAACGATCCCGGGGTGAGTTCGGTCAAAGAGATTTACACCTACTACAAGAAGTTCGGTTTCGAGACCGAGGTAATGGGAGCCAGTTTCCGAAACAAGGGCGAGATCACCGAATTGGCGGGCTGCGATTTGCTGACGATTTCGCCCGGCTTGCTGGAGGAACTGCAAAATTCGGAAGAGCCATTAACGCGGAAGCTCGATCCAGCTGACGCCGCGTCGGCGAGTGTCGAGAAAGTCGCGACGGACGAAAAGTCGTTCCGTTGGCAGTTGAACGAAGACGCCATGGCCACCGAGAAGACCGCCGAAGGGATTCGCAAGTTTGCCGCCGATATTGTGAAGCTGGAGCAAATGATCGAAAGCTGGTAGGGAATGAATGCCACTCAAGGACGTTCGCTGTTTCCCTTCCGAAAGCGATTGAGCAATTCTGCGTGGGAGTGCACCTCGTAAAATCCGTAGATGTGCTTCACGTATTCGTTGGCGGTGTGGATGGAGATATCCATCTGATCGGCAATTTGCTTTCTGGACAGGCCCTCCAGCAACAGGTTCAGCGCCATCTGGCAGCGGTGCGGCAGCTGTGGGACCTGGAGCGCCGATTCCCATGGCCACCCTTGCTCATGGAGCCAGGAGACTTCGGTCAAAATAATGTGGGCGATTCGCGCCTCCCGACGACTGAAATCCGGGCGATCAAAGCGTCGGTAGATGCCGATGCCACTGAGGCAATTGTTGGCAACCGGTCGGTAGCAAACCAGTGGCGCACCGATGTCGGCCTCCTTCCAGAGTCGGTGAACGCGCTCATGCCGAAAGACGTCGTCCGAATCGTACTCCTCGCGGAGTCTCGTCACCTGAACGCCCTTTTCTTTGAGCTCTCTGCCCAAGGGGCGCATCGCATCTTCGAGTTCCCGGTTGTCCAGCGCGAGGATCAATTTGGGAACCTGCTCCTCCTTGAAACCTCCGGTGATGATTGAAGTGTGAATCGGAGATTTGTCGGGGTCGTAGTCCGACACCAGCCCCCAGATCCAGTAGTCGGCCGAGACGAGTTTGCAGAGGCCATCCATGAGAATGCGCTTCTTCTCCTCGTGTCCTCCTTCAGCGCTGGCAACCTCGGCGAGCAGGCGCACCATGTCGCGGGCATCTTTTTCGGGAATGACGAGTTCGGAGGAAACTTCCATAGAGGGGGGAGGGAGGGAAATGGATCAGGCTAACTGAAGCCGTTCATCCAATCACAGAATTCTGGGTCGTCACCACCAAAAGTGGACAGGAATCCGTCGACCCACAAAAAAGTCTCCATTTTCTTCGCGAACGGCATGGTGCGTGCGTGCTAAGGTAAGGCGCAGTGTCAGTCCAGTAACTTCTTCGTCTTCATGCCTCTCAACATCGGTTTCGTTTCCACTCGCTTCGCGGGCACGGATGGCGTGTCTCTGGAGAGCGCCAAGTGGGCGGAGGTGCTGTGGGCGGATGGGCACGTGAGTTACTGGTATTCAGGGAACAGTGATCGTGCGTCGGAGGTGTCGATGTGTGTGCCCGAGGCCCATTTTTCTCATCCGGAGATCGCCTGGATCAATGCCCAGTTGTGGAATCGAACCACTCGACCGTCGCTGGTGTCGCATCGGGTGCGGGTGATGACAGAGTATCTCAAAGAGACGCTGCGGGAGTTTGTGGAGAAATATGCCATCGATGTCCTCATTCCCGAAAACGCCCTCGCCATTCCCATGAATGTGCCGCTGGGCCTGGCCATCACCGAGTTTCTCATCGAGAGCGGCCTGCCCTCCATCGGGCATCATCACGATTTCTACTGGGAACGCACCCGATTCGCCATTTCGGCGGCCAACGACTATCTGGACATGGCTTTTCCACCGCGTCTGCCCGGCATGGCTCACACGGTGATCAATGCTGCGGCGAGAGAGCAGATCTCCCGGCGGAAAGGCGTGGGTGCGATGCTGATTCCCAACGTGTTTGATTTCGACAAGCCTGCTCCGGCTCCGGACAACTACAGCAAGGATGTACGTGAGCAGATCGGCTTGGCCGAGGATGACATTTTCATTCTGCAGCCGACTCGGATCGTGCCTCGAAAAGGGATCGAGCACGCGGTGAAACTGGTCAGCATGCTGGGAGATCCTCGCTGCAAGCTGGTGATCTCTCACGACGCCGGTGACGAGGGGTATGAGTATCAACACATGATCGAAGATCTCGCTCGCGAGGAGGGCGTCGACATTCGCTTCATCGGCGACCGGGTCAGCGAGGTGCGTCAACGCGATGCCGAAGGGCGCAAGCTGTATACCCTGTGGGATCTCTATCCGCATGCTGATCTGGTGACCTACCCGAGTATCTATGAAGGTTTTGGTAACGCCCTGCTGGAAGCGGTGTATTTCAAAAAGCCGGTGCTGGTGAATCGCTACAGCATTTACATCGAAGACATCGAGCCAAAGGGCTTCCGCTTTGCGGTGATGGATGGCTTCGTCTCGCCTCAAGTCGTGCGCGAGTCCCGCAGGCAGCTGGAGGACGCCGCCTATCGCGCCGAGGTGGTCGATCACAACTACGAAACGGCGCGCCGCTACTACAGCCATGCCGTGTTACAACGCAGTTTGCGAAATTTGCTGACCGGACTGGTGGGCTGGAGTCCGGAAGTGCCGAAGAAAAACCGGAAAAAATAGCTGAGTAACTGACTCATCCATTGTGAATCCACTGACCCGAGACATTGCTGATCGCATCGAGAAACGTTTCGCCCTGCTATACGGGGACGAAGCGGTTCCCGGCATGATGCGACGTCTGCGCATGTTGCTGGGTCGATACGGGGTGGGGCTGGAACCGGTGCGGCACTCCGGGGCGCGCTGGGATGAGAATGAGGCGGTGCTCATTACCTATGCCGATACCATTTCCACCGAAGGCGAAGCGCCATTGCAAACGCTGCATGGTTTTTTGAATCGACAGGCCAAGGGAGCGATCCGGACAGTTCACCTGCTGCCTTTCTATCCCTGGTCATCCGATGATGGGTTCAGTGTGATCGACTACCGGAAAGTGGATGCCAGCAACGGGCAGTGGGAAGACATCGAGAAGCTTGGAAAGGACTTTCGACTCATGTTCGATCTGGTCTTGAATCACTGCTCTCGCCGCAGCCAATGGTTCCGGGATTTCGTGGTGGGGATCGCACCGGCGCGGGACTATTTCCTGCCGACCGATCCCTCGCTCGATCTCAGCGCGGTAGTCCGTCCTCGATCGCTGCCGTTGCTCACCCGCACCGCGACCCGCGGTGGCGAGCAGTGGGTGTGGACCACCTTCAGCGACGACCAAGTGGATCTGAATTGGCGGAATCCCGATGTGTTGTTCGAGTTTTTCGACATCCTTTTCCTCTATCTTGCGAAGGGGGCGACCATCATGCGGCTTGATGCGGTCGCCTTTCTCTGGAAAGAGATCGGGACCAATTGCCTCCATCTTCCCGAGACCCACGAAGTGGTGAAACTGTTCCGCGACTTGCTCGATGTCGTGGCGCCTTCGGCCATTCTGCTGACCGAGACGAATGTGCCTCACGAGGAAAACATGAGCTACTTCGGTGACGGCGACGAGGCGCACATGATCTACAATTTTGCCCTGCCTCCGTTGCTGCTGCATGCGCTGCTGCGGGGCGATGGTACCCACCTGACCACCTGGGCGGCGGGGCTGCCGGATCTGCCCGAGGGGCAGACTTTTTTCAACTTCACCGCCTCCCACGATGGGATCGGGGTGCGTCCGCTGCAGGGATTGGTGGACAATGCCGAGCGCGATTGGCTGGTCGGCGAGGTGAAAGCGCGCGGCGGTCGGGTGTCCACCCGATCCATGCCCGACGGCAGTGATAGTCCCTACGAGCTGAACATCACCTATCTCGATGCCCTGTCCGATCCGAGTAACTCGGAACTGGGCCTGACCCGATTCCTTTGTTCACAGGCCATCCTGATGTCCCTGCGCGGGGTGCCGGCCCTGTACATTCACAGTCTGCTGGGAACGCCGAATGATCAGGCTGGAGTCGAGGCCACCGGTCACAACCGGGCGATCAATCGTCACAAGTATCAGCTGACTGATCTCGATCAGGTCCTCGCCGATGGCGAATCCCGCCAAGCCCGAGTCTTTGCCCGACTACTGGGATGGTTGGGGCGGCGGCAGCACCATCCCGCCTTTCATCCCGATGCACCGATGGTGGTGAGAGATCTGGGGACGGATCTTTTCGCCTTTGTCCGTACCAGCTTGGATGGCCAGGAAAAAATCGCCTGCTTGTTCAACCTGACTGAGAGGTCGATCAAAATTCGTTTGGGCGATCTGCATCCGGATCTGGCAAAAACTGGCGAAGCCCGCGATCTGTTGTCCGGTGAACTTCTCGCGACCGGCCCTCGCAAGACCCTCACCCTGCCGTCCTATTGGGCTCAATGGTGGCAACTGGGATAAGAGTCGGATGCAATCGTATCAGGCTCTCTTCAAGAAGCTCGTTCTGAAACAGCGGAAAGACGTCACCGCGTCACTTTTTGACGTTTGGTCTGTGAATCCCCGTAGCGATCGAATATAGACCACTAGAAGGAAGTCCAAAAACTCGCCATGTTGCATTTCATTTCCCATCTGCTGAAGGCGCTTCGAAATCCGATCGACGCTCCTACTCCTTTTTTCGTCGATCACGAGAGGGGGGGGCCAGCGGTGGAGCAGTTGGAGCCGCGCATCCTTTTCTCTGCGGCTCCGATAGAAGCACCGGCGACAGAGTCGTCCGATTTGGTGATCGAGGCTGCGGCACCAGTCTCCGAGACGAAGAAGGTGAGTGACGCCGTTGCTAACGGGCCAGCGTCACTCGATTCGAGCGCGAGCGACTCAATGTCAAACCCGCAGGTGGCGCTAATCGAGTTCGATGTGGCGACGATGCCACTCAATCAGGAAACCATTGAGGCGCTGGCGGCGGAAGCCAAGCAACGATGGATCGCATCGGAGATTTCGGCGGAGCAGATCGCGGTGTTGGATACAATTCAATACCACATCGCTGACGTTGGTGGCGCTCATCTCGGCGTGGCCAATGGATTTTCGATCACGATCGATGACGATGCCGGCGGCACAGGGACAGGCAACTGGTTCATCGATGCGACACCGGATCTGGATGAAGAATTCGGCGGCGGTGTTTCGGCGGCGAGCGGTCGATTTGATCTGCTCTCGACGTTGATCCACGAGCAGGGGCACGTGCTCGGTCTTGGGGATCTCTACGCCGACCGGACGGATGTCATGGACGGCTATCTCGATGCCGGTATCCGTCGACTGCCGAGCGAAGGTCAGGCCAACGGTGCGATCGCAGGCGCGATCGTTGGCGACAATTTCCTGACGGCGAACATCGTGCGGGCCTCGACGGATTCTTCTGGTGGGCAGGCGAACGACCACTCGAACACATCGGTGATCTCAGGCAATGGACGCTATGTGGCCTTCGAGAGCCTCGCCAGTGATCTGGTGGCAGGAGACAGTAACGGGCAACGCGACATTTTTGTGAAGGACCTGGCGACCGGTGAAGTCACGCGCGCTAGTACGGATTCGGCGGGAGCACAGGCCACGGGCGGGGATTCGTTCAGTGCATCGATCTCCGCTGACGGACGCTACGTATCGTTTCACAGCAGCGCGACCAATCTGGTGACTGGCGATACCAACAATGACGATGATATCTTCGTCAAAGATCTGCTCACTGGCGTGACCACGCGAGTGAGCACTGACGCGACCGGAGCTCAGGCTTTGGGTGGCGATTCCAGAGCATCGGTAATTTCGACCGATGGGCGTTACGTGGTTTTCACCAGTTCGGCAACCAATCTGGTGGTGGGCGACACCAATACTGTCGCCGACATCTTCCGCAAGGACCTGCAGACCGGCGAGATTGTCAGGGTCAGTGTAACTCGGGACGGAAACGAGGCGATCGGCGGTAGCGCCATACGCTCCAGTATCTCCGGGGACGGTCGTTATGTCACGTTCTCGAGCGGTGCGTCCAATCTGGTTGCAGGAGACACGAATTCCGAAGCCGACATTTTCGTGAAGGATCTGAAGACCGGCGTGTTGCGCCGGGTCAACACCAACTCAGCCGGGGAGCAGAGCGCGGCCGATCTGACTTTTGATTCGTCAATTTCCGCCGACGGGCGCTATGTGGCATTTAGGAGCTTTGCGGATGACCTAGTGGCGGACGACAGCAATGGTAGCTTCGATGTTTTTGTAAAAGACCTGAAGACTGGCAAGACGACGCGGGTCAGCACCGATTCCGACGGTGCTCAGGGCAATGCAGGATCCAATTCTTATGATGCATCGATTTCCGCCGACGGCCGATTCGTGGTGTTTAACAGTGACTCGGACAATTTGGTCAGCGGAGACACCAATGGGTTGACTGATGTTTTTGTCAAAGACCTCAAATCAGGTGTCATCACTCGCTTGAGTACGGATTCCGCTGGAGGGCAGAGCAGCGGTGGCGCTTCTGCTGACGCTGCCATTTCGGCGGACGGTCGCTTTGTGTCTTTCACCGCCTTGGCATCTAATCTTGTGGCTGGCGACACCAACAGCCGAGCGGACATTTTCGCGAAGGCGATATCGTCGATCAACCCGTACACCACTTCGGTGCATGTGGATGGAATGGGAAATCTGATTATCGAAGACATCGAGGGTGGTGATTCGAAGGACAATCTGTTCATCGGGATCAAGGATGGTCGCCTGGAGGTCAGCGACAGGAAAAACAGCGTCGGCAGTTCGGTCTTCGGATCAGAGTTGGTTGGCACGAAAGGGCGTGCGGTGTCAATCGATCTGGAGAGCTTCACCGGCGACATCATCGTGCGAACGCTGGGTGGAGATGACACGATCACGATCGGCGACCTGAGTGGTTTGCCCGGTGGCGTGGTGGTGAATGGCGGTGACGATCACGATCTGATCAAGCAGGCAGGCGTGGTCATGCTGACGGGGGCCGGCGCGATCGATTATCAGGCCGAGTCGATTCGCTTGGAGAGAAAATCGCAACTGATGACTGAGACCGGCGATATCGATGTCAGAGCAAACGGATTGTCGACGTCGTTGAAAAAATCGGTTGGCCTGATAGCGCGCGGAGGGGCCAAGGTGAGTAGTGTTGACGGTAACATCGCTCTGTTCGGAAACGGTGGTAGCAAGGGTAGCGGTAATCACGGCATCGATCTGCGCAACGTGGAGATTTCGTCAACGACTGGTGATGTCTCGTTGTCCGGTGGTGGCGGTCCAGGGGTGAGCGGCAATCGCGGTATTTATCTGAGTAAGGCGGTTATCACTCTTGGCGGCGGAAATCTCCATATTCAAGGTGGCGGGCAGGGCACGGGCGGCGGCGGCAATGTGGCGGTGACTGTTGGCAAAGGGACGATGTTGAATGTGGGCGGCACGGGCAATGTCGCCGTCAGCGGCACCAGTAGTGGCATGAAGGGCGGCAATCGGGGGATCGTCATAGCGAACGGTGTCGAAATCCGGTCCAGCGCGGGCAAAATCACGGTCGTGGGCAATGGCGGTGGGTTCTCGGTGCCCAGTGCGGTTCTCGCTTCCACTTCGTCGAATACCGGCTTGCAGATCGGCAAAGCCATTATCGATTCTACCGATGGGGGAATCATCGAGCTCGGAGGAGTTGGCGGAGGAATTGGTTCCAATTCTATGGGTGCCATTTTGAAGGGGACAGCGATCTCCACCACTCACAACTCGGCAGGTGCCGCAGTTGCTTTCGGGGCGCAAGGTTCGAAGGTTGGCGAGGGTTCACGAAATGCCGGACTTTTTCTGAGTTCGGTCGATATCCTCGCTTCCGGCAACATCACTGTCACTGCCGTCGGTGGTGCTGGGGTGAATTCGAACTATGCGGTTCGAATCGCCAATTCGTCACTGGTCAGTACTGCTGCCGGGGTACAGGTGAAAGGAGGGATCCGGCAGAGTTTGCTGCAGGAGTTGTCTACCAGTGGCAACTCAAATTACGGGGCGTACGTTTCCAACAGTCGGATCGAAGGCTTCGATAACGCGAGTATCGAAGGTTATGCCAATTTCGGAGTGAGCAACAACTATGGAGTTCGTCTGGTGAATTCAAAACTGATCAGTGATGCCGCCGGGCAGGGAACGGTGGTGGTGGCTGCCTCCATCGAAATAAACACTGGTCGAAACAATCGTGGCTTGGACGCCCGGGGCAGTGATTTTGCAGGAAAGCTGGTGTATTTGGCGAGCGAAGGAGGTGGCGGCACGAATAGTAACGACTCTTTGATACTCAACCGCAGTACAGTCTCCGCGCTCGATGGCGATATTCAGATCGAGGCCGGAGGAGAACTGTTGTTGGCACCAGTCGTGGACCTCAACTCGGCAACGACTGGATCGAATAATCGAGGTGCTGACATACGAAGCAGCGTGCTGACCGCCACCACTGGACTTGCGTTGAGTGCGACAAGTTCCGGAGGCAACTCGAACAATGTTGGTCTGCAAAGCTTGAACTCGACGTTCACCACGGGTGGCAATCTCACCGTGACTGCAGTCGGACAGGCAAATATGAATGGCAGCAATAATCGCGGATTGTATGCCAGGGGCGGCGGTTTTTCCGGGGATGTCGTCAGCATCACCAGCGAACGAGGTGGCGGGTTGAACAACAACGAAGCATTGCATCTGAACGGCACCAATGTGATCGCGATGACCGGCGTTTTGACCATCGAGGCTGGAACCGACAATGCCCCGGTAACGACCGGAAAAAACAACAGCGGAGCATACCTTAAAAATTTAGACCTCGGGGCTGAAGGTGGGATTTCGTTGACTGCCGATGCGTCTGGCGGGACTCGCGATAATGTTGGGGTGAAATTGGTCAGGTCGACTCTGTTTTCGGGGACCGCATCGATTTTGGTTTCGGGGACTTCGCTGGGCGGTCTAGACGCTCGTGGCGCAACCGGAGTTTCGCTGGACCGGACAGAGTTGAAGGCGAAAGGCGGGGTGGTGATATCCGGAACAGGTGGTTCTGGCGACCGTGACAACCGTGGTGTATCGGTCGTCGGTGGCATGATCGAAACGGCCGCCAGTGATATCGACTTCACCGGGATAGCCAATTCGTTGACGACCGGCACAGGCAATATCGGTGTGTTCCTGTTCAACGGGTTGACGCTGATTCCGGGAGCCGGCATCAATGTCGATGGCACGGGAGGTGGAGGCACCGGCTTCAACCATGGGGTGTTCATGAACCAGAACATCACAGCGCCGGGAGCCAACATTTCCGGTACCGCGACGGACGGAGTTTCGGAGGATGAAGCGGGCGATTTTTTCCCAGTGATGTAAATACGAGCGTGGTCGAATGAACTGTGTAGCTTGAATTTTTCTGTCAGTTCGCTCGGGGTGGAAAGAAGCCGTAGCCGCCTTCTCGAGCTCAAACCTTTTTTGCACAGGCGGCATTCAACCCTGTTGGGTCCGAGACCTGACCCTGTTTGATGGTGGTGGATCGCATTGAGATCATTCGTATTGCGCCAGAAATAAATGACACCGGGTCATAATTTCTAGAGGGATTCGTTGCGCCAAATAGGATGACAC
>JAGROX010000114.1:0-12197 GCA_020440025.1 Verrucomicrobiia bacterium
CCCCGCCCGAGCCGGATGGCTGCCTGTCCGTTGATGCCCGCAGCATTGGCTTGAAACCTTCCGACAAGACTTTTGCCCTTCGGGTGAGGGGAGATTCCATGATCGATGCGCACATCCTCAGTGGCGATCACGTCATTCTCGATCAACGCGAACCGAGAAATCACGACATCGTGGCAGCCCTCATCGATGGCGAAACGACTCTCAAGCGTTATATCGTTGATCAGCGCAAGCCATATCTGAAAGCCGAGAATCCCGATTACCCCGATCTCATTCCCGCCCGGGAACTACTGATCCAAGGTGTCATGGTCGGTTTGGTAAGGGCTGGGGGACGGTGGTAAGGCGGGAAGACTGGGGAAAAAAGCCTTTTCATTCCGCGACAGCTGATCTAAAAAGGTCACTGAGTCGCCATGATCACGATCGCCAGTTTTAGCACTTCAGAAGAAGCGTATCTGTTGCGCTCTCGACTTGAGGCATCCGGGATAGCGGCGTTCGTGCAGGACGAACACATGATCCAGATGAACTGGCTTTATTCGAATGCCATCGGAGGCGTTCGGGTTCAGGTGTTCGATCAGCAGGGCGAGGAAGCGCGGGAGATCCTTCGCGATGAAAGAAGCCAGACTGTCTTGGAATCAACGGCGACGCTTTGTCCGCGATGTGGATCCGGGGATACGGAGCGGATCGAGCTGACCCGACGTCTTTCTCTGATCAGCGTGATGATTTTCAACTTCCCGCTGCCGGTATTGAAGAATCGCTTTCGGTGCGAACACTGCGGCAATCGTTGGAAGGAAGAGCCGAACTTGGAATGGGTGGGGGAAGAGAGTCACCAAACCTTGGCTTCGGAGATTTCATGATTTGAAGGAGCCGCTGCGTCTCTCGGTTTCACCGGAAACGCGCCTGAGTTTGGCGATTGATCCGATCAGAGGGATTGGCTACCTTCCGATTTTTGGTCGGTCTCCATTTCTTGAATTCTTATGCGCATCTCTACGTTTCCTCTTTTTTTCACCTTCCTCGGTATCGCGACCTGTGGTTTGGCTCAGGCCCAGCCGAAGCCCGTTTTTCAGTCGGACATTCTTGATTCCAAGACCCAACCTCAGTTGGTGAGTGTCGATGTCTCTTTGAACGGTGCCAAAGAGTTGTATCTGGTCGTCTCTGATGAAGGCGGCAACAGTTGCGACTGGGCTGACTGGATCGAACCGCAACTCCTGATGAAAGACGGGAGCGTCAGGGATCTGACCGAGCTGAAATGGAAGGACACGAAAACTGGCTACGGAAAGATCAATATCGGTAAGAACGTGATGGGTGGTAAATTGCTCGTCGGGGGAAAGAATTTCGACAAAGGCATCGGCACCCACGCCCCTTCGACGATTGCCTATGACCTGCCGGATGGGGTGGATCGACTGGTCTCCAAGGTGGGGATTGATGACGGTGGCATGGTTCGCGACGGCAAACCGAGTACGGCCAGTCTCAGATTTCGTATCTACACTCAAAAGCCTCCGGTGGCGGCAAGTGGCGGCTACGACCCGAATGCGCCGAAGCTGGTGCCGACTGATCTGTTCACCGTTCCCGAGGGATTGGAAGTCACGGTCTGGGCAACGTCACCGATGCTGTCGAATCCCACGAACATTGACTTCGATGCCGAGGGCCGTCTCTATGTGGCCGAAGGGGTGAACTATCGAGGGAAAGGTGGACGCCGTCCGGACGGGGACCGCATCGTGATTCTTGAGGACACCGACGGATCGGGGCAAGCCGACAAGTCCTCGGTCTTTGTTCAGGAGCCGGCCCTGGCATCTCCGCTCGGGGTGGCCGTGTTGGGTGGAAAGATCGTGGTCTCTCAGCCGCCGGAAATGCTGGTCTACACGGACAAGAACGGAGACGGAAAGATCGAACCCGATGTGGATGGGCGTGAGGTATTGCTGACTGGCTTCAACGGTCGTCAACACGATCACAGTCTTCACAGCGTTACCGCCGGACCGAATGGGCAGTGGTTCTGGAATCAGGGAAACACGGGCGCGCAGTTCACCGATAAGTCGGGAAAAACCTTCTACATGGGCAGTCCCTATCAGCTAAAGGAAATCGCCGGAAAACGAAGTGACGACGGTCACGTCTGGATCGGGGGCTTCGCCGCACGGATGAATCCTGATGGCAGCGAGGTGACCATCCTCGGGCACAATTTCCGAAACAGCTACGAGCAGGCCGTGACCTCTTTTGGTGACTTGTTTCAAAGCGACAATGACGATCCGCCAGCCTGTCGGGTTACTCACATTCTGGAAGGAGGGAATGCCGGGTTCGCCTCGGCTGATGGCCTCCGCTCATGGGGAGCGGACAAGCGGCCCGGGCAGGACACGCCGACCGCCGAGTGGCGGCAAGAGGATCCCGGCACCATGCCGGCCGGTGATGTCTATGGCGGAGGATCGCCCACAGGGGTCGGTTTCTATGAAAACGGCGCGCTCGACGAAAAATGGAATGGCTTGCTGTTGGCCTGTGAAGCTGGGAAAAACGTGGTGTTCGGTTATCTGCCGGTTCCGGATGGCGCGGGATTCAAGCTGGAGCGATTCGATTTCCTGACCTCAAACAAGGAGAAGGAGTTTGCGGGTTCCGACTTTCTCGGAGGCAAACCGAACGGCGAACTGAAAACGCAGTTTCGCCCCAGTGATGTCTGCGTGGGGCCCGATGGTGCGATCTACGTGGCGGACTGGTTCGACGCCCGAGTGGGCGGGCACGGCACTCTCGACGAGGGCATGACGGGAACGATCTACCGAATCGCTCCGAAAGGGTTCAAGTCGGTGATTCCAAAATTCGACCTTAACACCACGGAAGGGCAGATCGCGGCGCTGAAGAGCCCGGCGGTGAATGTGCGGCACAGCGGGTTTACCCGCCTGAAAGCCCAGGGCGCGAAAGCGGTTCCCGCGTTGGCGTCGATGATGGCCGACGAAAAAAATTCCTATCTAGCGGCTCGCGCGATTTGGTTGTTGGCCCAACTCGGTGAGGAAGGCATCGCCAAAGTGGAACCCCTCTTGAAGTCTTCCGATGCCGATCAACGATTGGTCGCCTATCGGGCCCTGCGATTCGCGAAGCATGACGTGCTCGCGATGGCTCAAGCCATGGCCGGTGATGAATCGGCAGCCGTTCGTCGCGAGGTGGCGGTGACTCTCCGGGATGTTCCTGCCGAGAAAAGTGTGCCCATCCTTCTGCAGATTGCCCAAAAGTTCGACGGCACCGATCGCGCCTATCTGGAGGCCTTTGGCTTGGGGAGTGAAGGCAAGGAAAGCGAAGTCTTCGCCGCCGTGTCGAAATCAATGGGTGGGGCCGCTGTGGATTGGAGCGACGCCTTTGCCTGGATCGCCTGGCGACTGCATCCGACGGAAGCGGCGCGTGATTTCAAGACGCGGGCGCTCTCCGAGAAACTCTCCGAAGAACAGCGCAAGCTGATGGTGACGGCTCTCGCCTTCGTGAAAAGTCGTGAAGCGGCCGGACTCATGATCGAGTTGGCCCACACCGATGGGTTTCCAATGCGTGACCTGGCCAAATGGTGGTTGCTCAATCGTAAGGGCAACGATTGGAAGGAATACGATGTCGAGGGCGGCATGAAAGCGCTGGGAATCTATGACCCCGCCAAGGTCAAACTTACTGCCGTGGAAATGCCGGCGGTCGCCAAGGATGCCCCAACGTTGCCATCGACCGCCGATCTGGTGAAGTTGAAGGGCGATGCGAAGCGCGGTCAGGCGGCGATCGCCATCTGCTACACTTGCCACAAGGTGGGCGATGCCGGCATCGAGTTTGGTCCCGACCTGACCACTTTTGGGCAGCAGCAGCCGACAGAGGTCATCATCAACGCCATCGCGAATCCCTCGGCCGACATTTCTCATGGCTTCGAGGGCAGCAAGGTCGTGACCAAAGAAGGCCTCGTCATCACTGGCATGGTCCTGTCCAATGGGGATCCGCTCATCATCAAGTGCATGGGTGGTGTAGTGCAGACGGTTCCCGCTGACCGCATCCAGTCCGTGGAGCCGCTAGGAAGATCGCTCATGTATGATCCGGCCAACCTTGCCCTGACTCCGGAAGCGATAGCCGATATCACAGCATACCTGAAGAGTCTCTGACCGGAGGCGACAGGGACTCCATGGAAAAGCGCCTTCTCTTTCTCTGTTCCCGTAATCGTTTGCGGAGTCCGACGGCGGAGGCGGTTTTTTCCGACCACCCAGGAGTCGAAGTCGACTCGGCCGGGCTGAATCCGGATGCCGAGGTTTTGCTTTCAGAAGAGCAGATCGAGTGGGCCGATCTGATTCTGGTGATGGAGCCGGTTCATCGGGATCGATTGAATCGGAACTTCGGTCGTGCCCTGGCAGGCAAGCGAATCGTGGTGCTCAATATCCGCGATGACTACGACTACATGGATCCCGCGCTGATCAGCTTGCTGGAATCCCGTTGCTCTCAGTATCTGCCTTAAAATAAGAGAAAGCTCAGGGCTCGAAATAGAACACCGCGTAGGTGGTCGCCTCCATTTCTTCCGCCCGCATCCGCCGCTGAGCCGATTCGGCCTCCCAAGGCTCGAGATAGATCAGCGTGTCATTGTCGGCATCGATTCCTGTGATCACCGAGGCATGTGACGGCGAGCCTTTCCGGTTTCTGGGAGGCAACTGGGCTTTCGTTTGCGCACTCAACGGCTCCAACGCGAGCGCGGGGTCGTTGATCAGACGACTGGCAAATTCGGCATGAGCTTTCTCGCGCTCCATTGAAACCCGCCGCCAGACGATCACAGGCAAGCCTGCCCGGAGAGAGCGTTCAACGCGACCCTGATCGAAGCGTGATGAGGTCGATTCCGTGAGCCGGAGTTCCTCCCCGACGGCACGATAAAGATCGAGGATACGGCTGCCGCGGGCACTGCCGGTATTGGCGAACTCCGCACCCGCTGCGAGATCTCCGGGAGGAAGACGAAGACCGTGGTAGTGCGCCACCATGGCGAGGGCGTGAACACCGCAGTAGGGGGTGAAGCCTTGATCGAATACGGGAATCCCTTCGATGAACGTTTCCCCGTGGTCACCCACGGTGATATTTTTCGCCAAGGCTGCAGAGCGCGAGGTGGCATCGAGCGCTACCAATGCTTGATCCACCGGAGCGGGCGCTGGGTCCGAGATTCGGCTCAGGTGAAGCGCCACCGAGTGATCCGCGTGGCGGGCCAGTCGCAGCCGAAAATCTTCCCAGGCGTAGTCGAGATAGGTTCTCCGCAACAGGTCGCTGCGTCCCTCGACTACCTGCTCGCCGGGGCCGCAGCCAGCGGTGAGCCGTTCCCGAAGCTCCCGTTCCAGTCGGTGCCATTGGGAATCGAACTCGGCGCGGCGGGCTTCGCCGATGTCCCGTTGATCGCGAGTCTTTTCGCCGCCTGCCTGGTAGGGGAAAAAAGTGGCGGCATCAAGATAGGTGATGATGATTTCCCGAACCCGATCGTTCTCTTTCCGCAGGACCACCGAATCCGGCACCGCGCCGAAGAGGACTGGCATCGCCGTCATCTTTCGAAGATCTCCCGATTCTTTCCAAGGGCCCGAGAATTTCCCCGTGTCCCAGTGAGCCAAGTTGAGAAAATCTTCGGTCAGGTTGGCTCCGAATCGAGGTTGGGCGGGAACAATGGGGCCGATGAATCCGCCATTTCCGATGAAGCTGTTGGGTATGGCCCAAGCGCTTTGAACACTCATCGCGAAGAAAACACCCAAACAAAGCGGCGCGGTCGGTTTCATGGAAATGATCCTAACCTGATGGGCGGTGGGCGATCAAGCCAAAGCCGCCGACACGACATCATCCGCGAAATCGTTTCCGATAGGCGAGGGGAGTCATCCCCGTCACCTTCCGAAATCGTTTGGTGAAGTGGCTCTGATCGCAGAAGCCCGTACCGATGGCGATTTCACCGATCGAACGATTTGAGGTCACCAGTTGCCGTTGCGCTTCCTGAATCCTCAACGAGAGCACGTATTCCATTGGCGAGAGACGCAGCAGTTGTCGAAAGCGACGATTGAAATGTGGCACCGAGATCCCGGCGATTCCGGCCAGACTCTCTACCGTGACTTCATCGACAAACCCCGTTTCGAGATAGCCAATGACCCGCTCCAACTCCTGAAAATGGGTTCGTTGATCCTCAGGCGTGGCGATGGGATGCATCAGTCCGGCCAAGCCAATGATTTCACCCGTCATGTCAAGAAGTGGTGTCTTGCTGGAAACAAACCAGCGAGGAGTTCCGCGAATGTGTGGCACCAGCCAGACCTCGTTCCAGAGCGGTTTCCCGGTCTCGAACACCTTGCGATCATTGGCTTCGTAGGCTTCTGCCAACAGCTTTGGAAAAAAATCGCGCGCCGCCTTCCCCAGCAGCCCCTCCTCTTGGGTCAGTCCGTAGGTGACGAGATGGACCTCGTTGCACATCACGTAGCGGCTATCCAGATTCTTCACAAAGAAGCTGGCATTTGGTGCCGCCGACATCAGACGGAGCACCGGCTCCAAGCTGGGAATCTGACGGAAGAATTGACTCTGAAATTTGCGGGCTTCGGAAAAAGGCATGATCGAAAAATACCAAAAATGACAGTCGGGTTACAAGACGGGAAACCCTGACTGGGGTTGACTGATTCGTCCTTTGGCGCGGTTGCGCGGGCTTCTCCCCGCAGAGCTGTCGTGATAGGATGTTGCGAAATCCCTGAACGTATCCTGCCATGTTTGATTTTCTTGCTGAATCCGGTGCCCCTCTCTGCGGCTCGCGCGCCTTTGGTCGCTCCCGTCGCGAATTCCTTCAAGCCGGGGCCTTGGGGGCGATCGGGCTTTCTCTCCCGCAATACCTCGCAGCCAAGCAGGCGGGGGCGGTGAAAAAGTCGCACGACAACCGCGCCTGTATCCTCATTTTCAATCTCGGAGGCCCCAGCCACATTGACCTCTGGGACATGAAGCCGGACGCGCCGTCGGAGATTCGAGGGCCTTTCAAGCCGATTCGCACCAATTCGCCAGATATCGACATCTCCGAGATCCTCCCGATGCATGCCAAGATTGCGGACAAGTTTTCGTTGGTGCGTTCCTGTCATCACAGCGGCGCGGCGGTTCATGATGCCGGTTGGCAGATGATGCAGACGGGACGCCGATTCACCGGTGGAATTCAGACGCCTCATGTCGGTTCGGTTTCCAGCTATCTCCGTGGACGTAAGACCGACCTGCCTCCATTCGTGGTGCTGCCCGAACTGATGGGACGCGGCGGTGGCAATCTACCGAATGGTCAGGCCGGAGGCTTCCTCGGCAAGGCGCATGATCCCTTTGCCCTGATGGCCGATCCTTCGATGAAGGATTTCAAGGTGCCCGACTTGCTTCCTCCGGATCAGATGGGCGCCTCGCGATTGGATCGGCGCAAGCGGATGCGCGAGATCGTCGATGGGACGGTGAAAAGTTTCGAGTCCAGCGAGGATGCTCGGCTGCTCGATGAAAACTTTCACGCCGCCTTTCGCATGATGACCAGCGAACAGGCGCGCTCGGCCTTCGATTTGTCGCAGGAACCGGATTCCGTGCGCGAGCGCTACGGGATGAATCGAGTCGGCCAGTGCATGCTGCTGGCTCGACGTCTGGTGGAAGCCGGGGTCCGCTTTGTGACGGTAAATACTTTTCTCACTGTGTTCAACGAACTGAGTTGGGACATTCATGGATCGAAGCCGTTCATTTCGGTCACTCAAATGAAAGAGCAGGTGGCTCCCATGTATGATCAGGCCTACTCGGCACTGATCGAAGACCTCGCTCAGCGCGGCATGCTCGACGACACCCTCGTCACCGGTTTGGCGGAGTTTGGGCGCACTCCGAAAGTGAACCCGGCCGGTGGTCGGGATCACTGGCCCCAATGCTTCACCGTGTCCTTCGCCGGTGGTGGCGTCCAAGGGGGACGCGTGATCGGTGCGAGCGATCCCATCGGTGGGTTCCCGGCGGAGCGACCGGTCGATCCCGGTGACATCGTGGCCACGATTTTCCATAGTCTCGGGTTTGACCACACCAGCCACTTGCCGGGTCCGGCGGGTAGGCCGTTCCCGCTGGTGGATGTCGGCAAGGAACCGATCAAAGAGCTTTTCACCTGAGAACCAGAGCGTTTCCCCGAGATTGGTCATGAAATTTCCAAATTCAAGAGGGTTGGGTCGCGGACTCAACAGGGTCAAGTCGGCGTTCGTTGGCTGCCTCGGCATGGTAGTGGCGGGCGCCGCACTGGGAGCCGAGGGACTCACGGTGTTGCCGCCGGAGAGCAAACTCAGCGGACCGGAGTCGTTTCAGCGGCTGATGGCGGTCGAGACAGACGGCCTCGGCAACTTCGCCGGAGAGGCACCCGGCTCGGCTTTTGTGTCCAGCCATCCCGAAGTGGCGGTCATTGAGGACGGCGTCGTCCGCCCCAGGGGAAATGGTTCTGCGACGATTACGGTCACGACGGAAAAAGGAGCGAAGACTTCCGCGAAGGTGACGGTATCCGGTTTTTCGGAGACGAGTGATTGGAGTTTTCGCAATCACGTGTTGCCCGCGCTGTCCAAAGGCTCCTGTAATATGGGAGCCTGTCACGGAGCATTGGCGGGCAAGGGAGGATTCCGACTGAGTTTGCGGGGCTATGATCCGGAGATGGACTATCACCGCATCACCCGCGAAGCGCGCGGTCGGCGGGTCGAGATGAACGACCCCGGTCGTTCCCTGCTACTGACCAAAGCGACTACCGCGCTGAAACACACGGGTGGTCAGCGGATTGCTCCGGATTCGCTCGACTACCGTATCTTGTCCGAATGGATTTCGGCAGGCGCGAAAGCTCCGGGAAAGGATGATGCCCGTCTTGAGGGACTGGAAATTTTTCCGCCACTCTCGATCCTGAAGCCGGGCGACAAGACACGATTCATCGTCCGGGCGACCTATTCCGATGGTCGCGAGGAAGACGTGACTCAGTGGGCGAAATTCACCTCATCGAACGAGGCCGTTGCCATGGTGGATGACGATGGCAATGGCGAAGTCATCGGATTTGGAGAGGGAGCGGTGACGGCGTGGTTTTCCTCACGGATCGTCATTGCCCGGATTTCGTCGCCCTGGCCCAATGAGATTCCAGACGACGTGTTTGCCGACGCCTCGCGACGGAATTTCATCGATGATCTGGTGCTGGATCAATTGCGTCGTCTCAATCTCAAGCCGTCGCCTCAGGCGGGCGATTCCGATTTCATTCGTCGAGCCTACATCGATACCATCGGGATGGTTCCGACTCCCGAGGAGGTGCGAACCTTTCTCGACGATCCCGCCGTCGACAAACGCGACCGCCTGATCGAATCGCTGTTGGCCCGAACGGAGTTTGTCGACTACTGGGCCTATCGGATTTCTGACATGATGCTGGTGAGTGGTCGTCATCTGCGACCGGATGCGGTGAAGGCCTACTACGATTGGATTCGCGAGAGTGTGGCGGCGAACCGTCCCTGGGATGCCTTCGCCCGCGATGTGGTCACGGCGAAAGGCAGCAGCCTCAAAGAGGGCGCCACGAATTTCTATGCGGTTCATCAGGAACCGGAAACGATGGCTGAGAATGTCAGTCAGACCTTTCTCAGTCTGTCGCTCAACTGTGCCAAATGCCACGATCATCCGCTGGAAAAGTGGACCAATGATCAATACTACGCCTTCGCCAACCTTTTCTCACGAGTGCGCGCCAAGGGATGGGGGGGCGATTCCCGCAATGGTGACGGCATCCGCACCGTCTATGTGGAACCGCGGGGCGATCTCATGCAACCGCGCACCGGCAAGCCGCAACCGCCGGCCCCGCTGGATGCCGAACCCATTGCCATGGATGACGAAAATGACAGGCGAGAAGTGCTGGCTGCGTGGTTGACGTCGCCGAACAATTCCCATTTTTCTCGAAGCATCGTCAACAAGGTCTGGGCCAACTTCTTCGGCGTCGGACTGGTGGATCCGGTGGATGATCTCCGTGCCTCGAATCCCGCCAGCAATGAACCGCTACTGGAAGCGCTTGCCGCTGATTTCGTGGAACAGAAATTCGATCTCAAGGCGCTGATGCGCACGATTCTCCGCAGTGAGACCTATCAGCGGAGCAGCGAAGTGCTTTACGAGAATCGGGAAGACGATCGCTTCTATTCCCGCCAATATCCCCGTCGCCTCATCGCCGAAGTGTTGCACGACGCTATCGCCGGGATCACCGGGGTGCCGAGCAATTTCGACGCCATAGCCCTACAGGATGGCAGCACTCAGAAAACAGAGTTTTATCCCAAGGGAACACGCGCTCTCGAACTTTACGATTCAGCCGTCAGTTCCTATTTCCTGAAAACCTTCGGCCGCAACGAGCGGGACATTTCCTGCGAGTGTGAACGGAGTAATCAACCAAGCTTGGTGCAGGTGCTTCATGTTTCCAATGGTGATACCGTGAACAACAAGCTGGGAGAAAAGGGAAGTGTGGTCGATCAGCTGATCACGGAGAAGACCGACGACAAGGCTTTGGTCGATGAGGCTTATCTTCTCTGTTTGGCACGCTACCCGACCGAGAAAGAGCGCGAGGGCTTTCTCGGGATTCTTTCGGAGACCCCGGCCAAGGAGAGAAGGGTGGCGGTTGAGGATCTGTTCTGGTCGTTGATGAGTTCCCGCGAATTTTTGTTTCAACATTGATCCATGGAAGAAAGGAAAGTGATGAAGGTTTTTCGTGATCAACTCAGGACTGTCGCGCTGGTGGCGGTGGCTCAATTTTCGCTGACGGCTCTGGCCGAAGCGCAGCCGATCGACTACCATGGCAACATCGCCCCGCTGCTGCGTCAGTACTGCGCGGGCTGTCACAACGACGATGACTTTGAGGGAGATTTCTCGGTGGAACGATTCTCCGATCTTGAGGAAGGCGGTTCCAAGGGCGTGATGCTTCGCCCGGGGAAACCCGAGGAAAGTTACCTGATTAAACTGCTAACCAGTGGCACGGAGGAACCGATGCCCCCTCGCGATGAGCCGCAGCCGAGCGAATCGGAGATTGCCCTGCTGAAGCGCTGGATCACCGAGGGAGCCAAAGGGCCGAAAACGGATGCCGACGACATCTCGATTCTCAGCATGTTGACCGTTCCCTCTCTACCGAAAGCGCCGGGTGCCAGTGCCATCACCGCCATGGAGCGCTCCTCGGATGGCAAGCATTTCGCCATCGCTCGCTATGGCGAAGTGGAGATTCGGCAGGAGAACGCCGAGTCTCGCAAGCTCTCCGACTTGCCGGGAAAGGTGAACGCTCTGCATTTTTCCAAGGACGGAAAACATCTCGTCGTCGCTTCGGGCATTGCCGGCCTAAAAGGGGTGGCCTCCATCTGGGACGTGGCTAGTGGTAAACTGATTCGCGAGTTGGGCCCCGGCTATCATCGCGATGTGCTCTACGATGCCGAGTTTTCGCCCGACGGAAAGCTTCTGGCCACGGCGGGCTACGATCGCAAGATCGCGCTTTGGAATCTCGAGAATGGAGAGCAGATTCGGAGCATCGAAGTTCACAATGGCGCGGTCTTTGATCTCGCGTTCAGTCCCGACGGCACCGTGCTGGCCAGTGCCAGCGGGGATGCGACCGTGAAGCTGTGGCGGGTGGCTGACGGGGAGCGGCTCGATACCTTGAACCAACCGCAGGGAGAACAATACTCCGTGACCTTTTCTCCGGATGGGGAATTCATCTTCGCGGCCGGAGATGATAATCGCATCCGGATGTATCGATTCATTTCGCTGACGACTCCCAAGATCAATCCGTTGATCCATGCCCGCTTTGCGCACGAAAGCGCGGTGGTGAAGATCGTGGTTTCCGATGATGGAAAATGGCTGGCGTCGTCCGGAGACGATAGATCGGTGAAACTCTGGACCTTGCCCGAGTTGGTTCAGATAAAGGCGTGGGAGGCCCAGCCGGACATTGCTCCCGCGCTGGTTTTTGCGGGAGATCGGATCATCTCCGGCCGGATGGATGGCTCGATCGAAGAGGGTCAGGTCGGTGACCTAACCCTGTCAAGTGATGCCGGAAAGACGGGTCCGAAATCCGCAACGGCTCCGAAGGCCGCAAAAGCCGCGACCCGTGAAGTGGTCAAGGTGACGGAGGAGGAAAAAGCGGAAGCGATTCCTGTTTCACTTCCCGCCGAGATCAGCGGCGCGATCCAGGTTGAGGGAGACACCGACGACTTTCGATTCTCGGCCAGGGCGGGCGAGATCTGGATTCTGGAAGTCAA
>JAGROX010000114.1:12285-23155 GCA_020440025.1 Verrucomicrobiia bacterium
GCGGTGCGGGATTCCTGGTTCGAGTTTCGAGGGAAAGACTCCTCTCAAGTCACCGATTTCCGAGTCTTTAATTGGCGGGAAATGGAGTTGAATGAGTATCTCTATTGTAATGGCGAGGTCGTGAAGTTGTGGTTGGATCCGCGCGGACCGGATTCGGGATTCACCGTCTACCCTGGTTTTGGGAAACGTCACAACTGGTTCAACACATCCGGCCAAACGCACGCGCTCGGAGAGCCCTGCTATGTGGTGCGTCCGATTCCAGCGGGGCAAGAGCCGGTGCCGAATGGTCTGCCGATCTACACCCTCTACTACGAGAATGACGATGATCCTCAGCAACGCTACGGAAGCGATTCGGTCCTCACGTTCACGGTGCCCTCGGATGGCGATTACGTGGCGCGCATTGGTGATGTGCGCGGATTTGGTGGCAAAGACTTTTCCTATCAATTGAACATCCGGGCGCCAAAGCCGAACTTCAAACTCACTCACAATATCGACACCAAGAAAGGACTCAGTCTCGCGCCGGGCTCGGGCAAGGAGGTGGTCTTCAGGGTGGAGCGTCATGACGGGTTCGATGGTGAAATTGAAGTGAACGTGGTTGGCCTACCTGAAGGATTCACGGCCAGCACGCCGGTCGTCATTCAGGCTGGCCAGCACGAGGCGGTGGGCGCAATCTACGTCGCGGCAGATGCCCCGGCGGCGAGTGCCGATGCGTTGAAAGCCGTGAAGTTTGCCGCCAATGCCAAGATTGGTGGCAAGAAGGTGGTCCGGGATTTGGCGCTCGGAGGCCCCCTGACGGTGGCCGCTGCGCCACCGAAGTTGTTGGTCGAGATTCTGCCTGACGGAGACAGTGGCGACCCGGTGGTGGAACAAGGCAAGCCGATGGAATTGACAATTCATCCTGGCGAAACGATCACCGCGATGGTCCGGGCCAATCGGATCGGGTTCGAGGGTCAGGTCGATTTCGGCAAAGAAGATTCCGGACGAAATCTCGCTCACGGATTGATCATCGATAACATCGGCTTGAGTGGCCTCATGATTCCCGAAAAAGCAGGTGAGCAGCGCTTTTTTATCACCGCCGCCGGCTGGGTGCCCGACTCGACCCGAACCTTCTTCTTGCGGACCCCGTCGGACGGAGGTCACGCGACTCGGCCGATCATCCTGCATGTGAAAAAGCGAGAGCCCGCTTCGTGAGGGGGCGTGATCTTTTTTGGTGAAGAGAAGAGGCTGCCTCCACTCTTGCAGGTTTCCTGCAGACACGCTAAAAGCCCTTCTGGATAGGATTTGCTACCGGTAGTCGGTGCGTCTTGTCCGCTCTCTTCTCCTGTGAAAAAGCTCCTGACTCTCTCTCTCTTCATGCTCGCATGTGGTTCGGTTGGCGCCGCTTATCGACCGAACGTGGTTCTCTTTGTCGTCGATGACATGGGTTGGATGGACTCCGAGCCCTACGGCTCGAAATACTATGAGACGCCGAACATGACAAAATTGGCGAAGCAGTCCATGCGGTTCACTGACGCCTATGCGGTGCCGCTGTGTTCGCCGACGCGTTGCTCGATTCTCTCCGGTCAGCACTCTGCTCGGCACGGAATCACGAGTGCCAGCGGGCATCAACCGCCGGCTCCTGCGGACGCCCCGCGTTATCCCGAAAAAGCCTCTCCGGCGGCCCAGTTCATCTATGCCAACAGCAAGAATTTCATCGATCCCGAGATCGTGACGCTGGCGGAGGTGCTGCGCGATGCCGGCTATCGCACCGGACACTTTGGCAAATGGCACTTGGGATTGTTGTCGGAAAATCGCCCGGATCACAACGGATTCGAAACCATGTGGGGGTGCGCACCCGATCCCGGTCCGCCGAGTTATTTTTCCCCATATGAGGTGTCGACTGAGGGCCGTCCGACCGGTCAACATCATGTCGGCAACATCACCGATGGACCGGATGGCGAGTACATCACGGATCGTCTGACGGACGAGGCGCTGAAGTTTGTCGAAGCGCACAAGGATGAGCCGTTCTTTTTGAATCTCTGGCAGTACGGCGTGCATGGTCCTTGGGGCCACAAGGAGGAATACACCGCCGAGTTTGCGAAGAAGACTGATCCGCGAGGGGAGCAACGGAATCCGATCATGGCGTCGATGCTGAAGAGCGTGGACGAAAGCCTCGGCCGGGTGATGGCGAAGTTGGACGAACTGGGTTTGAGTGAGAACACCCTGTTCGTTTTCTACTCTGACAACGGTGGCAACGTTCATAGCAATCGCGAGGACGATCACAAGATTGCCAACTTGAGTGAGAATCACCCGAAGCATGCCGCCATCGCCGCTTGGCGGAAGTGGGCGGGTGGTGAGGGGCCCACCAACAATGCGCCGCTCCGTGAGGGGAAGGCGCGGATTTATGAAGGAGGTCAGCGTGTTCCCTTGATGGTGCGTTGGCCTGGAAAAATCGAAGCGGGAACGACCAGCGATGCGGTCGTGGGAGCGATTGATTTGTATCCGACGGTGCTTGATGCATTGGGCGTAGATCTGCCTGCGAAGCACGTGGTGGACGGGCTTTCTTTCATGCCGGTTCTGACCCAGACGGGAAACATCGAGCGCGAGGCCTATTTCACCTGGTTTCCGCACATCATCCCTGCTTGCTCAGTGCGTAAAGGGGATTGGAAACTGATCCGCCGTTTTGAGCCGCATCGGGATTATCCCGAGGTGCGGGAGTTGTATGATTTGGGTAAGGATATTGGGGAGACCAACAACCTCGCGGCGGCGATGCCAGATAAGGTAAAGGAACTCGATGCCCTGATCGACGGATTCATCGCCGACACGGGAGCTCTGGTGCCAAAACCGAATCCTGCGTACGCGCCGCAAGCTGCCAAAGCGGCTCGGGCTCCGGAGGCAGGCCTGGTTCCCAAGATGTGCACCGTCGAAGTCAAGAACGGAGCCTTGGTGGTGGAGCTGCAGCCCGGAAAACGGAATCCTTTCCTCGGCAGTGCACAGATCAAGTCGGCGGCACCGTTGATACTGAAGCTAAGAGTTAGGAGTCAGAAGGGAGGCTCCGGAAAAGTGCAATGGAAACAGACTGCCCAAGAGGAGTTCCCCAAGGAAGGGCAAGTCGCCAGTTTTGATCTCCACGGCGGAAACGAGTGGGAAGAGTTGTCGATCAATCTGCCGCTCGAGAAAGAAACTCAGCTTGTCCGGATATATCTACCGCTGGAGAACGGGCCAGTGGAGATCCAGTTGATCGACTACCTCGATGCGAAAACGAAGCGGTCGGTGAAGCGCTGGGAGTTTTAGGCGAGGCGAGGGACTTGTGATTCCCCTCTCTTGAGTCAACCGGAGGTCGAGAAAACCAGCAAAGTGATTCACAATTGTATGGCTCTTCGTGTTCTTTCGCTGAATGACTTTGGAAGAACTACAAAGACTTGGCACCCAACTGACCCGTTTCGAGGCGGAAGCCGAATGAACATTCAAACCTCAGTCCCGAAGTCGGACCATGATATCGTTTTGACTTTCGGCGACTTGGGGAATCACTCTTCTCGCAGCGGGTCGCTCTGCTTGCGGCGCCAAGTGGCGAGGCGTTTGCGAAGGTCTTCAAATTTCTCGATGTGGGCCGGATCTTTGGAATCGGCGAGATTGGTCAGCTCGAAGGGATCGTCGTTCAGATTGAAAAGCTGCCAGCGATCTGCTTTCGGGTAGCGAATGAGTTTCCAGCCGTCGTCGGTCCGGATCATGCGCTGGGTATCGGTGAAGTAACCGTAGATGGCATCGTGTTGCTGATCTGACTCACCACGCAAGATCGGGGCGAAACTCAGGGCGGTGACTGCCCGGGGAGTCTCGATTCCGGTGAGATCGCAGGTGGTGGGGTAGAGTTCGCGAAGGTAGATCTGGGCGTCGCTTTTGACCCCGACGGGAATTCCCGGGCCGGCCATGATGAAAGGCACGTTGATGGTGTGCTCGTATTGATTCTGTTTACCACGCAGGCCGTGGGAGCCGCAGCTCGTGCCGTGGTCGCTGGAGAAAATGATGATGGTGTTGTCCAATTGTCCGGTTTTCTCGAGGGCGGCAAGGATGCGTCCGATCTGGGTGTCCAGATCATCGATGACGGAGTAGTAGACTCTCAGCAGATCTTTGATGGCGTGCTCGGTGCGCGGCCAGTCGAGCAGGGCTTCGTCGCGGCCGGCGTAGTTGCCGTGATCGAAGGGATGATCGGGCATGAAGTTCTCGGGGAGCTTCATCTCTTCGGTCTGGTATTTGCCCTCGAGACCCGGCGGCATGAAGAGGGGATCGTGAGGCGCGGTGAAGTTCACGTGACAGAACCACGGCTTCTCGGGCTTTCGTTCGATCAGGGAAATCGCGGCGTCGGCAAACTTGCTGCTGATGTCGGGGGTGAGCCCGATGCCCATTTCGGGATATTGAATCTTGGGATCGTCGTCCTGAAAGATCCAGCCGCGGTAGCCGGTGATTGGAAAGTCTTTCCAGTCGCGTTGGCCTTCCTTCCAATATTTCCCCCCGCCGCCGGAAAAGAGTCCGGCGGAGTCTGTATAGCCGCGGGTGGAAGGGCGCCCGCTGACGTGCCATTTGCCGACGTGCCAGGTTTCGTAGCCGCCCTTGGCGAGGGTATCGGGCCAGTCGGTGGCGATGGGGGCGAGTTTGGAGCCGCTGATTCCGGCGATGCCGTTCTCCCAGCCATGCATGCCGGTGAGCATCTCGGCGCGGCTGACGACACAGATGGGATAGGAGCAGGTGGCGCGGGTGAAGGTCATGCCACGGGCCACGAGGGCATCGAGATTCGGCGTCTCGTAAAAATCCGACCCCATGTAGCCAACATCCTTCCACCCGAAATCATCGAGAAAGATGAAGAGCAGGTTGGGCTTGGCGTCGGCCAGGGATGTGGCTGCGAGAAGCGCCCACAAAATGAGGAACAGAGATTTTCTCATGGCTTAAATTCAGAAGGCAACTTCGGATTCGGCTTCCGGCGGCAGCGCTTTCTCCACCACGGCCGCGCCCATCGCGTCGCCGAGGACATTGATCGTAGTCCGAAACCGATCCAGCAACCAGTCGACCGAGATGATAAGGGCCATGCCCTCGTTGGGAAGGTTCACAGCTTTTAGCACGATGAGCATGGTGATAAGTCCCGCCTCGGGAATGCCCGCGGCTCCGATGGCGGCAAGAGTGGCAGTGATGGCAACGATGATCTGCTGAGTGAGATCTAGGTGAATCCCAAAGGCTTGGGCGATGAAAATCGCAGCAACAGCCTCGTATAGCGCGGTTCCGTCCATGTTGATGGTGGCTCCGAGTGGGGTAACAAATTTGACTGACTTAGGCGAAACACCCGCCTCGTCGATGGCTGACTCGATGGTGACGGGAAGCGTGGCCGAGGAACTGGCGGTGGAAAACGCGGTCTCCAATGCCTTCGACATCTGGCCGATGAATCGATAGGGATTTCGTCGGGTGAAAAACCAAAGGATGAGGGGTAGGGTCACGAAACCGTGGATTGACAGGCCAGTCAGCACGGCGGCCATGTATTTGCCGACACTCTGGAGTTCCGTCATCAACTGTCCCTCGGCATTCGCTTCGCCGAATCGGGCCGCCACTAGGCAGAAAATGCCGAGTGGGGCTATCTTCATGAGAAGAAGGACGAAATCCATGAGGGCGTCATTAGCTTGATTGATGAGACGTGTCAGGGTCTCGGATTTCGTGCCGTGCATGGTCAAGATGGCGGCGAAGATGATGGAGAAAATGATCAGGGGTAGCAGTTGAACTTCGATCGCACTTTTGAGGAGGTTGTCGGTGAACAATAGAGTTGTGAGGTTGCGAAGCAGTTCGCCCACTGTTTGAGGGCCGTCGGCACTTTTTGGCACGGGACCGCCTTCGGCGGTGGCGTTGAGAACCTCGGGTGATCCGGCCATGCCCGCGCCGGGCTGGATGACGTTGACTACGATGATTCCCACGATCACAGCGAGGAGAGTGGTGATGAGATAGTAGCCGATGGCAGCCGCTCCCGGTTTTCCCAGCTTTCTCACGTCACCCAAGCCAATGATTCCCGACATCACCGAGGTAATCACAAGCGGCACCACGATCATCTTGAGGAGATTGAGAAAGATCTCACCGCCGAGGGCCAGTTTCTTGGCAAAATGCGGGAAAACGAATCCCACGATCAGGGCGGCAATGATGGCTCCGAGAATCCAGAAGGCCAGATTGCCGTGACCGGAATTTTTCTTTGTCGTCGTCGTGTCGTTAAGAACCTCGCTCATGGGAGGAGTCTAGAGGCGCAGGCGTTGGGTCTGCCACCTCAAAACCGAAAAATTTACCCGGAGAAGATTCTCGGGATCAGTCCGCCGAAGCCGTGGTCAGGGAATCCTTGTCGAGCAGCTCCCGGAGGTTGTAATGAGTGTAGCGCGTGTGGCTGGCCACGTTTTCGGAATCGGCGTTGGCGACCCAGAAGTCGAGGGTGTCGGGAGCGAACAACACGGATTGGATGTTCGAGTTCATGCAGACCGGCTTGTCCATCAGGGCGCGGGCGGAATCGGCATCGAACTTGCCGAANNGAGGGCATCGAGATTCGGCGTCTCGATGCGCGGATTTCCCATTGCCGCGATGGTGTCTGCCCGCATGTCATCGGCGAGGAGAAAGAGGATGTTGGGGCGAGTGGTGGGCTCGGCGGACAGGAAACCTGGCGCAAATAGCAGGAGGGCGAGCGCGCTGAATCGGGAAAACGTCATGAGATCACTTCGCATTCAGTTGAAGATAGGCAAAGAAATCACGGAGTTGTTTTTCATCAAGGCCCATCAACAGGCCGGGTGGCATCAGAGAAATCGGGCTGGCTTCGAGGCTGGCGATGTCTCCACGGCTGAGGAGGGTGGTTTGATTGGCAGCGTCACGCAGAGTGACATTCTGCGGATTCTGATCGGCGATCATCCCGATGAGGACGCGGCCGTCTTTCATGGTGGCCACGTAGTTGCCGAAGCCCTCGCGGATCTCGAGACTGGGGTCGACCATGCTGGGCAGCCAGAAGTCGAGATTCTGACGTTCGTAACCGGTCAGGTCGGGAGCGACGGTGTTGCCTTCTTCGAACAGCTTGTGACAGACGGCGCAGCGCTGTTGGAAGTGAAGTTGCCCGGCATCGGGATCGCCGGGTTTTCCCTTGGCGAGAAGGATGGCTTTGATCCGGGCGATCTCAGCCTGGTTTTCCTCGGAGGTTTTCGGTGCCATGTCGGGCCAGTGCCGGGCGATGGCGGCATTGATCTCGGGATCCTTGTGCTGCGCGAGCAATTGAACGACATCAGGCGAGATATCCCGCGCCTTGATATGGGCGAGGTCGACCTTTTCCAGAAACTGCTTGGCCCAATCGACGCGGCCAGCCATGACGCGGTCGGCGGTGCTGCGAACCTCATGTTCGGCGGGCAAACTGGAACCGTATCGAGAGAGGATGGTTGTGGGAATGCTGGCGCTCCCGAAGTTGGCCAAGGACTGGAGAGCGACCCGTTTCAGGGTGCTCTGTTGATCGAGGCTGAGCAGCTTGAGCAGCGTGGGCACGACAGATTCGTCGGCGACACTGCCGAAAAGCTTGGCCAGTTCAATGCGTTCCACCGGATCGCTGGCGTTGTTGCCGACGACGGCGAGGGCTTTTTTGAGCGCTTCCTTGTCGCCGCGCTGGATGCCGAGGACGAGATCGTTTTCACCGAGCTTGGCGGCGTAGTCGTCCATGGCTTTGGTCAGGTCGGCGGGCAGCGTGGGAATGGGCGCGCCCTGAAAGGCGAGCTGAAGGCCGGTCATGAGTCGCTTGGCGGCATCGTCATCGGGTGCGGCGGCGAGGAGCTTCGCGCAAGTGGCGTAGTTGGCCTCACCGCCAGCCATGGCATAGCGACGCATCAGACGAGTGGCGATCTCTTCGCGGAAAAGCGGGAGTTTCCAGGTCGCCTCGTCGTCGACCATGCGCAGCACGAGATCGCGAGCATCTTCGGCGTGAGCCTCGATGGCCCACCAGTTCATCAGCGGGAGATGTAGGTCGGTGGCGTCCTCGCTGTGCCCAAGGAGATTACGAACGATGGGAATGGCGATTTCCGGCGGCAGTCGTTTGGCCGAGGCGGCGAGTTGGGAGCGGACCTGCACCTGCGTTTCCTTGGCGGCGAGTTCGCTGAGAGTGTCGGCGAGATTGTTTCCCGCTTCCTTGCGATCTCCGATGAGGCGAACGACCCACCGGCGTAAGTGTTCATCCTGGTGACCGAGCCACTGGATGGCAAGTTCCTCGGTCAGACCGCCGAGCAGATGCAGCGCCCAGAGGGCTTCCAGCGACGCCTGACCCTTGTCGGCGCTGACGAGTTCGACCAATGCGGGCGTGGCGGAGGTGTCGCCGCTCCATCCAAGCTCGAGCACGGCGCGGCGACGCACCCAGCGGTTGGGATCGTTGAACAGGGCCATCTTTTTTTCCACCGAGAGGGCGGCGATGTCGCCATGTTCGTATTTCGGATGCGAGCCGGTGGGTTTGACGCGATACACGCGACCGCTTTCCTTGTGCCAGTCGTCTACGGGACGCACATGACTGAGCCGGGTATCGTACCAATCGCCCATGTAGACGCAGCCATCGGGCCCGACTCCGGCGAATACCGGACGAAACCAGCGGTCGTCGGTTTCGACGAGGTTGGGTTCATCGACGGTCCGGTAGGTCGAGGTGTCAGGAAAGCGTTCGCTGACCCAGACCACGTTGTGGAGCGAGTTGGGCGCGATGATTTTGCCATCGAAAGCCTCGGGGTAGAGTCCGCCTTCATAGATGCAGAAGGCCTGGGCGAAGCGATCCTTGTCGCCCTCGTGTTTCATGTGCTGGAAGTAGCCGAAAGCGTAGGGATTGGTCAGCGGCCCGTGTTTGCCCCAGCCTTTGATGCCGTAACTGCCCTGCGGGTAATACATGCCCCGAGTGTCGCCGTTGTTGGTGCCGGTGAAGACGCGACCCTTGGCATCGATTTCGAGACTAAAAGTGTTGCCGCCGCCTTCGCCGTAGATCTCGAATTCCTTGGAGTCGGGATGATAGCGCCACACCATTTGTCCCTGCCAGGCGACGGTCTCGCCGGTGGCGGGGTTTTTGACCTTCCCGGTGGTGGTGGAGCCGTTGACTCCATAGAGCCAGCCATCGGGACCCCACTCCAGGTTGTTCATCACCGAATGCGTGTCCTCGATGCCGAAACCGGCCAATCGCACTTCCGGGTCCGCATCGGGAATGTCGTCGCCATCGGCATCGGGATAGAACAGCAAGTAGGGCGGATTGCTCACCCAGATCCCGCCGTGACCGATGGCCACCGAGGTGGCAATGTTGAGCCCGGTGATGACATCCTTGTGGGTGTCGAAAACGCCGTCGCCATCCGTGTCTTCAAAGACCGTGATTTTATCCGCGCCCTTGGTTCCGTGAGGCGGAGCCTCGGGGACTTTATCAAACTGAGCCCGCAGGTGATTGTCGTATTCGATGATCTTTAGTCCTGCGGGAAATTGATACTGGAGATACTGCATGACCCAGAGGCGACCGCGCGAATCCCAGTTCATGAAAAGCGGTTGCCCGACTTCCGGCTCGGAGGCCATCAGCTCGATCTCAAAGCCCTCGCGCATCCGAAACGCTTTCACCGCTTCCTTGGGTGGGGTCGGTGGGGTGTCGTCGGCCAGGGTGCCGCGGCCCTCGTAGTTCTTGATGATGTCGGCGACCTGATCGTTGCCGGCTTTGGTCACATCGGCACCGGGTTGCGCTTTGGCGGGTGCCGCTTCCTGTGACAACAGAGAGGCGTGCGGCGGCAACCAGAGAGAGAGACTGAAGACTGCGAAGCAGCCGACGAAGAGGGGAAAGCGTTTCATCAGGGGCATCATCCCGAATTCACGGCTCGCCAGCAAGCCCGTCTATGCGCCTATTCGCCCGGAGTCAGGAAATCGTGATCGCGGGTAGCGGTTCCTCTTGAATCCCGGGCCAGCTCTGCGATGAATTTCGTCCGATGAAATCTCTCGCTCTCGCCCTCAGCCTCCTTATTGCCGCTCCTCTCGCCGCCAGCGCGGTCGACTTCAAGACGGAGATTCTCCCCATCTTTGAATCCCGCTGTTTCAAATGTCACGGAAATGGGGAATCCAAGGGAAGCTTCAGTCTCGATCCTGACGAGATCAAAAAGCACATTCGCAGTAGTGGTCAGATCAGCCCCGGTCGTTCGGATCGTAGCATGCTGATGGAGTTGATCACTACTGATGACAGTGATGACCGGATGCCCCGCAACGGTGCCGCGCTTTCGGCCGATCAGATCGAACTCATCAAAACCTGGATCAACGATGGCGCCAACATTGGTGACGGCTCTCCGGATGATGAGAAGAAAGAGGAAGCCGGAGGCATGGCAAAACCGGCTTCCATCAAAGGCTCCTGGACCAATCGAGAGGGCAAAGCCATCGAAGCTACCCTGGTGAAAGTGGAGGGTGCCAACGCGGTCCTGGTGCTTGCTGACGGGCGCTCCGTTCCCTATCCCATCGCCAATCTGTCCGATGAGAGTCAGGAAAAAGTGAAGGCCTTTGTGGAAGCGTCGAAGCCGAAAGAGTAATCTCGTGACTGAATGAATGAGGGGATCGCGACCGGTTCCCGTTTCGTATCCCCTCTGGTATGTTGGCACTTTTCACTCGGTCCGGATTCAGGCTTCTTCTCAGCGTTTGGGTGGCATTCGCTGCGCTCACGGTTCTGTCCGGATGCGGAAAGCGCGGGGCGGGAAATGTCGCTGCCGTTCCCATCGATCATTATCGGGAAGTCCAGGATTTCAGTTTCACGAATCAGCAGGGCGACACCGTGACCCGTGCCGAGATGTTGGGAAAAGTCTGGGTGGCGAACTTCGTGTTCACCTCCTGCGCCACGGGATGCCTGATGCTTTCCCAGAAGATG
>JAGROX010000459.1:0-220 GCA_020440025.1 Verrucomicrobiia bacterium
ACTGCTGGGAGAATGCGAGATTTTGCGCGATCTCCGGCACCTTTCTCTTCGTGGGTCCGAGGTCTAAAAGTGCCGCCAGGATTGAAATTCCCCCAATTCCGCCTTTGACGGCCCGCCGGGAAACGTGGAAAGGATTCCCTCCGGTTTTTTCCGACTGATCTCTGATTTCTCATTCTCGATCCCAGACCACTACTTGCATGAAACTCCTTCGACACGGCTC
>JAGROX010000459.1:352-2649 GCA_020440025.1 Verrucomicrobiia bacterium
ACGCCGCTTCGGCTCCGGTGCTGGAACCCGGCACTCGCCTGGAATCGGCCATCGCCCGCCCCAGCAAGATCATTTGCATCGGCCTGAATTTCTCCGATCACGCCGAGGAAACCGGTGCCACGCCGCCGGCGGAGCCGATCGTGTTTTTCAAGGCCACCAGCGCGATGTGCGGTCCGGACGACGATCTGGTGATTCCCCGGAACAGTGAAAAGACCGACTGGGAGGTCGAGCTGGGGGTCGTCATCGGTAAGAAGGCCAGCTATGTGAGCGAGGCCGATGCGCTGGACCATGTAGCGGGCTATGTGCTGCACAATGACTACAGCGAACGGGCGTTTCAGATCGAACGCGGCGGTCAGTGGGTGAAGGGCAAGAGCTGCGACAGCTTTGCCCCGATCGGGCCATTCGTGGCCACTCCCGACGAGATTGCCGACGTGAACGATCTGCGGATGTGGCTGAAGGTGAATGGCAAGATGATGCAGGACGGCACCACGGCGAACCTGATTTTCAATGTCCCGACCATCATCAGCTACCTGAGCCAGTTCATGACGCTGCTGCCGGGGGATTTCATTTCCACCGGCACTCCGGCTGGCGTGGGACTGGGGATGAAGCCTCCGGTTTTCCTGAAGCCGGGCGACGTCATCGAACTCGGGATCGAGGGCCTCGGCGAACAGCGGCAGGAAGCGGTGGCTTGCCCCCGATCTCACCTCAATCAGACTGGCCGGAGCGGGCGGCAATCTGCAGCCCGCCCTTTGCCACCGCCCGGGCGGCTTCGCCTTCGTCGTGAATGACAACGTTGGCGCCGAGGCGTTCCAGTCTGATCCGGTCGGAGGCAAAGCGCGCTCTCGCCAGCACGCAGATCTCGGGATTCAGCTCTCTCACGTGATGCATCGCGGCCGCCGCCGTGGACGCATCGGGAAAGGTGAAGGCCACCAGGACCGCATCCTGGATCCGGGCCAGCGTCCAGGTTTCTTCGTGGGCAGCATCGGCGAAGAGCACCGCCTGCCCTTCTTTCATCAGACGATGAACGGTGTCCGCGTTTAGCTCGATCACCAAGGTCGACACCCCGGCCCCCAGCAGCGTGCGATTCAACTCCTGCCCCACGGGTCCGTATCCGCAGATGATGGCGTGACGACTGAGTTGTTTCACCCGATCTCGCATCGGCAGTGAATCCACGGAGCCACCGCTGGCATGACGCCGCCCCCAGCCCCTGACTTCCATCCAGTCAGCGAGCGGATTCGCCAGTCGCATCAAGCCGGGTACCATGGCCATGGAAATGGTGCCGCTCGCGATCAGAGCCTGTTGCAGGGACGGCTCCCACAGGCCCGCATCGCCCGATTTTTGCAGCAGGAGGAGAGAGAACTCTCCCGCGCTACAGAGTGACAGGCCGCCAAGGAGCGCAGGACGATTGATTTGCCCGAGTGAGTAGGCAATGCCGGTGATGAAGACCGCTTTTCCCGCGATCAGAACAGAGGTCATCAGCAGGATGATTTTCCAATTATCCAAAGCCAGTTTGAGATCGATCAAGAGCCCCACCGACACAAAGAACAGCGTCAGGAAGATGTCTTTGATGGGCAGGATATCCGCCAGGATGCGATGCTTGTAGACCGATTCGCTGACCGCCAGACCGGCAACGAAAGCGCCCAGAGCGAGGCTGAGTCCCAGGAGAGCACCCACATAGGCGAGGCCGACGCAACAGCCCACCACGGTCAGGGTGAACAACTCACGCGACCGGGTGCGGGCCACCGCATGGAGCACTCTCGGCATGACCCAACGAGCATTGACCCAGGCCAGCGCCATGAAAGCGCCGCCGCGAAGCACCAACAGCCCCAGTTGTTTCATGAGCCCGCCTTCCCCGTGATCTGAACTCAGGAGAATAGGGAGAAACACGAGGAAAGCGATGATAAACAGGTCCTGAAAAATCGCCACGCCGAGGGCAAACCGCGCCCCGGGACTTCCCGACAGCTCCATGTCCTGAAAGGTTTTCAGACTGACCGCCGTGGAACTCATCCCCAGCGCCACGCCGAGCACGATGGCCCCTGCCCAGGAGATTCCAAAAAACAGCGCCACCGACATCGACACCAACACGCAGATGGACATCTGCAGGCCCCCTCCGACGAGGGCGAAGCGTCTCAGGAATCTCAATTCACTCACCGAGAACTCCATGCCCAGCACGAACATCAGGAGCATGACCCCGAATTCCGCCATCTGATTCACGGCCTCGTGCGAGTCTCCCCCGCCCAGAATTTCGATGATCCCGGTATTCGCAATGAGTATGCCGCAGCAGAAATAGCCGACCA
>JAGROX010000460.1 GCA_020440025.1 Verrucomicrobiia bacterium
ACGACCACAAGTTCGATCCCATTCCTCAGAGTGATTACTATGCCATGGCCGGCATCTTCGCGAGCACCGCCACCTTGCTCAACGACACCGACAACGTGGCTCGCTGGTATGATGCCCGCCTGCCTCTCGAAGGTGAGCAGGAAGCCGCCATCGCCGCCCACGAGGTCAAGGTGGCCGCTCTCGAAAAGGATCTTGCCGAGGCCAAGTCCGTCGCGGCCAAGTTCCTCGCGATGTCCGATGTAGACCCAGCCGCTCCCGGCAAGCCCATCGATGCCGCCATCCTGCCCGGCATCGTGGTGGACGACACTGAAGCCAAGGCAGTTGGCGAATGGATGCCATCGACCTTCTCCAAATCCTACATTGGGGAAGGCTACCTCCACGATATGGGTGGGGGAAAGGGCGAGAAAACGTTGACCTTCGTGCCCGCCATTCCCAAGACCGGCCGCTATGAGGTGCGAATCGCCTACCCCGCTTATCCGAGCCGAGCGGCCGCCGTTCCGGTGACGATTTTTCACGCCGAAGGTGAAGTCGAGGTGCAGGTGGACATGACCGAACCGCCGCTGATCGGGGGGCGCTTTCACTCCCTCGGCACCTACCGCTTTGAAAAGGACGGCGCGGGCTTTGTGCTCGTCTCCAATGAAGGCACGTCAGGCGTCGTCAACGTGGACGCCATCCAGTTGCTCTCCGAGGAAGATCTCAACTCTGCCAATCTGGCGTCCGCTTCAGTCGACCCCGAAATCGAGAAAGCTGCCGCCGAGGCCCAGAAGCGGGTCAAGTCTCTCGGGAATGATCTGAAAAAACTGAAAGCCAGCGGTCCCGAGCGGCCAGTGGCCATGAGCGTCCGCGACGACAAGGAAATCGACGGCACCGAAATCCGGATCCGAGGCATTGTTCACAACACCGGGGAAAAAGTGCCGCGCGGCTTTCTTCAAGTGGCCAGCCTCTCGAAGGAGATGCCGTCGTTCAATGAGCGCGAGAGCGGACGCCGCGAGTTGGCCGACTGGCTCGTGTCTCCCGACAATCCCCTCACCGCCCGTGTCCTCGCAAACCGGACATGGACCTGGCTCTTCGGCGAAGGCATCGTCCGCAGCACAGAGAACTTCGGCACCACCGGCGACCTGCCGTCGCATCCCGAGTTGCTCGACTACCTCGCCACGCGGTTCGTCGAGGAAGGATGGTCCATGAAGCGACTGGTTCGTGAGATCGTCCTGTCACGCACCTGGCAGCAGGCGGTGGGCAACCCGCCCGAGATCGATCCCGACAACCGACTGCTCGCCTGTTTCCCTCGCCGCCGCCTCGACGCCGAGCAGATTCGCGATGCCATCCTCGCCGTGAGCGGCACTCTCGACCTCACCTTGGGCGGACCAAACATCGGCGGCGCCGGCGCGATCGACGCCAACACCACCGCTGCTCAAAATACGGAATACTCCTACGTGTTTGCCGACACCCGGCGGAGCGTTTACACCCCGGCCTTCCGGGTCAAACGGCTCGAACTGTTCGAGGCCTTCGACTTTGGCAACGTCAACCAACCCATCGGCCAGCGAAACGTCAGCACCGTGGCGCCCCAGGCGCTTTACCTGCTCAACAGTCCCTTCGTGATGGAGCAGGCCCGCCTCGCCGCCGAACGCGCCCTCGCCGACACAGACAGGCCTGGCGACGAAGCTCGCCTCGACTACGCCTACCGGACCGCCCTGGGACGGCTGCCGGGCGAGGAGGAACGCCGCGTCATGATGGCTTTCCTCCAATCCTCGACCGACCCGGCCCACGACACCGAGGGAGGTGACCGCGTCGAGACTTGGGCCCAGGTGTTCCAAACCCTGTTCGGCTGCCTTGATTTTCGATACCTCGATTGACCCCGAACCGTGATACCCTCCAAGCAATGAGCCCCTACGCCCTCAATCGACGCGACGCCCTTCAACGCATGGCCTGCGGTTTCGGTTCCCTCGCCCTCGCCGGAATGACCGCCGATCCGGTCCGAGCCGCAGCAAACTTGGGAGTTTCCAATCCGCTCGCTCCCCGAAATCCCCACCTGCCGCCCAAAGCCAAGCGGGTGATCTTCCTGTTCATGGCTGGTGGTGTCAGTCACGTCGACAGCTACGATCACAAACCGCGCCTCATCGCCGATGACGGCAAGATGATGGATTTCCTCGACCAGCGGTCCATCGCCAAGACCGGGAAAGGGACCAGCGCCCGGGTGATGAAGCCGCTCTGGGATTTCAAGCAACGCGGCGAGAGCGGCACCTGGGTGAGCGACTTGTTTCCCCACATGGCGAAGCACACCGACGACTACTGCGTCATCAAATCAATGTCGACCGAGGGCGTCGCCCACGGACCGGCCACCCTGTTCCTCCACACCGGTAGCACCAGCTTGGTCCTCCCCTCGATGGGCGCCTGGGTCAGCTACGGACTCGGCACCGAAAGCGAAAACCTGCCCGCCTTTGTCACCATCAGCCCGGCCATGGCCAACGGCGGTCCACGCAACTATGGCAACGCCTTCCTCCCCGCCATCTATCAGGGCACCGCGCTCGGTCGGGCTGGATTGAGTGCCCGCGAGGCCGATATCCGGAATCTCCGCAACGAGACCCGCGCCCTCCCGGCCCAACAACGACAGTTCGATCTGCTCCGTTCTGTCAATGCCGCCCAGCTTCGCGAGGCTCCGGGTGATTCCGAGTTGGATGCGGTCATCAATTCCTACGAGCTGGCTTGGAGGATGCAAAACAACGCGCCTGATGTGCTCGACATTTCGCGGGAATCCGCCGCCACCCTCAAGATGTATGGGATCGATGAAAAACCGACTGACGACTTTGGCCGCCAGTGTCTCATGGCCCGTCGCCTCGCCGAATCCGGGGTGCGCTATATCCAGGTCAGCTACTCCGACGACTCCAACAATCCCGCTTGGGATCAGCATTCCAACATGCCGAAGCACAAGGAGCACGCCGAGAAAGTCGACAAGCCCATCGCCGGTCTGCTCCAGGATCTGAAACAGCGCGGTCTTCTGGAAGACACCATCGTCTGGTGGGGTGGTGAGTTCGGTCGCACCCCCTACGCCCAAACCAATGGCACCGGTCGCGATCACAACCCCACCGGATTCTCCGTCTGGGTCGCCGGTGGCGGCTTCAAGCCCGGCATGGTCTATGGCGAGACCGACGAGTTCGGCCATTTCGCGGTCGAGAACAAGGTCCACATGCACGACCTCCACGCCACCATTCTTCATCAGCTCGGCCTCGATCACGAGAAGCTCACCTACCGCCACAACGGACGCCCCTTCCGCCTGACCGACGTGCATGGGCATTTGGTGAAGGATATTCTGGCGTGAGGGTGAGACTTCCGGAAACCTGACGCTTCAAAGCGAGCAGGCATCATTCCCTTGAGGGACCGGTGGACGCCAACGATACCTCGGCTCAATCGCTACGCCAGAATCCCTTTCACCACCTTCCCCGCGATATCCGTGAGCCGGAAGTCCCGGCCGGAAAACCGGTAAGTCAGTTCCTCGTGATCGAGGCCCAACTGATGGAGTAATGTAGCGTGCAAGTCGTGAACGTGGACGGGTTTCTCGACGGCGTGAATGCCAAATTCATCGGTGGCGCCATAGACGC
>JAGROX010000014.1:0-40281 GCA_020440025.1 Verrucomicrobiia bacterium
AACTCTCGTCTTCGTAGTCATCGACTCCGACGGCGGGATTGTCGAAATCTCCGTCACCACCGCGCTCGTCGGCATCGGAGCCGTCGACTACCTCGGCATCGAGAGAGGTCCATTCGACATCGGCCTCGTTGATCAGATCCTGACCATCGCGCACCGTGGAGAGAACGGTGGTGTCGTAGGTGAGAGTGATGCGGTCCCCGGCGGCAAGGTCGAAGCCGGAACCCGCCTGAACGATCTGGCCAGCGGTCACTGTGAAGAAGCTGCTAACATCGACACTGCCCGTGCTCAGGGTGGCGGTGAAGCTGCCGAGATCGACGTTCAATTCGGCCGGAAGGAGATCCCGGAAGGTGAGATCAAAGGCGTTGATGTCAGAGGTGTTCTCGATCACCACCTCATAGGTGATGGTGTCGCCAGCGTCGGGATTTGCCGGAGCGGTCGTGATCGATTTCGCGACCGTGACGGTGGGTTCGACAATTTCCACGTCGACGTTGGCCTCGCGGATGACCTCGTCATCTGCTTCACCATCGTTGTCCACGTCCTCGAGGACCGTCAGGCGACCAAGGTTGTTGACCACATCGCCATCCTGGTTTTCGACCACATTGACGACCACTGCGTCGATCTCGATCCGAATCTGTCCATCCTCGGGATTGGTTCCTGAGGCATCATTGACGATCTGGCCGAAATCGATCGCGATCTGATCGGTGTAGGTGTCGACGTTGCTGTCGGTCAGCGTTGGGACAACTGAGGCGAAACCGCCGGGGACGGAGGTCGTCAAATTCGAGCCCCCGGTGATGCGAACGGCGCGAATGTCGAGGATACCATTGGCCAACGAAAGGATGTCGGCTACCTGAACGCTGGGCGTGGTGCCTTCCCCGATGGAAGCGGTGAGGACATAGGTTACCGTTTCTCCGATGGTCAGGTCAGTGATCGTCGGACTGGTGCCATTCGCGGCGGTGGTATGGGCGGCGGAGGTGCTGCCGATGACCTTGGTGAACCCATATTGGGGAGAAAGATTGGCCACGACCGTGGTGGAATCCTCGTTTTCGTAGTCATCGGGATTGGTGACTGCGGCGGGATTGTCGAAGTCGCCATCGCCACCGCGTTCGTCGGCTTGAGTGCCGTCGAGAGAGGTCCACTCGACGTCGGCCTCATTGATCAAGTTCCGCCCGTCGGTGACAGTGGACAGGATGATCGCGTCATAGGTGATGGTGATGCTTTCGCCATCGGCTAGGTCGAAGCCCCCCCCGAAATGGGTGATGCTGTTGGCGGTTCGGACAAAGCGACCATCCACCCCAAAGCCGGACGGCTGCAGCGTGGCGGAGAACGTGGCAGTCTGCAGATTCAGATCGGCCGGCAGGAGGTCCTGGAAAGTGACTTCAAAGGCATCGACCCCGGAGTTGTTTTCGATGACGACCTGATACGAGATGATATCGCCAGCATTCGGGTTTGCCGGGGCAGTGATCACGGATTTGGTAACCGTGACTTCGGGTTCGACGATCTCGACGTCGACGGTGTCGGTGATTTCCTGTTGCTCCTGATTGCCATCGCCATCGATATCCTGGAGGAAACGGAGTTGACCGGTGTTGGTCACCACATCGCCGCTCTGGTTTTCGAGATCGTTGACGACGACGGCTTCGATCAGGATGACGATCTGCTCGTCCTCGGGATTGATGATGAGGGACGGATCGTTGACGATGGTGTTGAAGTCGATCTGAACACTGTCGTTGTAACCATCGGCACCGAGGGCATCCGAGATGGCGACGTCGGCGTCCCAGGCCCGACTATCGGAGCGGGAGAGGGCCGCTCCGGCAGTTACGGTGACGTTGCGAATATCGAGGCGTCCATTGGCGATCGAGAGAGTGTCGAGAATCTGGACGGCATCGGTAGTGCCGCGACCGATGGTAGCGGTGAGTCGGTAGACGACTGTTTCGCCGATGGTCAGGTCAGTAATGGTGGCGCTGGTTCCCCCGTTGATGCCGGTGTGAGTCGCTGAAGTGCTCTCGATGCTCTTGGTGAAGGCGTAGACCGGATCGAGATCGACACGGAAGGTCTGCGAGGATTCGACCTCGTAATCGTTCGGGTCGAGTGGCCCTGCCGGATTGTCCGGATCGCCGTCGCCGCCTCGCTCATCGGCATTGACACCACTGATGGAGGTCCATTCGACGTCGACCTCGTTGACGAGATCCTGACCATCGCGAACTGTCGGGAGTATGGTGGCATCGTAGGTGATCGTGATACGATCTCCCGCTGCCAGAGTGAATCCGGTGCCGACCTGATTGATGTCATCAGTTGTGACCGCAAACCAGGAGGCCACATTGCTCAAGCCAGATTGGCGGATGGCAGTGAAGCTTCCGGTATCGAGATCGAGCTCGGCCGGGAGGATATCCTGGAAGGTGATGTCGAAGGCGTCAATGTTTGACCTGTTCTCGATCACGATCTCGTAGCTCACGCTGTCACCGGCATCCGGGTTGGCGGGGATTGAGGTGATCGATTTGGTGGCGGAGATCGCAGGCTCAACGATCTCTACATCGACGTTGGACTCGCGGACAACGGAGTCGTCGGCGTTGCCGTCGTTGTCCGTATCTTCGAGCACGGTGAGGCGACCGAGGTTGTTGATGACGTCGCCATCCTGGTTTTCGAGAACATTGACGACTACCGCGTCGATAAAGATGCGGATCTGTTCGTCCTCGGGACCACCGGAAAGCGTGGGATCATTGACCACGGAACCGAAGTCGATGCGGACCTGATCGTCATAGGTATCCACATTGGAATCGGTGATGACGGGAGTCGAAGAAGTCACCATCACGGCGGCCCCGGTTTCGATGCGCACATTGCGGATGTCGAGAATGCCGTTGGTCAGGGCGAGGAAATCCTCGATGATGACGCTGGGCGTGGTGCCACGGCCGAGTTGCGCGGTGAGCTGGTAGGTGACGGTCTCGCCGATCACCAGGTCGGTGATGGTGGCAGAGGTGCCAAATGCGGTGCCGGTGTGGCTTTCAGAGGTCGAGAAAACCGACTTCGTGAAATCATAGAGCGGGGAGAGTTCGCCGGTGATTTCGGCGGTGTCTTCGTCCTCGTAGTCGTCGACACCGGTGGCGGGAGTATCGAAATCGCCATCACCGCCGCGTTCGTCAGCGTCGGAACCGTCGGTGGCTTCCGCGTTGAGTGATGTCCACTCGATGTCCACTTCGTTGAGAAGACTCTGCCCATCGGTCACCGTGGACAACACGGTCGCGTTGTAGGTGATGGTGATGGATTGTCCCGCCGCGAGATCGAATCCGGTTCCCGCGTGAGTGATGCCACCGGCAGAGACCGTGAAGAAGCTGGCGACGTTGAACAGATCGCTCCGTTCAGCGATGAAAGATCCGGTATTCAGTGACATCGCGGCCGGCAATTGATCGCGAAGCGTCAGATCGAAAGCATCGATGTCCGAAGTGTTGGTGATGACGATCTGGTAGCCGACGACATCGCCCGCATCGGCTTCCGTGGTGCCGAGGGGAATGGATTTGGCTACCGTGACCGTGGGCTCGACGATCTCCACGTCGACGGTGTCAGTGATGGTGCGGGTGTCATCAGCGTTTCCGTCGTTGTCGCTGTCTTCGAGGAAGGAAAGAGTGCCGGTATTGGAGACGACATCACCGTCCTGGTTTTCGATGGTGTTGACGACGACCGCCTGAATGAGGACGACGATTTGTTCGTCGGCTCCGGTACCGGAAGCATCGTTGACGACGGTGCCGAAATCGATCTGGACACTGTCGTTGTAGCCATCGGTGCCGAGAGCATCGGTAATAGAGACATCGGCATCCCAAGCCCTCGCATCCGATCGAGAAAGAGCTGAGCCAGCCGTCACGGTGACGCTGCGAATGTCGAGACGACCATTGGCAATGTCGAGCGTATCGAAGATCTGGACCAATGGCGTGGTGCCGCGACCGAGGGTTGCGGTGAGACGATAGGTGACCACTTCGCCGATCGTCAGGTCGGTGATGGTGGCATTGGTCCCGTTGATGATGCCGGTATGGGCGGCCGAGGTGCTGTCAATGACCTTGGTAAAGGCATAGAGCGGCGAGAGTTCGCCGGTGATTTCGGCGGTATCCTCGTCCTCGTAGTCGTCGACGCCGGTGGCGGGAGTATCGAAATCGCCATCACCGCCGCGTTCGTCAGCGTCGGAACCGTCGGTGGCTTCCGCGTTGAGTGATGTCCATTCGATATCCACTTCGTTCAACAGGCTCTGGCCGTCGGTGACGGTGGACAACACGGTCGCGTTGTAGGTGATGGTGATGGATTGTCCCGCCGCGAGATCGAATCCGGTTCCCGCGTGAGTGATGCCACCGGCAGTGACCGTGAAGAAGCTGGCGACGTTGAACAGATCGCTCCGTTCAGCGATGAAAGATCCGGTATTCAGTGACATCGCGGCCGACAATTGATCGCGAAGCGTTAGATCGAAAGCATCGATGTCCGAAGTGTTGGTGATGACGATCTGGTAGCCGACGACATCGCCCGCATCGGCTTCCGTGGTACCGAGGGGAATGGACTTGGCTACCGTGACCGTGGGCTCGACGATCTCCACGTCGACGGTGTCAGTGATGGTTTGCTGTTCCTGGATGCCATCGCGATCGATGTCTTCGAGGAAACGTAGTTGGCCGGTGTTGGTGATGACATCGCCATCCTGATTTTCGAGGCTGTTCACCACGACAGCTTGGACGAGGATCACGATCTGTTCGGCGGCTCCGGTGCCGGAGGCGTCATTGACGACGGTGCCGAAGTCGATTTGGAGCCTGTCATCATAGCCATCCGTCCCGAGAGAATCAGTGACAGTGATATCCGCGTCCCAGGCCCGTCCATCCGTTCGCGAGAGGGCGGAACCGGCGGTCACGGTGACATTGCGGATGTCGAGACGACCGTTGGCAATGTCGAGGGTGTCGAGAATCTGAACCAGATCCGTCGTGCCGCGTCCGATCGTGGCGGTGAGGCGGTAGGTGACGACTTCGCCAATGGTGAGGTCGGTGATGGTCGGGCTGGTGCCATCAAGGATGCCGGTGTGGCCGGCAGAGGTGCTTTCAATGGTTTTGGTGAACGCGTAGGTCAGATCGGCGCGGAATTGGGCACTGTCCTCGGCTTCGTAGTCGTTCGGATTGGCGGGGTTGACGGGATTATTGGGATCGCCATCGCCGGTCCTCTCGCCCGCCACGACGCCGTCCATGGTGGTCCACTCGATGTCGGCTTCGTTCACGAACAGATCGCCGTCTTTGACGGTCGCGGGGACGGAAACGTTGTAGGTGATGACCACCTCGTCGCCACCGGCGATGTCGAGAGCGCCCGGGATCGCGGTGATGCTGCCGCCAGCCGTCACAGTAAACAGGGTTGAAACGTCGGCTTGAGAGGGTTGACCCGGATTCAGGGTCGCGGTGAAGGTTCCGGGAAGGAAAGTCAGTCCAGTCGGCGTTTGATCGATGAAAGTGACATCATAGGCCGTCTCGGCGCTGGTGTTGTCGACCACGATCCGGTAACTCACCACGTCGCCGGCATCGGGCGTGGCTTGAATCGCGGAGAATGATTTGTCCACCGTGAGCGTGGGCTCGACAATGGTGATGACGGTATCGAGATCACCGGTGCTGTCGGCCAACACATTGGTCGTCGTGCCATCTTCATCGGTGTAAGAAAAGACGGCCGTGTTGTTGAGCGTGTCCGTTTCCTGATTGGTCAGGATGTTTTCCACCCGGAGACGGTAGCGAATCTCAATGGTTCCGTTGTTCAGTCCGTTGGCGGCGCCGGTGTTGTTGAAATCGACAAAATCAAAATCGAAACGCATCGTCTCGCTGGATGCGGTTCCGGGATCCGTGTGAGTGAAAAACGTGGCGTTCGATTCATCCAGCAGACCGGCCGTTCCGACGGTGATCCCGGCGCTCGGAGTGACCGTCAGGGAGCCGGCGACAAAGGCAAAACCGGAATCAATGGTGTCCAGAATCCAGGCATCGGGCGAGCCGACCCGGCCTTCCGGCACTTGCAGAGTGATGACGTATTCGACTTCCTCACCGATGGTGAAATTCTTGTCGGCGGGATTTGCCAGCACCTTGCTCAGGACTGGACTCGGGGTGGTGAAGGCGTCGTTGGCGGAAGTGCTGTAGAGGCGTTCTCCGCTCTCGGTGTTCGGAGTTCCCGATTCGTTGCCGGTGGTGTTGTCGCCGACTCCGTTGTCGGTGCCGTCGTCCGGCAGGGAACTATAGGCGAGGGTGGCGGTGTTGGTCACCGTTTCGTCAGAATGAATCTGATCGGCGCCGGTGTCACGGACGCGGGCCTGGAAGGTGATCTGGAAGGATTCGCCGGGGGCGAGTTGATCAATCCGGACATCGATGTTCTGCCCGATGACGGTGTTGGAAACGACGGTCGATCCGCCGGGCAATCCGACGACCGTGACTGCTCCCCCCACGATTTCCAGTTCCGCAGGAACGGCGTCTGCGATTCGAAGGTCGAATGCGGTCGCGGTGTTGGCCGCGCTGGAAGCGACGACGTTCAGCGTGTAGGTGATGAGATCTCCGGCATCGGCGGTGGTCACGCCACCATCCGATTTGGTGAGGGTCAGGACCGGTTCCACCACTGTCAGGGGAACGGCGAGCGGGCTGCCGAGGTTGACTCCACCCTCGCGCAGTTGCACCGAGTTGGTCAGGACGTCTCCGCGGACATTGCCCACATCGTTCCGAACGATGGTGTTGTAGCGGATCACGATGTATTCGGGAGTGGAATCTGTCTCCAGATTGGTGAGGTCGCCGAAATTGAAGGTGACCTGATTGGTCGTGCCGTTGTAGCTGACTAGGGCGGGATCGAGCGCGTAGGTGGTGCCATCTGCCGGTGGCATCAGAGGATTGCTAGCGACCAGATTGCCAGGTACGGTGAATCCTTCCAAGGCTATCTCGAGATCATTGGTGGCGGCATCGATCCAGAACAGGCCAGGATCGAGCGTATCGACGAGTTGCAGCTGAGAGTTCAACGCCTGAGGCAGGCGAATGCGGACCTCATAGCGAACCACTTCGCCGATGGCTCCAGAGACGGTGCCCGCAGTGGAGGTGTCTTGGCTGGTGTGAGCCTCGGAGGTGTCGGTGATCACTTTGTCGATCCCAACAGGATTGCCCACCGTGACATTGACAACGGACGAAACGAGGTAGTCGTTGGCAGCGAGGCCGGGATCGGTGGGATCGCCGGTTCGCTCCACCGCAGTCGTGTAGACGGTGTTGGCGGGGTTGAGATTGACGTTCAAGGCACCGGTGCCGAACGTCAGCGCGGGATTCGCACTCGTGGGATCAAACCCGGTGTAAGCTCCTCCACCCGGAGTGTCTGGCAGGCTAGTGAATTCGACTCTGGCGGTGTTCGGGATCACCCTGTCGGTGGGCAGTCCGTCATCGATTCTGACGGTAACTTCGATCTCGGAGAATTCTCCGACGGCGAGCCGGGCCCAGGTGGCCACTATTTCGCCCTCCGGTCCGCTGGCTGGGAGGAATTGGAGTGAACTTGCATCCGGAGCAACGCCGATTCCGTTCCAGACGGCGCTGGCTGCCACGTAGGCGACATCGGTGGGTAGCAAGTCGCTCAGGGAGACATTGTAGGCCTCCGAGACATTCACATTCGAGTTGTTGTTCGAAATGCGAATCCGATAGGTGATTTCCTGGGCTCCCTCGACCGTGGCTACGGAGCCAACGACCGACTTGGTGACCCGCACATCCGGCTCCACTACGCGGACAGAGATCTGGCTTTGTACCGATTGATCCACCGTATCCAGGGTCCAATGGAGTTCGGCATCGTTGTTTCGATTATTTCCAATCTGGTTGGCCGTGGTATCGAGAACGACCGCGCGATAGGTAACGACAATGTTTTCAGCGACCGCGTTGTCAGTATTGCTATTGACGATAGTGCCGAGACCGGCGACCCCAGCGGTCGCGTAGCCGAGTTCGAGTTGACGGGCGGTGCCATTGAAGTATCCCACCACATCGGAATTCAAATTGCCGGAGGGCGAACTGAGGCCTGGACTGACGATGATGCTGTCAATGCCGACGAACGCCATGCCGGAGGGCAGGGAATCGATCACCTGTGCTCCGTTCAAGGTCCCTTCGGGAATGCGAAAAGTCACCTGATAGGTCACCACTTCACCAATCGCGACCTCTCGGTTGCCGTCGGTGTTGTTGGTGTCGTCATGGCTGGTGTTGATGATGACTTTGCTAGCAGCCGGCCGAGACATGGTTGCGGTGGCCGTGTCCTGCAGTTCGCCGGGATCGGCAAAATCGAAACCGCCTTCGCTCGCGGCATAGGTCTGCACTTCGGCAACATTGGTCAGGGTCTCCAGCGAGGTGACGGTGTTCTGTACGACGAGATCGTAGGCGATGACGATGAGATTTTGTCCGCTGGTCCCGTGGTAGGCATCGAGAGCGCCCTGATTGGCGGCGGGATCGATCAACTCGAGAGGAGTCGAGAGAAGATCGCCGGTATAGTCCACTCCCGAGGTCAGAAGCGCGCCGTCGCCATAGGAAACGCGGAGATTTGCGCCGCCTCCCGGGATGGCGAAGCCAGCCGGAATGGTGTCGGAGATCGAAACATCGAAGGCTCCGTATTGGCTGGTCCCAGTGTTTTCCACCACCACGAAAAAGGTGACGGTATCTCCGGCGTCGATGTTGGAGAGATTGGCGTCGATCGCTTGACTGGCCAGTCCATCGGAAGTGATGGTTCCGGTGAACGCATTGGCGGAGCCGGGCGCGTTGAAGGTGACGCCAGCCGGGCCGACAGGGGCGCTGAACGAACCGGACGGATTTGTCACTGAGGTGATGCCCTTTTTGATGTTCAGCTTAGGCTGGACGAGGATGATTTGAGCGATCTCGTCAGTCTCGGTGGACGTTCCCGGAGTGTTTTGCTCGGTTGAGGCCACCTGATTGGTGAAGAAAAGACGATCCGCAAATTCGCCGTCGATCACGGGAACGGTCACGAGAAGTTCCAAGGTGGTCGTCTGAGAGTCGAAACCATCGCCGGGATGGTAGTCACCGATGTTGATGACGAAGCCATTGGTTGAAGCGAAGGTAGTCTTGTCGATCGATCCGATGATGGAGGTGGTGGAATTGTATCCCAGATTGTCGTCGATCCCGCCGTCTCCCAGTTGATCGGGGCCATTCGGTCCGACAAAGGTGTCATTCGGTCCCCAACTGATGCGTCCCGACTGCGTGAACGAGTCGGTGGCGTGATAGTCGTAGATCTGAGTGGCGTCGATCGACGAGACATCGAAAATCGGCAGGGGAAGGAAGTCCTTGAACTGGAGATTTTCGAACTCTGTCAGGGGAAGTGTATAGGTGATACGGTAGGTGACGAGATCACCCGGAGTCACGCCAATGACTGGCTCCGTGGTGGGATTGTTGTCATCGCCAAAGGGAATGATGTTTCCGTGACTGTAGACACTTTCAACGACTTTGGTGAGGGTGCCGGTGGGAAGTTCGACTCCGGCGCTGGAGTCATCGGTTACCGTGGCCAGGGCTGCTAAGGTCGTGATGTCTCGATTGGTGCCCGAGATGGTGACGCCGTTGGTCAGGCTGTCTCCCTGGCTGATCTGCTGCTGGCCTCCACTGGTGTAGGATTCCCTGACCTGGACCCGATAGGTGATGGTTCCCTGGGTAGCTCCGCCGTTAAAGGTGCCGAGATTGGCAGGGAGGATGCCGGTGTCCGGAATGAAGCCGCCCCGCAAAGCCTCGCCATCGGTGATAAATCCGGAATCGATGAGTTGTTGATAGACATCGAACTGAATGTCGGTGGTGCCATCGACGTTTTCGACCCAGGTGAAATTGCCGGGATCGAAGTTGACGGAGACACTTGCCCCGTCCATTTGGAAACTGAGAGTGGGAACGATTTCCAGGGCGTCGACCACATTGCTGCCGTCACCGGGGAGAAAATCCTGGCCGTCGCCGAGCAGGTCATCGACCACCACGTCGGTAAATGCGAAGTAGTCCGAGATCTGGAAGTTCATGGTGTACTCCAGCACGTCCCGAGGATTCACGGTGCCCCCAACAGCACGGTCGCCTCCGGCAGCAAAGCCGACGCCTTTCTGAATCGCGATGGAGTGCTCTTCGATGATGTAATCGGTTTCGACATCGCCGAGCAGACCATCGGCATCGAAGCCGGGCAGGGGCCCGGCGTCATCACTGACGGCGTTCCCGTTCCAAGTCCCGGTCACGCTGGCGTTGTTGTATTCCGGATCGAGATCGTTCTCTTCGCCGCCGACGGGATCGATGATCAGGGTGCCGGATTCTTCGCGGTAGGGAACAAACGCGGTGTAGGTCACCGTGATCGAGGCTCCCGCATTGGGATCCTGTCCGGTGATGCTGTCGATGGTGATACGGAGGGTGTCATCAGCGGCAGGGACTCCGGTGAGATCATCCGTGTTGATGGTCGGCTCCGCGTTGACGGTATAGTTGCGCGGACCGGACGTCCCAGCTCCAAAAGTCACGGACAGATTACCAGTGTAGGCGATGTCATCGGGGAGCAGATCCTGGATGACGAGATTGTTGATGGTTTCCCCTTCGGCAATGTTGATCCGAAGCGTGTAGGTCAGCGGGAAATTCGGGCCTGAGGGCATCTCGCCCGTGTAGGGGCCGTCGTCCTCGAAAACCGAGGCCGTTTTGAGCAGATCCATCACATAGGGGTAGACGGTATCGGAGCTGAGGTTGCCGAATAGCGGGGCATCGGCGGGAGCGGCTACTGTTCCGGGATTATCGAGAGCATCCTGACCGAGGGCAAATCCGCCCACTGCCGTGAGTTCATAGGCCTGATTCGGCAAAATCCCGTCGGCAGTATCGAGACCGGTCGTGACTTGAACGGTTGCGGGGAAATTGGTGGTGGTGAAAGATCCGAAAGGCAGTTCCACGCTGTAGACGTATTGACCCACCAGGTCAGGATTGGTGCCCACATCATAAAGAACGGGAGCCGTTCCCGAGCCAGCGCCTCCAAAATAGTCGGAGCTTGGAGCGCCAATGCTGGTGGCGAACATCGGGTGATCCACCGGGACTCCCGTCGTGATGTCGACTACCTGCCCGTCGGCCGCAATCCGTCCAATGGGATCGACGGAAGCGCCTCCGGGATTTTCCGCCGCCGCGCCATAGACCGTCACTCCTTTGATCTTGAGTTCGGAAGGGGCCACAAAATCGACATAGGGAGCGTAGCCGGTAGCATCTCCTGTGTTGTCGAATTCGATCTCAAAACGGATGTCATCATTGACGAACTGATCCTCTGCCACCGTGAGATTTTCAGAGGTGGAAACCGTGACCTCCGGAGCAGCATCAAAGAGAACTCGGGGTTCCAAGGCTTCGAACTGGAGAGCGGATTGCGTGCGAGGTTTTTTGGGCATTCTCATTTTATCGGATTTGGAGGCAAAGCATCTGTGAAAAGACACAATAAATATGAAAATTATAGTTTATCAAATAAAATATGATGATTTATGAAAATTAATTATCAGCCCGCGATCGAGCTTGATCAGATGGGAGAGAGAGGGGGGAAACGCGAAGCTGCCTACTGGCCGGTCCGGCTTTCGACGAGCATGTCGATGCGACTGCGGACCTCGCGGAGCGCCAAGGCGGCCAGGCTCTGGTCTCTCGAAGCCTTGGCGACGGCAGTGCCGATCTCGCCTTCCATGAGCAGACCGCTCCCTTCACCCTCGAGATCCGCGTGAATCTCGAATCGAGGCTTGGTCAGTTCAAAGCTGGCAGTCGGTGAGTTTCCGCCTCCCGAAGCGGCACCATCCGATTTGCGTCGAACCGCGATGGGACCATCGCCCGGAGTGATCAGCGCGAAGTGGGTCGGGTCTGTGGTGGCACGCGGCGTCATTTCCCGAAAAGTGGCAAGGGAAGTCTGCCAACGTCCCCGGGGCCGGAATTCCAAGGGACGTCCGGCGGCCTGAGCTTCGGCAAATTGGTCCCAATCATCTTGAGCGGCGAGGATGACCAGTTCGTTGCGGTCTTCGGCATCGATCGTCAGCAACAGGGTGCCGGGTTCGATCCAAGTCTCTTCGAGCGATTCCAGATGTCGTCCCAACACTCTTCCCGCACGGGGTGCTCTCACTTCCAGTTTGTCGGTATAGGCGCGGAGTTCCCTGGCAGACTCTTCCAGAGCCGAAAGGTGTTGGGATTCCGCCTGCCACGAGGCCAGTTGTTGTTGCTCCAAATACAGATCCCGGCGCAGGCGGCTCCGGTCGATGTCCCGCTCAAGTTGATGAAGACGGGAAACTTCTTCGACGTTTTCCAAGCGAAGTAGCAGATCTCCCTCTTGGACCCTTGCGCCGTCAGCGACCGCGATTTCGATCAAAAAGCCGGGACACTCGGTCCGAACTTCGCCTCCGCTGATGTCCTGCACCACGGCGGGCGCTTTGACGGAAGGCGTCACTCGAATCAGGCAAAGCCCACCCACCAGAAGGCCGATGATCACTGTCATCCGAAGGATGAGTCGGGCAGGGCGAAGTCCTTCACCGGCCGCTGATTTCTTTAGGAAACGAATGGCTCCCGTGATCCCTTGTAGAATCATCGCTGCTCCGGCCACGATGGCGAGAATGAGCCCAGCACCTTGGAACAGAGCCGAAGCGGCGATCAGGAGACCCAATACCACCACCACCCGCCAGAAAGCGGCAGCGATTCCATACGCGGTAATCACGAACTTGGGATCGTTCGGACGCAGAGGGAAATTGGCCTTCTTCAATCCCAGGATCCAACGGCGGAACAACCACTGGGTCATCGACTGGGCTTTCCCATAGAGGTTGGGCACCTCGATCAAGTCGGAGAAAATGTAGTAGCCGTCGAACCGCATCAGGGGATTCGCGTTGAAAAGCACCGTGGTGATACTGGAGAGGACGACGACCTGATGCAGGGCCGCGCTGAGCGGACCCGGATCGATCCGGCTCCAGATGATCGCAGCCACGGCGGCGATCAGCAGTTCGCCATAGATTCCGGCTGCGGAGACCGCAATCCGTTGCCACTTGGAGGGAAAGGCGGTGCTTGACGAGGCATTCACGTAGCCAAGTGGTGTCGTCAGCAACAGCAGGGAAACCCCGGCTTCAGGCACCGCCCCTCCGAACTTGCGGCACACCAGGCCATGCCAACATTCGTGGAAGACTTTGAGCACGATCCAGAGTCCTCCGAGCATCCACAGATTGCCAAAATCGAAGACACCCGACATTTGGGCCGAGAAGCGATCCCACTGATGCTGGACTGATGCGAAGCCCCAGGCGACCACGAGAAGCCAGAAAAGGCCGAATCCGGGACTGACCAGCCAGCCAAACTGGCGAGCAAGAAAGGCAAAGAAACGGTCAGGGTTTCCCAAGGGTAACCGAAGGAAAAGCACCTGGCCCATCCGTCCCAGCAATTGCTGATTCTCTCGAGGGCGGTTCACCTCGTCCCAGACACGATGAGCGTGTTCGCTGTCACCGCTGACCACGAGACCGGCATCGATCAACATTCTGACCAGCGAACCTGCTTGGTTGGCATCGAGAGACATCTCTTCGCTCCCCGAGGCAAAGTCGGCCACGATTTCCGCGATGGTACGTCGACCATCGAGAGATTTCACAAAATGGTGTTCTCGTCGCCCGAGTCGAAAAAACTTCCCACTCAGAGGATCCTCCAGCAGGTAGCTTCCTTCGCCGGCGATCTCCTGAAATGTCCAACGCAGATCCTCGCGAATCCGAGGCGTGGTGACCTCGATTTCGCGGACCGCAAAGTCCGGGCTGGGAGTGGATGGCTTCATGGGAGAACGAAAGTCAGTTTCTGAAACGCGCGCTTACCAGAGATGGTAGCGAAGTGCGAGGCAGGCGTCCCTGACCCAGATCCAGGCGAGAGGTCGACGAGGGCCGAAGATCTTGCCTTTCCCTGCCAGACCGGCGCGAAGAACGGCGTCAGGGTTTTCGATCTCGGCTTCACAGATGAACACATTGGAGTCGCCGCGAAACTCGGACTTGGGAGAGATGCGGAGGATCTTTGCCTCGATCTTGTCGTCGGTGTAGGCCTCCAGTTTGAGTTGGGCCTCGTCGCCCACTGAGATGAGGGAAATGTCGGTGGCGTTGACCGCGAATTCCACGATCAGTCGATCCAGAGGGCCGACTTCGAAAAGAGGATCACCCATGTGCAATGGGGCGCCTTCGGATCTTTCCAGATCGCCTTGGAGCACCAGACCATCGATGGGCGAGCGAACCTGCAGATGTTCCTGCCGATACTCTAGCCGTTCGATCTCGTGACCCAATCCATCGGCTTCAAATGCAGCCATGCGGGATTCCGCGATTCGATTCGCCGCCAGCGCGGTGTCTGCTTCTTTCAGGGCGCGTTCCCGACGGGCGATGGCTTCAGCCAACTCGGAACGGACCTCTCGACCATCCAACTCGGCGAGGATTTGCCCCTTTTTCACGGTTTCACCGGCGCGGATGGTGGATTTTTTGAGAATGCCATCGAACGGAGCGGCGATGACCCGGCGAACCACCGGCTGGAGTTCGCACTTGGTGCCCACCGGATAGCGGATCGGAACCAGCAGCGCGGTAATGGCTGCCACGGCCGCAAAAGTCATGAGGCGTCGCTGACTGCCGCTGCCACGTTTCCAGAGTCGAAGGAATGCCCCGACCGCTGCGCCTGGTTTGGCCCGATGCAGCAATGAGAGCAGGGGAGCGACCTCGGGAGTGGCCGCCTTGATCAGCGATTCCTTTTCTTCAAAATCTTTCGGTTCTTCGCTCCAGAGAAAGACCCAGCCACCCCGAAGATTTCCCTCGGCATCAATCAGAGGCAGGCAATAGGAGAGCGCGGGATCGAACCATTCCTGCAAAGAAACGGCGCCGGATGACTCACTGGGAGCATTGTCTCGCGAGGCGCGACGCGTGAGCAGGGGCTGACGACGATGGATGGCCTCGGAGAGATGTCCCAGCAGCGCCCGACGTCCGGGTGAATGGGCCTCGGCAGGTCCGGTTTCTCCCGAGATCGCGGCCATTTTGGTGCGGCCGAAACGGCAGACCGCCAACGCGACGGTGTCACATTCCAGGATCTCTCGAAGATGATTCGCCAGGCGGCGAGAGCATTCGGCAAAGTCCGTGCCGCCCTCGGATGACGCCAGCATTTCCACGAAAGCGGCCACTTTCCCAAATCGGGATCGAATGCGTTCGCTGTCGGATCGAGTTTGGTCAAGGATGCGTAGTAAGCCCGTTAACTGAAGCGCAGCGAGGGCGCTGGCCTCACCCGTGGGCTGATGAGCATCCTGAACTCGGCAGAGGCAACAGGTGACGATGTCTCCTTCAAAAACAGGCACGGCCTGCACCTGACAAGCCTGACCGGCTAGCTCAGAGGTTTCGATCTCGGGTTTCATCGAGCGCACCGCAGAAATCGCCGCGGCCTGGCTGGCAATCAGGACGAGTTCTCCCGAAGCCTGGTGATAGCGTTCGTGGAGCGCGGGCCCCACGGCGATCGATTCAGGCGTCAAGACTGGCGCCGGGCGTTCCTCGTCGGTGACGGATTCCTCACGAGAAAGTGCGACGGAATCTTCGACCCGGTAGATGACCCACCCCCAACCGCCGTGCAGTTTTTGCAGCGCTTCCAGAGTGGCGGAAAGCAAGCGAGGCTGAGAGAGATTGGTCAAATGCCCCAACACTTGGGGCGGAATCGCTGCCGGGACGTTCTCGCGAACGGGCGCCGAAATCGATTCCGCAGCTCCAGAGGGAGCCAACGAGACCTCTCCAAGGGAGACCAGTCGCGAGGATCCAGAGCGAGAGGGGATCTGTTTGATTCGAATGGGAGGAGCGTCAGCCATGAATTTCTAAGTTTATGGAAATTATTATAATACCAGTATTTAAGAAATCAAAATAGAAAATGCCTCATTTCAGAATGTGGGGGAAACCGAGTGAAAACTTCCCGGGGTCCGGTAGATTAGCCGGAGCAACCCCCTGAATGGAGCGATGGCGGTAAAATTTCGAGATTATTACGAAGTTCTGGGCGTCAATCGCGACGCCAGTCACGATGAAATCAGAAAGGCCTTCCGGAAACTGGCTCGGAAGTACCATCCTGACGTGGCCGAAGACAAATCGACGGCGGAGGAGAAGTTCAAGGAGTTGAACGAGGCCTACGAGGTACTTGGGGACACCCAAAAGCGGGAAACCTACGACGCGCTCGGTCCGGGATGGGAAGATGGCGGGGATTTCCGCAGGCCTCCGGGCGGCAGAGCCTCTGCTCATCACTCCTCCTACCCGGGGCAGGGCGGACAGGAATTTCATTTTGGCGGCAGCACGGGCTTCAGTGACTTTTTCGAAAGCATGTTCGGCTCACGGACTGCTGGAGATCCCTTTGGAGCCTTTGGCGGATTTCAACGCGACTCCGGGCGGAACGACATGCCCAGTCGCGGCAGTGACATTGAATCTGACTTACTGGTGAAGCTCGAGGAAGTGATGACCGGAGCCGAACGCCAACTGCGCATGCGCCGACCCGATGGTAGCGGCGGCACCAAGGAGAGCTCTCTCAAAGTCCACATTCCCAAAGGTATCGCTCAGGGACAGTTGATTCGCTGCGCCGGGATCGGTGAGCCCGGCAGGAATGGGGGCGATCCCGGCGACCTGTTTCTGCGGGTGAAGTTGGAGCGCCACCCACTCTATGAGGTGCGCGGAGCGGATCTGCACATGGAACTCGAACTGGCCCCTTGGGAGGCGGTGCTCGGATCCAGTGTTCCGCTGAAGACCCTGCACGGTCCCCTGAATCTGAAAATTCCCGTCGGCACCCAGCCCGGCACTCAGTTGCGACTGCGCGGTCGAGGACTACCCGAACACGCGGATCGTTTCGGTGATCTCTACATCGACATTCGCGTCCGCATTCCCGAGGAAATCAGCGACGAGGAGCGCAAGCAATGGGAAGCACTCGCTGCGGTCTCGACATTTCGACCTCGCGCCAGCCAGACCTGACAGGGTTGGGTCGCCGATTCAACAGGGTTGAATCGGTCCAAAAAACTCAAGCCTCGACCAGGGCCGCTTCTTCCTCCGTCGCCTTGGCTGGAGCTGGCACGTCGGTGAAAGGCATCTGCGGGGTCATCCCGAGTTTTTCCAACAGAGCCAAATCGGCCTGAGCCTGGGGATTGGTCGTGGTCAGGAGTTTGTCTCCGTAGAAAATGGAGTTCGCCCCGGCGAAGAAGCAAAGCGCTTGAGCCTCTTCGCTGAGTTGGGCGCGTCCGGCGGAAAGGCGAACTTTGGCGCCGGGAACAGCGATGCGGGCCACGGCAATCATGCGCACGAGACCAAAAGTATCGATGGGATCGTTGCCGCCCATGGGCGTTCCGGCGATCGGCACGAGGCTGTTGATCGGCACACTCTCCGGTTGGGGATCGAGATTGCTGAGCACCTCGACCATGCGAAGTCGATCATCGACGGTCTCACCCAGTCCTAAGATGCCGCCGCAGCACACTGACATGCCCGCATCCTGCACGTGGCCGATGGTGTTGAGTCGATCCTGAAAGGTGTGAGTGGTGACGATGTTGGGATAGTGCTCGGGCGAGGTGTCGATATTGTGGTTGTAGGCGGTCACCCCGGCTTCGCGGAGCTTCTTCGCCTCGACCGGGCCGAGTTCGCCCAGAGTCACGCAGACTTCCATCCCGAGTTGGCTCACGTTGCGGACGATTTCGAGGACTTCGTCGAATTTTTGGGTTCCATCGCGGACACCTTTCCACGCGGCACCCATGCAAAAACGGGTGGAACCATTGTCTCGGGCGGCTTGAGCCCGCTCCATCACGGCCCCGCAGCTCAGAAGGCGCTCGTTTTCCACCGGAGTGTCATAGCGAGCCGACTGGGCGCAGTAGGAGCAATCCTCCGAACAACCACCGGTCTTGATGCTCAGCAGGGTGCAAAGCTGGACTTCATTCTTCGGCCAGTTGGCCTCGTGCACGGCCCGGGCCTGCTTGAGGAGATCAAAGAGTGGCAGTTGATAGAGGCGCTGAAGTTCGTCGAAGTGCATGGCAAAAGAATTTCTAAATCCCAATCTCTAAATCCGAAATAAATTCCAATTTCGAATGGGGGAAGGTTCGAAACGGGAAACAGTGGACGCTTTTGGGGCTTGGTGAATTGGTTTTTTGAATTTGTTTCGGATTTGGATCTTGGCGCTTCGAATTTAAAGCGCAGCGTTAGTTCGTCCACTTCCCGCCAGGCGAAGAAAGCGTGGGTAGGATCAGTTTGTAGGTGTCTGAATAGTCCGTTTTTCCGACGGCACCAATCATCTTGACTCCGGTGGCGCGCTTGAAGGCGGCGGCAAAGCTTTCGCCGGAGTGACAGCCCCAGCTTTTGCAAAAAGCATCCCGGGAAAAGACGCCCCGCTTAATGTTTTTCAGGTCCCGCTCGTGAAGGAAGGCGGTGGAGGCGCCGAGGATGGCGTTCGAGTAATCGAAGGTGAAGCAATACTTGTTGGAGTGGCCGAAATACTCAAAACCACCCACCTTCATCTTTCGGCGGTTCTGGCCTTCGTTGAGGTAGTTGATGATGTCATTGCCGTTTTGGTAATAGACGAGTTTTACTTTGTACTTGTCCCGGACACTCTCGATGTGGCTGATCAGCGGTTCGCCGTCCTCGTCGGCGCGGCGCTGGTAGCCGGGGCCGTAGACCAACCAGGTGATGTTGAGGTCGCCTTTGTAGTATTTCTGGAGTTGATCCATCCGAATGCGGGCGGTCCGGATGAAATTGCCCCACCACTTGTCATGGCGGTGGCTTTCCAGGCGATATTGCTCCCACTCCTGCAGAGACGGTCCTCCGCTCACGATGATGTATTCATCGCGGGGGTCCGGTTGAGCTTCCGCGGATTGGGGGACAAAAGCCCCCGCGAGCGCGACTGCGATGCCAATGATTGCCAGGATCCGCTTCATGATGTGGGTGCCGAAATGCGAAGGACGAGCGTCAGACTCGGATGGTTCCGGCAAAATCTCAAGCCCCGGAATGGCGGATCGCTCAGAATTGAGATTCAGCCCGGAATTTCTTCGCCCGCGATCAGGTCCTCGAAGGTCTGGCGCTTGCGAATGACATGGGCTTTTTCTCCATCGACGAGGATCTCGGCAGGGAGGGCGCGGGAGTTGTAGTTCGACGCCATCACGAATCCGTAGGCACCGGAACTCAGTAGCGCGAGGCAATCGCCCTCCGCCGTCGCTGGAATTTCCCGATTCTGGGCAAAGAAATCGCCGCTCTCGCAGACTGGGCCAACGACATCCACCATCTCGGTGGCTCCATCGGCTCCCGGCTCGCGAAGGGGAGCGATGTCGTGATGTCCCTGATACAGAGCGGGGCGGATGAGGTCGTTCATCCCGGCGTCGACGATCTTGAATGTCTTGACAGAACCCTTCTTTTCATAGAGCACCCGGGTCAACATGACCCCGGCATTGCCGACCATGTAGCGACCGGGTTCCAGCAGAATTCGTAGCCCGAGTGGCTTCAGCAAGGGCACCAGTCGTGCGGCGTATTCCTCGATGGTCAGCGGCTTTTCCGCGTCTTCCTTGGCGTCCCACCATCCGGTGTTTCCGCTGGCGAGGGAGTCTTGATAAACGATGCCGATGCCGCCACCGATGCTGAAAAACTCGATGCCGTAGGTTTCTTTCAGGTGCGCCACGAGCGGCGCCACCTTTTCCACAGCCTCAATGAAAGGCCCCGAGGAGGTCAGCTGCGACCCGATGTGCATCTGAAGACCACGGACGGTGACGTTCGGCAGCGCGGCGGCGCGTGCGTAGGCCTCGCGAATGGTTTCGAAATCGATGCCGAACTTGTTCTCGCTCTTGCCGGTGGAAATGTATTTGTGGGTGTGGGCGTCGACGTTGGGATTCACTCGCAATGCCACCGGGGCCTTCACGCCAAGTTCTCCAGCGACCTGATCGATGAAGGCGACTTCGGCTTCGCTCTCGGCATTGAAGCAGTAAATGCCTTTGCGAAGGGCGAGTTCGATTTCGGCGCGGGTTTTGCCAACCCCGGCGAAAGTGCATTTGCCAGGATCGCCACCGGCCCGCTCGACCCGTTGCAGTTCGCCACCCGAGACGATGTCAAAACCGGCGCCTTCCTTGGCGAGCAGATTGAGGACGGCGAGGTTCGAGTTCGCTTTGGTGGCGTAGCAGATCAGGTGATCCAGCTCACTCATGGCCGAGTCGAGTCGACGGAAATGATCGAGAATCGTCGCCTGACTGTAGACGTAAAGCGGCGTGCCGTGCTGGTCGGCGAGGGACTGGAGGTCGACGCCCTCGCAATGCAGGGAACCGTCTTGGTAGTGGAAAGAGTGCATGTCAGTCTGGGAAAACGAAAGGGGCGCAAGATAGGACGCCACTCGCCCCGGTCAAGCGCGGCCATCGCCTTCGCTCATTCCCGGTTCGGATTGGCGATCATGGTCGTTTCGCCGTTGTCGTAGACGACCACGATGCGCTCCACGTCAGGCGGCGCGATCTCGCGAATCACCATGACCGATCCTTCCAACTCTCGAAGGATCGGACGCTCGTGGGGAACGAGTACAAAAGCGGGAGTGGATTCCGTCTTTTCGTCATCCGAACGGGAAAGTTGATCGATCATTTTCTCGGCACTCTCCCAGAGTGAATCGTGCTGTGGCTTGAGCAGGCGCTCCAGATCGGTGGGGCTCAGGTAGCGACCGCGGAGTTGCTCCCAGTTCTCCGGGTAGCGTTCGTTGTGGTCACGGGTGTAAGTCTCGCACGACCGAAACAGTTCCGAAGCATGATCCAGCCGACTGCGTTCCTGGTTTTGTTTGTGGCTGCTGTCGATCAGGGGAATGGCCACGGCAAGCCCGATGGCAAGCAGCGGCGTCAGGAGCACCGTGGCGTAGCCGGCGATCAGGCCGATGATGGCCGCCAATCGACCGCGCAACTTCTGGCGGCTGTGTTTGATTTTGATCAGGGCCACATGACCGCAGATCAGCGCGATCACCGCCGGGATGATTCCCAGCAGCAGGATGGTGGCAAATCCCAACAAACCGAGCAGAAGGGCAGCCACCGCCAGCCAGGAGAGCCTGGGCTCGGCAGAGGAGGAAGAGGACGGGGGAGTGGCGGCGATGCTCGGATTCACGGGGCGCTAAGCGTAACGTGGATTGGAAAAAACAGCGACCGCCAATTTCTCAACTTCGCGCCGCCGCGACCGGGGCCTCGATGATGCCTTCGTCGGTCTCCTGTTTCAGTCGCAACTGACCACAGGCGGCCGCGATGTCGTGGCCCTTTTCCCGGCGCAGAGTCGCCTGCACGCCCTTTGACAGCAGGTGATCGAGAAAGGCTTCCTGCACCTTCACCTCGGGCCGTTTCCACGGAAGTCCTTCGACCGTGTTGTAGGGGATCAGGTTTACCTTGGCCCGAACCTTTCGCGCCCGTTTGGCGAGTAGTTCGGCTTGTTCCCGGGAATCGTTGATGCCCTGGATGAGGATATATTCGAAAGTGATCTTCTGCTTCCGAGTCGTTTGCCAGATTTCGAGCGCTTTGAACAGGCGGTCGATGGGATACTTTTTGTTCACCGGCATGATCTGCTCGCGAACTTCGTCGCTGGCGCCGTGCAGGGAAATCGCGAGGCGAAACTGCAGGGGTTCCTGCGCCAGTTTTTCGATCTGAGGGGCGAGACCGCTGGTGGAGATCGTCAGGTGGCGCGCCCCGATGCCCACGCCCCACTCGGCGTTGATGATGCGGATTGCCTTGGTCAGGTTGGTCAAATTGGCGAGCGGTTCGCCCATTCCCATGAAGACCAGGTTGTTGATCTTTTCCCCGCCGAGCTTTTCGGCCTGAAGGATCTGCCCGACGATTTCGGCCGCGTCGAGATTGCGAGTGAACCCGGCCAATCCCGAGGCGCAAAATTTGCAATCGTAGGCGCAACCCACTTGGCTGGAAACGCAGAGCGTGCGGCGATCCGATTTTTCGCCGTAGAGAGCTGGCGACGCCGGAATCACGACCGTCTCGATGTAGCGACCGTCGTGAAGGCGGAAAAGCAGTTTGCTGGTGGTGTCGATTGAACCCTCTTGGGTCCGCGACTCAAGAGGGTTGAGTCGAAAGTTTTCGGCCAGGGCCTGGCGCAGTCCAGCGCCGAGATTCGTCATCGCGTCGAAGGAGTCGACCCGCTTGCGAAACAGCCAGTCGAGAATCTGCTGGGCACGGAAGGCGGGCTCGCCCTGTGACGACAGCCAAGCGATCCAATCGTCCTTTTCGAGACCAATGGCGGAAGGTTTGACGGAGGTGGGTGCTGGAGAGTCGGTGGTCACGGTGACGATTTGTTACCAAACCACCGATTGACAATTTAGGCATCCGGAATTCCGCTCAGGGTCAATATGAGTGAACTATCCCAATCCGCCGCTGCTCCCCTGGTTTTGATTCTTTGCACGGGAAATTCCTGTCGTTCCCAGATGGCTGAGGCCTTTCTACAAAAAGCTGCCGGTGACAGTCTCCGAGTCGCCAGTGCCGGTTCGGTGCCGAGTGGCTACGTCCATCCCTTGTCGATCGAGGTGATGGCCGAAGTCGGCATCGACATCAGCGATGCCCGGTCGAAGTCGCTCGACGAATTTCTCGATCAGGACGTCGAGACCGTGATCACCGTTTGCGGCAATGCCGACCAGGCCTGCCCGAGTTTTCCCGGTCAGGTGCGGCGATACCACTGGGGTTTCGAAGATCCCGCCCATGCCTCTGGCGACAAGGAAGGCCAGATGCACGTCTTCCGCCGCGTTCGCGACGAAATCGAGCGGGTGTTTTCGGCCTATGGGTGCGGTCGGAAGGATGCGTGACTCGCGGGATACAATCCAGCGGGGACAGGCACGGAGTAAAACTCCATGCTACGCCACTGGCTTCAGGCAAGCGTTGAAAGCGCCGTAGCATGGGATTGTATCCCGTGCCTGTCCCCGTGGGCTTCCAGTCCGCGAGTCACTCGATCACTCAGCGAGCCCGAAATCTCCAACCAAATTCCTCCCAAGTTGGGCTCACCCAGCGAGCGAACTCGCCCTCTCTCAAGTTTGCCTTCAAAGGATTTCTCCCAATGTATTGGAGACAACGGTAGAGATGCTCCGCATCCCTCACGATCCGATCATAGCTCTCCTGAAACCAGATCGAACCAGAGGTTCCCTGCAAACGATTGATTTCGCGACTGACAAACCGCTTCCAACTGCCTTCGAGGGTCTCCAGCGGGAACTCTTCAGCCGAAAGGGGACGAATCAGACAATGCACATGATTCGGCATCACGACATAGGCACCGAGTTCGTAGCGCGGTGACGGAGCCGAAGTATCGAAAAACCTCATCGCATTTTCTATGATAGTGCGATGATCGGGATTCTTGAAGAGGCAGCTGCCATGCCCTTGGTCGAGCCAATGCTCGGCCCGCCGACTGAGTTCGATGGCGAGGTCGGTGGTTTGTTGCGGATTGAGTGGCTCAGGGTGATGGCGCGTTTCCCATTCCTTCCTGATGGATTCGAAGTCTGCAATGGCTGATGCGGGCAGGGAATCACCGAGCCGGAAGGTCGTGAAATAGGTTGCTCGCTCCTGCCGCCAATGTGGCAGGTGTCGGCGGTAGAAGGTGACGGGCAGGTCGTCCCTGAGACCACCGAAGCCGGGAGGCGGGTCCAGATTGAGTCGCATGGGAGGACTCTACAATGGGTGACTCGCGGGATGCAATCCCACGAGGACGGGCACGGGCTGATAGCCCATGCTACGAGGCTGCCGTCAATCCAGCTTCTTGATAAAGATATTCCGAAACTGAACCAGGCTGGAGGCGGGTGAGAATTCGCCGTCGGGCTTTTTGCCGCCGTGATGTTGGAGGGCGATGGCACCCTTTTCGGGGATCTCGGGAAGCTGGGCGTCTTCGATGATGGGGTAGCCGTTTGAGATCACGGTCAGGCGGTCGCCTTTCAGGGTGATGTGGAATTTGTTCCACGAGCCGACAGGATTGTCGGGATTCAGCTTGGGCGTCACGCCAGCACGAACCTCGGGTGACTGTTTGGGGTCGTTGCGATAGCCGTAGACTTCGCCCGAACCGATGGGCCAGCACCAGATATTGAGCTGAGCCTTCGAGGTGCCACGGAGGTAAATACCTGAGTCGGCGTTTTTGATGGCATGGGTCAGATTCTTGCCGTCGGGACCTTTGACGGTCGTTCCATCAGGCAGGACATAGGGGACATCATAGAATCCGGTGGTCTCCTTGAGACGCCACTCGATGATGAGCTCGAAGTCGCCGTATTCCTCGGCCGACCAGAGGTGTTTTTCATCCTTGGCTTCCGATTGCGCGTCGTAGTCGATGACACCATCGACGACTTTCCAGTGCCCGTTGTCGCCTTCCGGAATTTTCCAACTGGAGAGATCCTTGCCGTTGAAGAGAGAGGTGAAGCCTTCCGGGGCCACGTCGGGGGATGCTTTGGCGACGACCATGCTGGCGAGGAAACAGAAAGCAAAGAGCGAGGGATATGAGAGTTTCATGATGAGGGTTGTAGCCACGGAAAGCGCGGAAGCCACGGATAAAATCTGGCCGATCTGCGCCGAATCAGGGGGCGGCATTCACCGCAAACAGCTTTCCATAGGTCCGCACAAACATGGCTCCATTGCCGATGGCTGGAGTGGTCCGGCAGAGATCGCCGAGGGCATTTTTACCGAGCGGCTTGAGCTCATCGGCCACGGCGATGGCGTGGACAATGCCGCTTTCGTCGACGCAGAAAATCTTCTCGCCGTCGCTGACGGGGGAACCCATGCAGACGCCCTCGACTCCTGGCACGCGACCTTTCCAAAGTTCCTCGCCGGTGGCGGCGCGGACGCAAGTGACGATGCCGGCATCGTCCCAGAGGAAACATTGATCGCCGACGACGATGACACTGGGAATGTGAGGCGCATTGCGTTCGTTGCGCCAGACTTCTTCGAGTTCGTTCTGGGCGTTCATCCGCACGGCGACGCAGTGCTTGGGATTGCCGGTGAAGCCGCAGGTGCCGATGACGAGATCCTGATAGACCACCGGGGAGCTGATGGCCCGCTCGTTGATACCCTTGTCCTTGTTAAAAACACTCAACTCGGCGACGACCGAGCCATCCTTGGGATCGATGACGCTGAACCCGTGCTGCCAGTTGGTGAACATGAGCAACTGGCGGCCATTGGCGTCGAAGACGCAGGGAACCGAGTAGCTGATGCGTTCGCTTTGGCGTTTCACGGTCCATTTCACTTCGCCCGTGTTCGCGTCGACGGCGAGTAGGTTGCCGGCCTGTTTTTCCTGATCGTTGTTCAGGATGACGAGGTCGCCGAGCAGCATTGGAGAGGCGGCAAAACCGTGTCCGCCATTGACCGGTCCGAGATCGCTCTCCCAGAGCTTTTCGCCCTCATGGGAAAAGGCGATCATGGTGAGTTTGTCCTTCGTGCCCCAGGTGAAGACGACGCGTTTGTCATCGACGGCTGGAGTGGTGGAGGCGGGACTGTTGAATTTGTGTCCCTTGAAGCTGCCTTCGGCGATCTCTTTTTGCCACAGGATGGAGCCATCCTTGGCGCTCACGCAGAGTGGCATCCAACGTTGGGGTTCGGCTTCGCTCGCGCCTTTCTCCGGGGGCTTTTTGGCTTTTCCTTTCGCTTTGGTTGCCGGAGGCGATTCACTGGCGGCGAGGAGAAAAATTCGATCACCCCAGACGACGGGGGAACCATTCCCGATCCCGGGCAGATCGATCTTCCAGCGGAAATCGGAGTCCTTCCATTCGGCGGGGAACGTGAGTTTGCTGGCGATGCCGCTGCCATTGTTTCCGCGGAGGCGAGGCCAGTTTGACTCGGCTCCTTGTGATGAGTTGAGGCAAATCAGGAACGGAGAGAAAAGGACAAGAAGGAGCAGCGAACGCATGGGGGCATCCTAGAAATTTTCCCTCCCTTGGCAAGAGCCGTGATCGATGGGGTTACATCCGCTTGGCCTGGCCCGGAAGCTGCAGGGCACCTGCCCGCCACGGGTGATTCGTTCCGAGGAGTTGATAGGTCAGAAACCAGGCGAGCAGCAGCAAGGCGATTGCGATCGTGGCGACGAATGCCGCGATCAAATCGGGTTCGAAATCGAGTCGATCAGAAAAGGTGCGAATTAGCTGAGTCGCCGGAAGCAATATCATCAGGATCACTATTGCAGGAATGCCGAAACCTCGTCTCAGGATAAGAGGTATCCCAAGGAGGGCGATTGCCGATGAGGCGATTGCCAGACCGAGATCGGGCCACGCGGGGGTTGTCGAGAAAATCAATTTGAAAACAGCACTGGCCGCGAAGATGAAAAAAAGCGAAAAGGTGATGGGCCAGAAAATGAGATAGTGAGTGATGGTCCGTCTGGTCAACGGGAGCGATCGCAAGTTTCGCAGTTGGCCGATGGTGGTAAACACCAAAATGAAGCTCAGGATCGGCACGATGAAGGACAATTGTCCTGTCATGATCGAGAGATCCGGACCTTTCTCGACCAGATTGGTGTCCGACATCTCCTTGAAAACTCCGATCTGGGATGTCTGACCGAGCATGAAAGACATGAAAATCCAGTTGAACGTCAGAATCGCGAGGCCCATCAGTGCCGCTCGAGAGCCGAATTGGAACATGTGTAATGGGATGCCGCCGAATCCTCGTATCTGGGAAATGGCGTTCGGATCTCGTGATGTTTTCGAAGCGCGATTCGGTTTCGCGTTTTCACTGAATCGTTCCACGCGTCGCTGCACCAGGATGTCGGCGCGGAACCAACCCGCCACGGTGGCGACTGCAAGAAGCGTCCCGACGATCCACATTAGAGGGGTCAATTCATCAAATTCGTTGGGGATCGCCTGAGCCATGAAAATGGATCCGGGAATCGAAATGCCCCAGAGTACTGCAAACAAGTTGGCTCGGATGTAGTCCCAAGTGGAGTTGATGCCGACCAGCTGATGGTGCAGGCCGGTCAATGCGAAAAAGACGCCCCCCAACAGAAGGGTCTGAGCGATTCCAGCGATGAGGATGCGCTCGGTGGTGATGTGATGCGCGGTGCCGAAGAGTTGGTTGCCGACGATGCTGAGAGCCAGAGCCAAAAGGAACCACAGGGTCGGAAATTCCAAGGCGACGAATCGCCACGCTCTGGAGAGGTCTTTTGCTCGTAAGGGCAGGGCCAACAGGGTCCGGGTGAGGGTGGCTCCATGCCGGTTGAGATGGGCGACGAGGATGAGGGCGCTGCCTCCGAGCACGGAAGCGAGGGAGGTCCATTTTCCGAATTGCCAGGACAATATCAGCGCGCCGACATGGGTGCAGAACCCCAGTAGGTAGGCCCAACCGTAGCGTCGGAAGTAGTCAAAGATGATCGCCTTCATGCTTGGGGACAGCTGGTTCCGCTCCGTGGTTTTTTTAGCAGCGACACGAAAAGATCTTCCAAGGTCACGGGCGACTCATTCACGTCTTCAACTGATTGACCGGCCAGCGCGGTCAATGCCTCGGTTTGGCGGTCAGCCAACACTCGGATGCGGTTTTTCTCCTGTCGGATCAGGGTCATGCCTTCTCCGCAGACATAGTCGGTTTCTTCGACGGTAGTGAAATCCACGAGACAGTAGCGTTCCACGATTTCATGGATCGGCCCTTCGTGCAGCATGACCCCATCGCGAATGATGCCGAGGTGATCGGCGAACCGTTCGACGTCGGAGAGACTGTGCGAAGAAATGAGGATGGTCCGACTGGAGTCCTGCACCAGGGCGAGCAGTTGGGTAAACAGTTCCTGTTTCGCGATGGCATCGAGTCCCGTGGTGGGTTCGTCGAGAATGAGCACTTCCGGTCGACGGGCGAGGGCCAGACAGATGGCGAGCTTGGTTTTTGATCCGAATGAGAGCGTGGCAATCTTGGCATCGAGTTCGAGTCCGAAGTGATCGATCAGTTCCTGAAAATGGGCATCATCCCAAGTGTCGGGGTAGAATCCCCTGATGAATCGCGCGGCTTTGTGGATGCGCCCCCACTGGGAGTATTCGAGTTCCGGACTGACATAGGCGGTGCGGCGTTTCATCGCCACCTCGTCTGCCTCGTGATCCAGTCCACAAACTGAAATCGTTCCCGCTTCGGCTCTGCCCATCCCGAAGATGAGATCAATGGTGGTGCTCTTCCCGGCACCATTGGGCCCGACAAATCCATAGATGGATCCGCGGGGGATGGTCATGTCGAGCGGCCCGAGATCGAAAGAGGGGAAATGCTTTCGCAGACCACGAATCTCGATGGCGTTTTCAGAGGGGGAGACCTGGCTCATGATGGTTTCGATTTGGGTTCGCGTATGCCTTCCAAGGCAAGGGCTTCGATTTCGGCGTCATCCAATCCGGCTTCAGTCGCTTCCCGGGCGGCGCGGGCAAAAAGTTCTCGGGCGGTTTTCAGTTTGGCGTCCCGACTGGCCTCGTCGCCTTGCTCGGCGACGAAAGTGCCGAGTCCCTGACGCCGATAGACGATGCCCTCGCGCTCGAGTTCTTCGTAGGCTCGCTTCACCGTGATGAGGCTGACCATGAGATCCTCGGCCAGAGCACGAAAGGAAGGCAGAGCCAGTCCGGGTGCCAGGCGTCCCTCGCTGATGGCGCGTCGGAAGCCATCGACGATCTGCTGATAGAGTGGTCCCGACGCTGCTGGCGAGATGGGACCGATCAGGAGAGCTGTCGATTTTTCTTCGGACATGGAAGCGTCATCAATCAATGCGAGGAGCCTGGAACGACCGTCTCGGAGTTCAGTTCTGGGGCGGGGCGTTCTTGATGCGTTCGATGGCCTCCTGAGTCGACTTTTGAATCTTCGGCATCAGGGTGGTCATCAGCTTTTGCATCTCCATCATCATCGCCGCTTGGAGTTGGGGTTGTTTTTCGACAAACACCCGACCGTCCGGACTTTCAAAAAACGCACTGAGGCGATTCATTTCGTCGGCGGAAAAGGTCGACACGTAAACTCGAACGAGCATCGGCTCCAAGTTCTCCCAGTTCAGAATCTTTTCGACCTCCGCCGTCGACGCTTCCATGAGTTCCAAGGCTTGAGCCTTTTGTTCGTCGCTCAGGCCCTGTTGTTCGAGCATCGCATTTTGCATTTGTTTCATGCCTTCCATGGCAGGAGCCATCTGTTTCTGGATCTCCATGACAGACATCATCTTTTTCGCGGCCGCGACTGCTGCGGGGTCGAGATCGGCGCTGAAGGCGGAATGTTGAGCCGCCACCGTCAAAAGGCAGACGGTGAAAGTCATGAGAGTTTTTTTGATTCGAGTTTTCATTTGGTTCAGGCAGTGGGTTTTCTTGCTGCGTGATTACTGTTTATATTGAACATATACACTAGGCAAGAAGATTTTTGATTCCGGGGCCGATTTGATGGATTTCTGGCTGGAAAATGATCACAACCAATGGGCTTGCCGGGGGTTTGATTGCCGAATAGTCTTCCGGCCACTGGATGGACCGCGGTCACCATTGTCATTTTCATCTGGAGCCGTCTCGGTAGAGAGGGACTCCTTCTCCCGTCATTTACCTTCGCCTCTTTCATTTCCGACATGTCCCTTGTTCCCCTCGTTACCAAGATCGCCATCGAGAGCGGCTGCCGGGATCGCCTTCGCTGCGAGCAGGTGCTGCAAGAGGCCGCCTCCCGGCAGGGGTCACTCGTGGAGGCGCTGCTCGATGCCGACTTGGTCGATGAAATCGAGTTTACGGAGCATCTTGCGAAGGCCACCGGGCTGGATTATCTGGCCGAGTCGGAACTGGACCTGACCCAGCCGCTCCACAATCGCTTTCCCGCCAAGCTGGCTCTTCGTCATCGATTGCTGCCCGGCCGACTGGACGGCAAGGACGTGTGTCTGATGACCTACGATCCTTTCGACCTGAAGGCGAAACAAGCGGTTGGTCGGGATCTCCACAAGCACGTGACCTGGGCCGTGTCGACCCGCTACCAGATCATGGAAGGCCTGCGTCGTGGCTACGGCGTGGGTGCGGAGCATTTCGACGAACTGATCGAGGGACGCGAGGCGGTGGGCGACGATGACGAGATGGGGCAGGAGGTGACCTTGCTCGATGAGGAGGATGAGGAAGCCTCGGTCATGAATTTCGTGAACCAGGTTTTCCGCGAAGCCCTCAAGGAGCGCGCCACTGACATTCACATCGAGCCACTGGAAAAAGATCTGCGGATTCGCTATCGCATCGACGGCGCCCTCCAGGAAGTCACCGTGCCGCCGAATATCCGGTCGCTTCAGGCCTCGCTGATTTCGCGTCTGAAAATCATGGCGCAACTCGACATCGCCGAGCGCCGGCTTCCGCAGGACGGGCGCATCAACCTGCAGCTCGACGGCGAACCCATCGACGTGCGTGTTGCCACCATTCCGTCGGTGAATGGCGAGAGCGTCAGCTTGCGTCTCCTCACTCGCCAGAAATTCGACATGTCGATGATGGGTCTGGATGAGAAGAGCGAAAAAACGATTCGCGAACAACTCAAGCAACCCAATGGCATCATCCTCGTCACTGGGCCCACGGGTTCCGGTAAATCGACGACGCTTTACACCTTCCTCAAGATTCTCAACACCAAGGAAACCCGCATCGTCACCATCGAGGACCCGGTGGAAAACAAGCTCGATGGCGTCATCCAGATCGCGGTAAAGCCCGAGATCGGCCTGACCTTTGCCGGCGGATTGCGCAGCATTCTTCGTGGCGATCCCAACATCATCATGGTCGGGGAAATGCGCGACCTGGAGACTACCGAGATCGCCGTTCGCGGCGCCTTGACGGGTCACTTGGTCTTCAGCACCCTGCATACCAACGATGCTGTCGGCGCGATCTCGCGTCTGCTCGACATGGGGGTGGAACCCTTCCTCATCGCGTCGTCGGTGCGTTGTTTTCTCGCCCAGCGACTGGTGCGAACACTGTGCGACAGTTGCCGTAAACCGGCCGATCTGGATGAGGAGTATCTGAAACATATCGGATTTCCCATCGAGAAAAAAGAACACATCCACGAGGCGGTCGGCTGCCGGGCCTGTCGCAACACCGGCTATCGTGGACGAATGGCGCTGATGGAAATCTGCCTGATGACCAACGCATTGCAGGAACTCGTCACCGCTGGTGCTACTTATGGAAAGCTGCGGGAGCAGGCGCTCAAGGATGGCATGATCATGCTGCGCGACTACGGTTGGCAAAAAGTTTCCGAGGGCAAAACCACGATCGAAGAGGTCTTGACCAATACCGCCGCGACGGACTGAGTCACGTGTGACGCTCCATCTTTTCTACCATGTCAGCTTTCGCCTACACCGCCATCGACAGCACCGGAAAACAGGTTTCCGGCAATCTGGCTGTGCGCAACAAGGCCGAGGCCTACCGCCAACTGGAGTCGAAGTCACTCATCCCCGTTTCGGTGCAACCGGTGGCGGAAGAGTCCGAGGCGAAAAACGCCAAGGCCAAAGCCAAGGCAGCCGCCAAAGCCGCGGGGCCGGTGGCGCTATCCCGTCCGCTGATCATTTCGTTCACCGAGGAACTGGCGGATCTACTGGACGCGGGTGTCCAGTTGGAGGGAGCCCTTCGAATTCTTCACGAGCGTCAGACCAACAAATCGATCCGCGATATCGCCGGGATTCTTCGCGAGGAGATTCGCGAGGGAACCAAATTTTCCAACGCGCTCAAAAAGGCATCGCCTTCATTCGATGACCTCTATCGAAACCTCGTGGCGGCAGGGGAGGCCAGCGGCTCTCTCACCGAGATTCTGCGTCGGTTGGCTCTCAGCTTGAAACAACTCTTCGGGCTCCAGCGCCGCGTCACCAGCGCGATGATCTACCCGAGTTTCCTCATGGCAGGTTGTATCGTTCTGCTCTTTGTCTTCAGCACCGTGCTGATGCCGAAGCTGACCGACCTCATCACCAAGACCGGCCAGGAATTCAGTCTCGTCACTGAGTTGTTGATCAAGTTCACCGACTTCATGGGCAACTGGTGGTGGCTGGTGCTCATTATCTCGATCACGTTTGTCTTGAGTTTCCGTGCTTACATCGGCACGGTTGCCGGTCGGCTCTGGTGGGACGCCTATAAAATGCGAATCCCGGCCTTTGGTCCCGTCATTTCAGGCCGATTCTACGCCCAGTTCTGTCAGACCATGGCGAACCTGGTCAACAATGGAGTGCCCCTGCTGAGCAGCCTGAAATTGATCGCGCGAGGCACCACCAACCTATACGTCAAAGGTCACCTTGAAGCCGCCGTCATTGATGTCGGGCAGGGCACCTCACTCGCCCGAAGCATGGAAAAAAGCGGTGCTTTCCCCCTGGCTCTTATCGATCGCATCGCCATCGGCGAACAGACCGGCGAGTTGGGTAAAGCCTTCACCAAAGCCGCGACAAAATACGACGAAGACCTCGACGTTCGCATCAATCGTCTCACCAGCATCGTGCCCCAGGCCATCCTCGTTGTCATGGCCGTGGTCGTCGGCGTGGTGGCCTATTCCATCATGACCACCATCTTCGGATCGATGTCGGGAATCAAAGGAAAATAGACACCGCGTCGAGAGATGGAATCTTGAAATCACACCCGCAACCGATTTAGCCTAGCTTAAAGACAGAAGACCATGAAAACGCATCGCAACCCTTCGAGCCTCCGTTTCAAGCGCGGTTTCACTCTGGTGGAACTCGTCATCGTTCTCACCATCATCGGCATCCTCTCCGGTTCCGGCATCTACATGCTGATCGGCTTTCTCGACGAGGCCAAGTATGAGCGAGTCAAAGGTGACCTCAACACGCTCGACCTCGCCATCAAAGGATACGAGCGCGGCAACTACTCCAAACCGCCCACTCAGGAACAGGGACTCAATGCCTTGGTCGAACGTCCCACCAGTGATCCCCAACCCGAGCGCTGGCGTGCCTATCTCGAAGACCAAAAGGCATTGCTCGATCCGTGGGGCAATCCCTATCAGTACCGCTACCCCGCGACCAAGAGTAAGAAGAAATACGACCTCTGGTCCAATGGCGAAAACGGCATCGAGGACAGCGGCGAAGGCGAGGGTGTGGACGACATCGGAAACTGGTAGACATGAAACTGGCGCCTCGATTTTCGAACCGATGTCATGGGACGAATTGTTCCGGTGACCGGTTCGGATTTCGAGAGATATCGAGTGCCGCGTTTACCCTCGTCGAGATCGTCATCAGCCTGACGGTCCTGGCAATTTTGGCCGGGATCGCCATCCCGACGATCAACGGCATTCAGAAGGAACGTGAAGCCCGCGCGCCGGTCACCGAGTTGGCTCGCATGGCGCGTGAGGTGCGGTCGCGGGCGATGGCGGAGCAGGTGCCCTACCAGATCGCCTTTGATCAACGTGGTTTTCACGCGGCCCGATTCTACAATCCCTACGGCGAGAGCGAGGAGTTCGATCAGTTGGTGCGCGACATCGAAATGATCGACCAGCAGCAGGAGATCATCGATGCCTCGCGTGCCCGGGGGATCGACATGAATGCCGGCCAGGCACCCACCGCCGCGGATCGTGCTCTGGAGACTGCGCGTCAGGGCATGAAGTTTCACGAGGCTTTTGAACTGCCCGATGGCATTCGCTATAGCCTCCTTTTCTGGGGCGAGACCGAATGGATCGACATGCAAAGCGGGCTCTTTCGACGCTGGGTCTTTCAGCCTTCCGGCATGTGCCAGCCGTTGAAGATCAAAGTGGAAGCCGATAACGCCTACTTTGAGGTGGAGTTTCATCCCCTCACCGCTGACGTGAAAAGCGAGCGGAGCTGGGTAGAGTAGTTCTCTCAGTGGAGAATTTCCTCTCCTGTTTCGGGTCGCAATGAGAGGAAGAGCGAGGGCTGTGCTGCCCGCAAATAAATGTTGGAGCGACCGAATGATCGGGCTTGCTTAGTAAAATAATAAGGCGAACAATTCCGCGCTTATTCTCGAAATTTGTAAGAGTCGAGGCCCCTCCAAATGAAAATATACCAGATTCTGTCATTGGCAGCCGTCATCGCTGTTCATTCCACCTTCGGCATAGCAATAGGCCAGGAGATCGACGAAACAGCAAGAGCCCAGATCGAGGCGATTCAACAAAAGAAATCTCAGAGGACTGAAGCCGAAGGGAAGCTCGAATCACGTCTCATCTATCTTGCTCGCGAGGCCAAAGGGTTGCCTGCCGTAGAGGCGGCCCCTGACATGAAATCCCGTGTCCAGCTGGACGAGTCTGGTCGTGTGGTAGTGGAGATCGCGGCAGTGCCCAGTGCCGATCTGGTCGGCGAAATTACCCGATTGGGAGGCGTGATCAGCTATCAATCGACTCGTTGGAAAGTCATTCGGGTCGCGGTCCTTCCTGCGGCGCTTTTGGAACTTGCCGAAAGAGCCGATGTGACGCGGATCAAAAAATCGGTCGAAAAGAGTTCACACACTGGCCCGATCAACAATGCGGCGGATATCGCCCAAAAGGCTCAGCAGACGAGAGCTGGTTTTGGAGTTGATGGAACCGGTGTCAAAATTGGTGTCATCTCTGACAGTGTTCATCATTTGGAGGAATCGCTCGCCGCTGGTGAATTGCCCTCCACTTACACGGTTCTGCCTGGCCGCAGCGGAACTGGAGACAGCTCAAATGAAGGGGAAGGAACGGCGATGTCTGAAATCGTTCATGATATTGCTCCGGGCGCCGATATTTTCTTTGCTGAGGCGGGTCCAGGGAAACAAGGGTTTGCCGATTCGATTCTTCTCCTCAGGGATGCCGGTTGCCAGATCATTGTCGACGACATTTCCTATCCCAACGAGTGGCAGTTTCAGGATGATGAGATCGGGCAAGCCATCAACGAAGTTGTGGATGGTGGAGTGGTCTACCTTTCCTCTTCAGGCAACGAAGGGAGCCTGAAAAGAGGGAACTCGACAACTTGGGAAGGTGATTTCCTCGATGGCGGTACCAATAGCCGTCTTCCCGATGGTCGGGTGCATGATTTTGGAGGTCAGGTGTTCAATCGATTGACGGAGGACAAGTCGGATGCCGTTTTCCAATGGAGTGATGAATACAATTCGTCGGCCAACGACTACGATCTCTACATTTTGAATGCAGCGGGAACTCGTGTGGTTGCCTCGTCGACCAACGAGCAAACAGGCACCCAAGAGCCGATCGAAATGGTAGATCGGGTGCGCAAAGGGGAGCGAATTGTGATTTGGAAGGCGAACGAAGCGGCACCTCGCTATTTGAGGCTCTCCTGCACGGGCAGCCCCTTGGAGCTTCAAACGGCCGGTCAGACGATTGGTCATGCGGGAACCCCCAAATGTATCTGTGTCGCCTCGTCCGACGCGTCTATACCGGTTCCCGGATCATTCTCCGCCGCGAGTGTGGTCAATGATTCCTCGTCTGATGGTCCTCATCAGATGTTCTTCAATGAAGACGGAACTCCGATCACTCCCGGAAATTTCCTCGCAGGAGGTGGTCTCCTGGTGCAGACACCAGCAATCACCGGAGGAGATGGTGGTGCGACATCGCTTGCTGATTTCAATCCGTTTTATGGAACCAGTGCAGCGGCGCCTGCTTGTGCGGCCATTGGCGCGCTCATACTGCAAAGGAACCCAGCTTTGGATGGTCCCGGTTTGCGGGCAATTCTCGAAGGGAGTTGTATCGATATCGAGGATCCCGGATTCGATGTGAACAGCGGGAATGGAATTCTGATGGCCAGTATCGCGCTCAGAAATGCTCTGGCTGGTCCCGAAATTACGTTGGAGCAGCCGCTGGACACGACTTTGGACGATGGCGGCAGCAGACATTTTGGTGTGATCCCTGTCAACACGACCAGTCCGATGGTGTTCACGATTCGCAATCTTGGAAGTGCTCCCTTGACTGTTAGCAACGTGTCTGTCTTTGGGGATGATGCTGCGGATTTTGATGTTCAATTGGGAGGTCCCCTGGATCCTTTCTCAGGAGATCTCGAAGTGACTGTCACATTCCAGCCGACCGTGATCGGGGCGAAAAAGACGACGTTGAAGATCGAGAGCGATGACGTTGACGAACCCTCGATCGAAATCGCGTTGCAGGGGATTTCTCGCGACTCGAATTCTGTCGCCGTTGACGACATCGTGAAGGCCACCAACGGAGTGACCTACTTCGCCCCGCTCGCAAACGATGATGATTCGGGCGGAATGCTCTCCATTGTCAGTGTCAGTGATCCCTCCGTTCAGATCATGGGACGGAATCTGCTGATCCCAGCTGGATTTACCGGATATTTTGCCTACGTCGTTACGGATGGGGGCAGTAGCTACCTGGGTGCTGTTGAGGTGATTGCAGGCTCCGAAATTTCGAATCCTATTCGGTGGTCGGGATTACTCTACGGCGATGTGAGTGGAGTCATCGAAGGAATTGCCTATCTCAACCGGCGAGGAAATATCTATTCAGGGTATGTGAGAATAGGCACGGCGAGGCAGGCTCTCAGGTTTCGTTTTGACGAGAACGACGAATTCGCCCGAGAATTCCGGTTGGGCTCGCTCACGGCAGTGCTGGAGGAAGATGGTCGGGTGACTCTGGATTTGGATGGTGAAAATGACCTCTATTCCGGAGAACTGAGACAAGCCGTTTCGAATCCCGATCCTCAAAGGTTGAATGTCGCTCTCAAGCCGGCTGACTTGATGCTGAATGGTGCCGGTTACCTTCAAGCGATCGTGAGGCGATTTGGCACCACTTTGGTTCGCGGTCGGGGACCTGATGGGCGTCGGTTTGCCGCAGGAACTTGGGTGGGCGACAACGAGTCCATCGCTTTCTATTCCCTCGTTCCGAGAACCAACTCCCGTGCAACTGTTGCGGGACTTCTCAACCAGGCAGACTTGTCCGCTACTGATGTGACGGGAGAGCTGGATTGGAATCTGCCCGAGCAGCGCCGCGGTCTCTACAGTGATGGATTGATGACGGTTCTCGCTGCTACGGGAAGCAAATATGTCCGCGATGATGAACTGATTGCGGATGGAACTGGTATCTTGAACCTTACAGGCGGAGATCTTGCCTCCAACAGCATGGAGGCTGTCAATCTCTTCAATGGTCGGCCCGAACTGCCGACTCCCTTCATCCGTTTCTGGGTGCCTGTTCGATCAACTGGTATCTTCCGGGTAAGGGTCCTTGATCCTGACCGGGGTCGCGTGGTGCCCGGCGATGGCGTCTATTTGCAGAAAAGTCAATCTGCTTGGGGATTCTTCCCGGGTTCAACCGAAGGTGGTCGAATCTCACTTCTGGCAGACCCAGTGCCGTGACCAGCTTGGACCAAGTCTAATTTAGGTTAGACCGTTTCTTTTGAGCTCTATTGATCGATTGGGAGTTATTTCCCAGACGGTCAGTAGAGTTTTTTTCCTTTCGGAAACATCGCCCACGCGGAGAGGATACCGGCGACGAAGCCGAAAAAGTGGCCCTGCCATGAGATGCCCGGTTGACCCGGCAGGATGCCGAAAATCATCCCGCCGTAGGCGATGAGCAGGCCGAATCCGATCGCGATCCAGAGCGGCGACCGCTCGAATAGTCCCCGGCTGATGAGAAACCCGAGGTAGCCGAAAATGAGTCCGCTGGCACCGATATGCACCGTGCCTCCGGGGGCGAGGAGCCAGACGCCGAATCCGCCGACCACTGTCACGAAGATGGTGACGGCCCAGAAAACCCCGCGCTCTCCCAGCATGACGATGCCGCCGAGAATGAGAAACGGGATCGAGTTGGCCGCGAGATGAGAAAAACCGCCGTGGAGGAAGGGCGCTGCCACGATCCCGAACAGACCGCTCGAATGGCGGGGAATGATCCCGAGATGATCGAGGTGCCAGAAAGGGAAAAGGAAATCGATGATTTCCACTGCCCACATCACCGCGAGCAGTCCAAACAGCGTGATCGCATGAGAACGCAGCGAGCCCAGTAATTCGTCGGCCGCCTGGCGTGGAGTCGGAGTGGAAGGTTTTCTGGGCACGCGCCAATCTCGGTCGGCGAGAACGATTGTGCAATCATCGCGGTCCTCATTGTACAGGGTTAGGTCCGCGATCTGCCCCTGTTGGATGGCGACTTGCGAAGGGGCGGATTCTTGGCGAGCCTCCCGGAATGGGCGAGGTCGTCATCACGCGTTTTGCCCCGAGCCCGACGGGTTATTTGCATCTCGGGCATGCCTACTCGGCGCTGTTTTCCTATTCGGCGGCGCGACAGGGGAATGGCGGACGTTTCCTGTTGAGGCTGGAGGACATCGATTTCACCCGCTGCCGGGCCGACTTCGAGGAAGCTCTCCTTGAGGATCTCGCCTGGCTGGGGCTGGAGTGGGAAACCCCAGTGCGTCGTCAGTCGGAGCATCTGGATGCTTACGTCAAGGTCGCAGAAGGGCTGCGGGAGCGAGGGCTTTTGTATCCCTGCTTTTGCACTCGCAAGGACATCCTGCGCGAGATCGAACTGGCGGGCGGGGCTCCCCACGGGGCAGAGGGCCCGCTGTATCCGGGGATCTGCCGGGAGCTTTCCGCGGACGAACAGGAATCGCGCATCGCGGCGGGGGAGGAGCATGCGTTGCGTCTGGATTTGGGAAAAGCGCTCGCGTCCATCGGACCGGATGCCTTGACCTGGCATGATCTCGGGCGCGAAACCATCACCGCCGAGCCGGAGCGACTCGGCGACGCGGTGCTGGTGCGGAAGGACATCGGGACCAGTTATCATCTCGCGGTGGTGTGGGACGATGCCTTGCAGGGGATCACCCGCGTCACTCGGGGCGAGGATTTGTTCGAGGCCACGCATCTGCATCGGGTGCTCCAGGCTCTGTTGGGCCTGCCGGTGCCGGAGTATCATCATCATGGGCTGATCTGTGATGCCAAGGGCCAACGATTGGCTAAGCGCGATGAGTCGGAAACGCTGCGATCGCTGCGGAACGGTGGAGAAACGCCCGAAGCGATTCGATCTCGACTGGGTTTTGAGTTTTGATCCTGAGGCAACGGCGGTTGCACGACAGGGAATCCTGTGGTTGGCTCGGCCCATGAGCGATACCAAAGTCGAAGACATCAAAATCACCCTGAAGACGGACAAAGGCGACATCGAAGCGACGCTTTTCTCGTCCAAAGTTCCGGTGACCACCGCGAATTTCCTGAATCTGGCCTCGCGCGGCTACTACGATGGGATCACGTTTCACCGTGTCATCGCCGATTTCATGATCCAGGGCGGCGATCCGACCGGCACGGGCATGGGCGGACCGGGCTACAAGTTCGAGGATGAGTTTGTGCCCGAACTGAAGCACGACAAGGCCGGGATTTTCTCCATGGCCAACGCCGGTCCCCGGACCAACGGCAGCCAGTTTTTCATCACTCACGGACCGACTCCCCACCTGAATGGCCGTCACTCGGTCTTCGGTGAAGTGACGAAGGGCCAGGACGTGGTCGACAGCATCGCTCAGGGCGACAAGATCACGGCGATTGAGATCCACGACTCGACCGAGGCCTTGTTTGCCGATCAGGCCGATCGCATCGCCGAGTGGAACGCCAAACTGGCCTGAGTTCCGAGCGATGAGTGATCCCGTCTATCAGGTCATTGGCGAAGCCGCCGACGTGGCCGAAAATCGGGGCAAAGCCTACATGGTGGATGGCGTGCAGATCGCCGTCATCCGTCATGAGGGCAAACTTTACGCCGTCGACGAGTTCTGCACTCACGCAGACGCGTCGTTGGCGTTTGGCCATGTGAAGGACGGCTGTGTGGCCTGTCCGTGGCACTACGCGGAGTTCGATCTGGAAACCGGCGCGGCAAAATCGCTGCCCGCAGTGGAGGCCGTCAAAACCTACCCGGTGAGGGAAACGGAAGACGGCAAGATAGAGGTCGCGCTGGGCTGAGTATCAGCGGAGCGGACTCCGAAGATCTTTGCGAGTTCCTTTGAGGTCGGGATCGACTTCGTGATTGTCGGAACTCGCAGTGAGATCCTCGATGAAACGGACGCTGAAGGCGCCGTAGCGCTCTTGGATGGGATCCATGAGCATATTCGGCGGCGTTGGCGGGGGCTCCTCCTCCAGCGCGCTGAGGGGATCTCCCAGTTTACTGGCGAAGCCACTGTAGACTGGCTGATTGCTGAAGCAGGATGAGAGCAAACCGGTCGCGGCGAGCGCGGCCAAGGAGGTCGTCAGATAGCGGGGCAGGTCGCATTTCATGAGAGAAAATCAGGGAACGTGGGCGCGTGAATCAATCGAAATAGGTATCGTCGTGAGAGTAGGGAGGGGAGCAGCAGCAGAGAAAACGAAGCGTGGTGTCGGCATCGGCGGTGATCTGATGCCAGGCTCCCGGGGGAATCAGGACGCCGTCGCCGGGGCGAACCTTACGCACTTCGCCATTGATTTCCATCATTCCCGTACCTTCGAGAATAAAATAGAGTTCCTCGGCCAACTGATGATAATGGCGTTGGGTGGCCCTGGTGGGGGGAAGGGTGGCTTCGGCGAGGCTCTG